>JAUWTM010000057.1 GCA_030614715.1 Planctomycetota bacterium
CAGGAGCAGGATATAAAAAACTGCCGGGCCTCCGACGTGCGCCAGACGAATGGCTGCTGAACCAACCAGCTCACTGGAAAAGGCTTCAGGTATCACGCCGAGTTCGAGCGGTTGTCCGGTAATCAATACAGGACCGTACAGGATCATTATTGGAGTGAACTGCGCAGCGTTGTTGGAGAGGTGAAGCGGGATGAAGATTGCCTTGTATTCAGTGGAAACGGTCCTCAGGTACGATTCGCTCTGCGATCCTGCGAGTATGGTTGTATCGACGCCTTCCCACTCGTTGCTTGTCTCGCTCGTCGCACGGAAATCCACACGCATATTCAGCTGCGACACCAGCGGAAGCACGATCGAAAGGACAAGCGCCGTGATTGAAATAATCACCAGCCATCTGAATCCGATCATCTTTTCCGGTGTATCGTGGGGACTTTCCGTACCTATTTCCACTCGCTCCATCTCAGCCTGCGGCACCATCGACATCCTCCAGCGATTTATTCAGCGTGGTTAATAAGACTGCTTTTCTTATACAAGCAACTGCTTTATCGATTCGAAAATGACAGCAAACTCCTCAATGGACAGGCAGAATCCCTCGGTCAAAAGGCCCTGCAGCGGCGACGGGTGCACGTCGAATACCACACCGGCAGTGCCGGCCGCAAGCGACGCCTTCGCTATACGTCCAACTTCTTCAGGTGTCTCTGCAACCCGTGCAGGATACACAAGGACAGGAAGCGGACACTCCTCAATCATCTTTACCAGTCCGGCAAGGTCGAGTTCACGCCTTCCCCCGGCCATAGTACGTCCGGTCTCGATCAAAGCTACCGCGTGATTCCCGCCGCGGACGATATCCCCTGCCGCCTCCAGCCACAATTCAGTCGATGCGTCCGGATGCCTTTCCAGCAGGACCGGATTCATCAGTTTCGCAAGGCTGTCCTTGAGGTTTGTATCGAAAAGGAATTTGCCGGGAACATGGTAAGCGCATGTCTTAAGAGTAGCGAGGGCTGTTCTCGGACCGAGAACCTCGATCATGCCGGTCGATGGAATCCCTGCCTTCTTTGAAATGGCATCGATTATTGTCGCGGTTCGATCGTAAAGCTGCTTGGGGGGCAATGTCTCAGTCGGACGGTAGGGTCCGGCCTTATATATGTTCGCCCCAATCGATGCAAGCTTGTTTGCGAGGTCAACGGAGTGCTTCTGGCTTTCAAGGTAAGGGCTCCCAGCGATAACAACCGGGCGGGAGTCTTTAGCGATCCACCTGTTTCCGCATTTGAACTTGACACCGGTAATTTTGGAGAGCGGATTGGCCGTATCGTCCGGACGGACCACCATCGCGACAAAATCCATGTGACGGAACTGGTGGTAGAGCTCTTCCATTTTCGAAAGCTCATCGCTTTCAACCATCAGGTAGCTTGTGTTCAGTTCCTGTATGTAGCGGTACCGGACACCGATCTCGTCGCAACGCTCGGTGAGCTTCCCGACATCTTCAAGACTAACATCGCGTGTGAATCTGATTAACATTTATCGCTCAAGGTTACAATGATTAAATACATGACAAGGACCCAGGCTGTTTCGAGTCCGGACAGACCATATTCTACTTTAAATCTGATTGAAAGACTAAAGAACGGACCACGATTCGCGACCGTCTGTCTTCGACTTCGGATTTACTGACATGGGCAGATTGTCGATTACACGCTTCTTATTTCTGTTTCGCTTAACCAGTTTGCCGATGGCATTCATCAGGCGCTTCGACTGGAGCGGTTTTCCGAGGACCTCGCTGGCACCCGCGATAATCGCGGACACAAGCGTGCTCTCCTGGGCGATACCGCTCAGGGCGACTATCGTGATATCGGGGACGATTTCCTTCAACCTCGAAATCAGGACAAGCCCGTCGATGTCCGAGATGTCCAGATCGATGAAGGCGTACTCCGGCTTGTTCTTCTCAGCCAGCTTAAGCCCGTCCAGTCCACTGTCCGTGATGCCTATAACCCTCAGCCCCACCTGCGGGCATAACAGGATCAGAGATCTACCCACAAGGGGTGTGCCGCAGACGGCGATTGCTGTCGGCCAGCCGGTCGCGGATTTGCTTTTCTCATCCTGCACGTCCTGCGTGATAACCCCAATGTAGCGTCCTTCCGACGCGAGATCAGGTTCATAGGCCTGGAGACGGTCGTAAAGATCGCGAATCTCACTTTCACGCCTGGCAAGCAAGTCCAGGCATGCGCTAAGAACCTCGAGTGTGTCAGCCGGTGATAAATTTTTCATCGTGCAACCTCTGCCGCTTGGTAAACCCCACCCACAGGGCAATCTAAACACTCATCCCCAACTAATTTAATGTCGTTTAATGTAGCCTGAACAGGAACAGATGCCGGGCTATTAATTAAGGTTTTTAATGTAATTTCATCTAACCTGCACGTTTCCCGCAATCTAAATACTCACGAGCAATATTCAAATTCACTCACTCAATGCTATACTCGTCCGGTCCGAACCATGCAGATGATCGATATCAGATGGGATCGCATTCTCGTCACCCTTGCAGTGATCATGGGTCTAATCGGTGTCGGCCTGATCACGCTCGCAACGGCCGCGGAACCCTGGACATTATCGGGCACGGCCCAGCGTCAGCTTATGTACCTAGTACTGGGGCTATTACTGATGTGGGTGGTGTCGCGGATCGATTACCGCATCCTGTGCCGATATTCCTGGTGGCTGTATGCTTCTACGCTACTGCTCCTGATCGCTGTTTTGGTAATCGGGCGAATAATCGGGGGATCGCAGAGGTGGTTTGTGCTGGGACCGGTTCACATCCAGCCCAGCGAGTTCGCAAAAATCGTCCTTGTTTTTGCCCTTGCCGATGCAACAATGCGCGTGCGTCATATGGTCAACTGGGCCTGGGCGAGTGTCGCAGGGGTGTTCATAATTATTCCACCGATGCTGTTGATCCTCATTCAGCCCGATCTCGGTACGGCCCTCGTTTTCACCGCGATATGGTTCGGACTCCTGTTCATCGGTGGTATACCTTTCCGAATTCTGCTTGGATACTTAATATTCGCGGCACTCCTCATCCCGATCAGCCTTCCGTTCCTTAAGGACTACCAGCGCGCAAGGCTCACAGCCTTCCTGCATCCCGAAGCAGACCCTCTCGGTGCTGGGTACCAGGTAATACAGTCAAAGATTGCCATCGGGCATGGGGGTTTATTCGGGCAGGGATTTTTCCAGGGAAGCCAGAACCGTCTCGGATTCATCCCCGGTGAACATACCGACTTCATATTCGCCATAGCCGCCGAGGAAACTGGCATAGTGGGTGCTGGATTGATACTGCTCGGACTGTTTCTCCTTCTGTTCACCGGGCTTGCCATCAGCGAGGTCACTGATGACCATCTCGGGAAGCTCGTAGCCGGAGGTATTACCGGGATGCTGGCTTTCCAGATGATTGTGAATGTCGGGATCACACTAGGGCTGATGCCCGTGACCGGAATACCTCTCCCGTTCCTCTCGTACGGTGGTTCGGCACTGCTCACGAACTGCGCCGCGATAGGTGTGCTTGTATCTGTGTACCGTCACGCAGCGACCAAGGGCCGCATGGTGTTGATTCGAAGGGTCTGAGTTACACTCAACCGCTCCAGATGCAGGGTGCGTATTCCCAGTCGTCGTCATCGTCATCATCTTCATCCGGAAGAAGGTCCACCTCGAGTTCGAGCCTGTCGTACGCGTAAATTTCCCCCTCGGGAGCGGGTCGATCGCCCTGTTGATATGATGTCCAGGATGCGCTGATCCATGCAGGGAGTTCCGGTTATCATGAAATCGTAGTAAGGGGAAATCAGGTCCTTTCCGAAGTCCTGATGTTGTGGTACATTAAAAAGCATGATATTTAGCCTAGGTTAAATAATTTTAGAGGTGTAAACATGATCCGATTCTTATCAGGATGGATAATTGGGATTCTGTTAGTCGCAGTGCTCGTAAGTTGTAACTCAGGAACCGCTGTGATGGGTTCCCAGAATGAAAATGTCGATGTGAACGACAATGACCTGCCCGACTGGCTCGAAAGTTTCGCCGCGACCTGGACCACTGACTGGGACAACCGCTCAATAGACCTGGATGAGCTTCTGGGTGGCGGACCCCTACGCGACGGCATCCCGTCCATCGACAATCCCGGGTTTATTTCGACGGCTGAAGCCACCGACTGGCTTCCGGACAACGAACCGGTTATCTACTTCGAGCATAACGGTATCGCTCGAGCGTACCCCTTACAGATACTCATGTTCCATGAGATTGTTAACGATGTAATCGACGGAAAATCCATCGCGGTCACGTTCTGCCCGCTGTGCAATTCAGCGGTCGTCTTTGACAGTGTGCTCGATGGTGTGACGTACAAATTTGGCGTCTCGGGACTCCTCAGAAATTCTGACCTGGTTATGTACGACCGTCAGACAGAATCTCTATGGCAGCAGGCGGTCGGCGAATGCATAGTTGGTGAGTTAAACGGTGAACGACTTACATTTTTACCGTCCTCGATCGTCAGCTACGGAGATTTCCGGGCTTCGTTCCCGTCTGGAGAGGTGCTTGATCCCGATTCCACCGGCCGGCCCCATGGATCCTACGGTCATAACCCGTATTCAGGTTACGATTCATCGGCTCCTTTCCTGTTCGACGGCGAGTACGATTCCCGTATGCAACCAATGGAGCGAGTAGTCGGGGTGATAGTTGGCGACTCGGTCATGGCATACCCTTACAGTATGCTTGGTGATTTGGGCGTGGTACATGACACCCCTGACGGCAAGGGAATTGTGGTACTGCATTCATCCGGGACCTCAAGCGCACTCGACGATTCGGACATTTCCGAAGGACGGGACATCGGAGCGGCTGCTGTGTATGAATCGGACCTGAATGGAGTAGAACTTACATTCAGTGTGGATGGCGAATTTTTCAGAGACGATGCGACTGGCAGTACATGGAATCTGCTTGGGATAGCTGTCGATGGACCGATGTCAGAGTCGGGCATGACTCTCACACCGATTGTCCACGGCGATTATTTCTGGTTCGCATGGGCTGCGTTCCATCCGGAGACTGGGATCTATGGGGAGCAGCCTTAGTCTAATTCTCACCTAAGGAGTACGATGTTAGCTATTCAGGACAGGGAGATTAGAAATCCACAGTCGACGGCCTGATGGTGTTTCTGGTCCAAGCCGTTTTCATCACAGTGATCAGGTCGCTTGACGTCACATTCTCATGGTTCGTCGGGTTCGGTCCATGCATGATGTCCATCGCGTCGACCTCCTCAGCATACGACTCCCATGACGGATTCCAGGCCCAGTATGCATAATTAATACCTCTCTGCTCGAAGAGACTGATCTGGTCATCCATGAATTCGGCAGCTCCGGGAGCGTACCTGACAACGCCGAATTCGTTAACAGCGAGGGGCACCTGGTGAGCCGCAATGAACAGGTCGATTGTGCCCATCCTGCTGGTCAGCCATGCCTGGTTGAACTGGTCATCTATCGAATCCCAGTCCGTGTCGAACACACCCGGATATGTATAGCCGGTATCCGATGGTTCCTGGTGCGTGTAGACGTTCGGTTCATACTGATGGACGGTATATACGACTCGCGGCAGGTTTTCGACTTTCACCCAAGGCAGCCAGTCTGCACCCGAGTAGCCGTTGCCACCGACCAGCACGGGTGTGTACCAGTCAACCTCACGAATCGCCTCGACGATCTCCGGATGAAGCTGATTCCAGTCGTAGAGAGTATCCGCGTAATTCGTCTCGAAAATCTCAGGATCCCATTCATCGAGCCAGACCTCGTTTGAGTTCGGCTCAACCATCAGATCGTACCCGACAATTACCTCCCGGTCCTTGTACCTGTCTGCGGTGTAGCTCCACATCTGCACCCACGCATCCTGGGCGGCCTGGTTTGTCCAGACAGTGTCGTTGTAATACGATGCATCGAACCAGTCGTCGTCCTCACCCCAGAAAAAGGTGAACTCGCTCCGTCCCGGACCGGTTCTGAAACTGATCACGGCGAACATGTCGGCACTTTCGATCATGTCGAGAAGGTTATCGAGATTGGACTGGACCTGAAGGTCGGGATTGTATGGCGAGACCTCGGTGTACAGACCGGGATGGGAGATATTTACGTAATTACAGCCCATCGCAGCGAGATCGTTGAAGTCAGACTGCGAATATGGGGGTCCAATATAGCCCGCACCCAGAAAATCGGAGCCGTCGAGTTCAACATACACCTTTCGCTGATAGATATTTACTCCCCGAAGGCTCGTGCCCATTGTCCAGAGATCGAATTTGCTGTCAACCGTCCCGGGATTGGGATCGGGACCGTCCGAAATGACAAGATGGACCGCAGTTCCCGATGCCACGTCCGCTCCGGCGATTGGATCCTGGCTGATCACGCTACCCTGAATGATCAGGCTGCTGTAGGTGGTCGTGATATTTCCGACGGTGAGGCCCCGGGTTTCAATCGTGGATTCCGCGACTGACCGGGACAAACCGACCAGGTCTGGCACACTAATCACTGTCGGTATCAATACTGACGATGAAGCGCAGGCTGATAAAAGGGAGAATAGCAGGATGAACACTGTGGGGAATAGGGATTTCATAAAACGTCTCCTCCAGCCCACCGGAAGTCCCTGTGAAGCTTAGAGCCTCAGGTAACAATTTAACATAAATACCAGCAGGTATCATGCGCGCCCCGCGCATGGTTATATGACAGGTCACACACACTGATTTCGTGCGGCTAAAAAATAAGCACGCGTAGAACGCATGCTCCTGATCGAATTGCTTTTATTCTGGTATCAATTTCTGTGGCGACTTATTGCGGACTCCGTGCTCAACAGCGGGAGTCCTTTAATGAACCCCGCCAGCGCGATATCCTCGTCATCGCTGATCAGGAATATCTGATCGAGCCGGGTTACCTCCATCACTTTACGAACATTACCGCCCACGTTGCAGAGAACCACGCCACCACCTGACGCTTCAGCGAGCCGTTTGAACTCCAGAAGCGCGCTCAAACCCACGGAATTGATCATCCGCACCTTCTCAAGGTTAACGATAAATTTGGATTTCCCCTTGTGCAGGTAGGTCCAGAAATCCAAGGCGATACTCTCCCTGGATCTTAACTCCCCCAATAGCTTCAATACCACTACGTCGCCGATAAGTATCGTCGTGACCTCCATTAACGTGGCCTCCTCGATGGCACAAACTCCGCCCTCACCAACCATCCAAATCGCATTCATAATTATACACGATAAACTCTGTTTACCCAATGATAAACAATCATTATATTTTATAACATGTAACCAATTAGATGACCGTTGGTGTAATTTAGATAGAATTTGAGTGAAATCGGGGAATTTTCACCAGTCTATGCCGTCGTCGGGTTCCTCAAAGGCCTCATTGCTTGCGTCCCCGGACCAGAATCGGCTCCAGAGGTCCCAGAGGCTGTCCTCATCGATCCAGTCACCATCCGCCGCGTCGTTATGGAAGTACCTGGGTGCATTAGACCTCTCAAACCACCTCATGTATTCGAGAATATCATCGATCTGGGACTCGGACATGTTCAGGCCGTCGTCAGGGATGTCACGGGGACCGGTTTCCTCAGTGTTTCCGCCCTGATTTTCCTCTTCCTCACCGTCTCCGCTTTCGCCATCCTGCTCCTCCTCATCGCCCTGGTTCCCTTCCTGCTTGTCCGACTCATCATCCTGCCCGTCACCCTCATCCTGCTGATCCTCCTGTTCATCTCCCTCGCCGTCCTGTTCCTCCTGCTCCTCCTGATCTCCCTGCCCGTCCTGCTCCTCTTCGGTCTCTCCCTCGTCACTCGATTCTTCGGATTCGTCCTGATTTTCACCGTCTTCAGTGGAGTCCTCGTCCTCCTCCGATTCTCCCGATCCACCCTCGTCCTCGCCTTCCTCGCAATCCGATTCGTCCTCAACCTCAGACTCGTCGTTACTGTCACCCTCGTCGTTCTGGCCCTCTTCCTCATCCTCCTCATCACCCTCGCCCACATTCTCCTCTTCCTCGCCCTCTGACTCCTCGGCATCCTCGGGATCGTCCTGGCAGTACTCCTCGATAAAAGCCCGATTTGCCACTATATCTTCATCGCTGCCGGCTAACTCAGCAGCTTCGTTAATCATCTGGACTGCTTTAGTGCAGTTATCGAGCTGAATGCAGGAAAGCGCTAGGTTATGCAGGATCCGGGCACGCTGGAGGTCGGTCGCGCCCTGATCTGACGCTATCTGCGATGCGAATTCCAGATCCTCGACGGCAAGTTCCCACTGACCGTTTTCATAGTACGACGTTCCGAGGTTGTAAAGGACCTCCCAGTCGTTACCGCCATCGCGGACAGCGAGGTTGTAGTGCTCAATGGCCTGTCCGTAGTTACCTTCGCTGAAGTCATTATCGCCCCTCAGCCTCTGGGAGAGGAAGGGAAGGTCCCATGCGACAAGTCCGGGCATGATGGCAAGTACGAGGAATACTTTCAGCCCGGTTCTGATCGCTCGAGTAATATGCGAATGACGGTTAAGCATTTTTTCACAGTCCAGCTTACTAAAAATACTATTAGAAACAGCTATTGCCAAATGGTATTTAAGCCAGAAGGCTTAATCGGTCAACAGCGTTTCTATTTCATCGAATACCTGTGACAGCATTCGCTCATTTTCTGCCCTGAAATAATCCCCACCCGTACTGTCAGTAATTTCCTGAAGAGTGCTTTCGTCCAGCGTTGTAAACATTAATACATCCCGGAAATCGGTTAAAAACTGACCTGGATTCTGCGGATCCGGGACAGGAACCGGCTCAGATCCGCCTATGCCAACGGCCGAAACATTGACATCAAGACGATTCGCGAATTGAGCGGCAATCCGCGGGTAATAAGTCCCCTTATTGTGCTCACCATCGGTCAACAGAATGGAGATTTTCCTTGAAGCGTCCGAATCCCTGAGCCTTGCGAGTGACAGCATCATCGCGTCACCAATTGCGGTTCCATCCAGATCGATGCTGCCGCCATTAACATATGTCAGGTACTCACGGACGTATGCCATATCCGCCGATAACGGGCAATGCGTGAAAGCCATCCCGCTGAACACGATAATTCCGACACGGCATCCGCTCAAACGCGACAGAAACCGATCCAGCCCGTCTTTTATCACTTCCAAGCGGTTAGGATTGAAATCACCAGCCATCATCGACGGCGACAGGTCGAGTATCAGCATGACATCCGTATCTGTTTCAAGTTCGGTAGCCGTCTCCTCGATATATGGCACTTCAGCGTTGTAGAATTCCGCGATGCGTTGCTCATCCAGCCTGATTACGGTTTCCATGTGCTCATCGATCTCGTCGTCAGTCAGCTCCAACTCGTATTCCGCATTTCCGGTGCTCGCAATGTCTGAGATCTGCGAGAGATCGTCCATTTCTGACCTCAATGACTCGATCGTACCCTCAAGCTCCCTGATCTGCCCGATCAGGCTCACGAAACCGTAAACGAAGTACGCGTTGATAATCAGCAGGATGACAATGAACACAATTCCGGTTCGGATGGTGCGCTTGTAGTCGCTATGCAGGTCTGGTTTTTGCACGACGCACCTCCGACGGGGTTATGTAAGTGTAGAAAGCCTCCATGATCAGGAACAGGCACGCAATGAAGAGGAAATACGGCGCGAGTTCATCGCGACGCACAATCTTTCGCTGCTGGAACTGGACCTCACCCTCGTGAGTGATGCTGGAGTACAGCGTCTGGAGGTCGCGCTGGTTCGTGATCTGGAAGAAACGTCCACCGGTTTCGTCAGCGATCGCCTCAAGTGTGTCTATGTCCAGTCCGACTGAGATAAATTCTCCTTCCTCATCCTGCCTGTACTGTGTTGGACCAAAATACGGCTGTTCCAGTTCAGGAAGCGGAGTACCTTCCCTGGTCCCGATTCCGACAGTATAGATTCTGACTCCCTCGGCCTTTGCCTGCTCGACCGCGTCGAGGGGCTCGACACCCTTGTTACTCTCACCGTCGGTCAGGAGAATCATGACCCTCCCTGCTTCCGAGTTCTTGAGCCTGTTAACACCAACCAGAATGGCGTTGCCGATCCCAGTTCCCGGACGGACCTGTTCCTCGGTCGACAGCCTGTCGACTATCATCTGAACAGTTCCGTGATCGGTGGTCAGAGGACAAACCGTGACGGCATCTCCCGCGAATGCAACGATACCAATCCTGTCACCGTAGCTAGATTCAATGAAGCTGTTGACCGTGTTTTTAATCGCAGTGAGACGGTCCGGTACCAGATCCCTTGCCAGCATCGACCGGGATACGTCGATTGCCAGTATGATGTCTATTCCCTCGACGTCCTCCTCGACAACGAGCTCCCCACCCTGCGGTCTGGCGAATGCGACAATTATCAATGCCAGTGCAATGGCGATCAGGATGGTGCGGGTCCGGATCCTTGATGCAGGCTCGGAATTTGCGATCCTGGCGAAAAGGTCTGGTGAGGCGAACTTTCTCTTAGCTTTTTCGCGCGACTGCATGTGCCACCAAGTGGCCAGAAAAACCAGGGGTACAAGGATCAGCAAAGCCAGTAATGTCCCGTTATAAAAACTCATCACGGCAGCACCCTCCCCCAGATTCCTCTCGAAATCAGCTCGAGCAACAACAGTATCAACGCAGCTCCCAGCAGCCATTGGAACAGGTCGGTGAATGTCGTGTACCTGTGCGATTCTATCTCGTGGGTCTCAAGCTGCCCGATCTCGTCGTAAATTCTGGCAAGTGCTGTTTCATCCTCAGCGCGGTAATATCTCCCGCCGGTTACGCGCGCGATGTCGGTCAGCACGGCTTCATCCAGAGTTGTGTAAACCAGGCGTCCCGACCAGTCCCTGAGGAATTCACCGGGTCTGTTGGGATTCGGAATCGGCACGCCGGCGGGATCACCCACCCCGATCGTATATATTCTGACTCCCTCACGAGCCGCGATACGTGCAGCGGTCAGTGGATCGTACTGTCCCATGTTGCTCTCACCATCGGTGAGAAGGATCATTACCTTGCTGACTACATCCTCATCGGGGAAGCGTGCTACACCGGTGAGAATCGCGTCACCGATCGCGGTGCCGTACTCAGTGACATCACCAATCGTGACCTGGCTGATGAATTCCTCAAGAATCATAGTGTCGGTGGTCATCGGGCACTGCGTGAAAGCCCTCCCGCTGAACACAACAAGACCGATACGGTCTGACGTGTTCCGTCCGACAAAATCGATAAGCACCTCCTTGGCAGCCTCGGCACGGTTGGGGTCGAAATCCTCGGCGTTCATTGACGGTGAAATGTCGAGGGTGAGCATTATGTCAACACCCTGTGTGTTGACGCGTTCCTGTGTTTTGCCCATCTGGGGACGCATCGCAGAGAGGATGACCAGGATGAGAACCAGCACGCGAAGGATCACGGCGAGGTGCCTGGAGAACCGCTTCAGCTTTTTAACCCGGGGAATTTGTGCCAGTGTTGATGTGACAGGATAGCGGATGCGCCAGCGTCGTTTGCTCTGGAATCCAGCATAGATCCAGATGATAATCGGGACGGCAAGAAACAGCACGGCGGGTAGATGCCAGTAGAGTCTCAGCTGTCCGAGGACGAACGCGCGGTATATCCAGTCGTAGATAACGTCCATAAGCGCACAACAAACCGCCCCTTAAGTAAAGACCGTTAAAGGGCAGCATCGGTTCGCAGGGACAATAATACCATGAAGGTGTAGGGGAAATTCAGAGTACTCCGTTATAAAATTTTTCTAAACTAGTTCTTTTTTCTGACAGGCCTGTGGTTCATGGTTACCATTCACCGTTCAGATTAAACCTCGTCAGGTATGCTGAATACTGGTCATCTGAAGTGTGATGGTCTTTGCCCGGACCCGGATCGAGATCGCATGTTCCCCTAAACGTTCCTGATACGAATAATGAGTTCTGGAAAGCAGCTACATCTGGTCCAATTCCAGGTATGGTGGATGACATGCTGTATTCCAGTGCCCGGCCCCAGATGTAGTTTCCACTCGGGTCGAGTTTAATCAGGTAAGAGTCAACTGAACCGTTCGCATCGTGTTCATCGAAGCCGGGACCGGGATCCAGGTCGACAAGACCGGTAAAGATGCCTGTTACATAAATATTGCCGTCATCATCTACACAGAGCCCGTCTCCCTTTTTGGGCTGGGGAATACCCCACGAGACCTCCCATAATCCGTTGCCGGAATCATCCATTTTCCTGACGAAAAGCCATGTCTGGCTTAGAAACCCGATGTAACCACCTGTGAAAAGTATATTACCGTGGGAATCAAATGCCATCTTTTGGCATGGTGCCGAATGGTTCTTGAACCATTCTGAATTCCAATAGTAGTTACCGGATGTGTCAAGTTTAGATAGGTAAACACCACCCTGACCTGCGTGGACTTCATCCGTACCGGGACCAGGATCGAGATCTACTGTATATTGTATGTCTCCGTGTACGTATATGTTACCTGAATCATCCACCAGAAGATCGTCGGCAGTGTCGTAGCCACCACTTCCCCAAGTCAATGCCCATACCAGATTGCCATGCGCGTCGAACTTGACCATGTATGCGTCGGTATTTCCTTCAGAAACGTACTCGTCAACATTCGGACCGGGATCGAGGTCTATCGAACCCCAGAACGAGCCGGCAAGATAAACATTCCCTTCGTTATCGGTATCGATCCCATTTACACTATCTTCTGTACCATTCCCCCATGACACACCCCAGAGATAGTTACCGTTGGTGTCCAGTTTGAATAGATAGTTATCTATTGAGGCTGCGCTTGATGTGTGGACATCAGTTCCCGGGCCCGGATCTAGGTCTATAGAATCTAAGAACCGTCCAGCAACGTATACACCGTCAGAATCCGAAGGAGTAAACAAACAAGGTTTATCATAACTTGAGCTACCCCAGGTCGCTGCCCAATCATGACCGCCAGAAGCATTGAATTTTGTCACGTACAGGTCGGTATACCCATTCGATGTATGCTCCTCCATATCAATGCTCGGATCGAAGTCAACGGTATCTGAGAAGGTGCCGGAAACGTATACGTTCCCGTCGCCATCAGTTTCCGTTTCATCCCCAAATGTCGACCATGAACCACCCCAAGTCTGTGCCCAGCCGTTTTTTACCAGGATTGAGCCAATGTTCAATGCATCCACGTTGCCCAGATTCGGATCGGTCTCAATATCTTCAATCCTGATGAGCATCGGGTAATATCCCGGTGATGCTTCCAATTCATTTTGAATAATTGTTTCGAAGATAAAACTGCTGCTAGCTGTGGTTTCGATGTAATCTAATGTACGAGTCCCATTGAAAATTTCAGGTGCTTCTATGACAACCTGTCCAATGGTTTCAAGCCCCTGATGGTCGGAGATGTAAACCTGGACAGGCATGTTTCCCCATACTTCAGAAGGCAACTCATTATTGATGACCGGTCTGACCTCATATGCTTCGAGACAATTGGCCCCAGGCGGGAAATCGGTAACCGGATCGGATATTGGAGGATCGACCGGGAACCAGTTCGAGTCAACCGAATATCCAAAGATGATTGGAAGACTCGCCACTCTTAATCTGACTTGTTCGGTTTGTTCATCTCCAGCATTGAAAATCCGCCTGGGAGCGTCTTCGCTGAACGCAATAAACGGATTGAGCGTGGATGAAAGATCGTTGCCATTTGTTAATTTCCCGTCAATGTAAGTTAAAGCTGCATTATTCGAGCCTTCGGGGAAATCAACCGGATTGAAGAGATTCGTGTAACCATCAAAATTACGCAACAGCAGGCTATCCAGTTCCCATGCGGCCTGCAACCCGGCTTCCGGGAAGGAATAATCGGCAGTCGTAATCACTATGCCGCGAACATCGAATCCGGTAAACTGCGGCAGACCGGGAAACGGATGTCGCAGTGTAAGATCAATTGAAATTTCATTGTTCGTATAGAACTGGAGATTGCTGATTGTCAGGCAATCAATACACGGGGTTTCTTCCATGAATCGGACCGTGTTGAAATGAAGAGCAAGTCCCCGATCAGTAGCGATTTGAGCATTGCCTGTTGCATCGATGCTTATGTTCCAGAATCCCCAGTTAATTCGACCGGGATATTGATCTTCTATCAGGCAGGAGTTCAGGATAGATGGGGATGTATCCACCAAGCTGACAGGATTGATCGCACCAGCACCTGAACAGCCCACAAGGATTGCAGTGATTAGGAGGATGGCGAGTTTGGAGGATCGCATGGTCTTTCCCCTGACATATGAATTATAATATTTAGAAAATCAAATGTGTCAGCTACATCTCCTGAATCCACATATATTATAACATAGGTAACAGGACAGATTGGCGAATAGATGAAAATTCACACCAAAATCCAGACCAGTGTACAATAACTGACATGAAACCAGACGATGTTCAAAAAATAAACGATAAATCAGCTGACATGTACGATGAATCCGTCGGGGAACACAGGTATCACCCTGAATTTATCTCCGGTCTGTGTTACGAGTACATCAAACAAGGCGACCGTCTGCTGGACATCGGTATCGGTACCGGTCTCGCATCGATCAACTTTGCGCGGATGGGACTTAGAGTACACGGGATCGATCACTCTGAAAAGATGATGGACTTGTGCAGGTCGAAAGGTTTTGCCGATGAGCTCAAGGTGCATGACCTCAACGACATTCCATTTCCTTACCCGGATCGGTACTTCGATCATGTAATCACTTCGGGTGTTCTCCAGTTCTTTGGTGAACTGGACCCCATTTTTAAGGAGGTTGCTAGGATGATAAAACCCGATGGTATTTTCGCCTTCGTTTTACGGGAACAGGCCGTAACCGAAGGCGTCGGTGAAGAGGACCTCCGTCCGGACAGCTATGTCAGTCACATGACCCACTATGGGATCAGGGCTTTCATGCACGGCGACGAGTACATACGGAACCTTATGAGATCCAATGGAATCACGGGCCTGAAGGAACTCAGGTTTCTGCTGTGGAGTGGTCTTGAAGGTCTCAGTGATTTCAATTTCAAGGCATATATCGCACGAAAGTCGCAGTAGACATCGCTTTCAACGCCCGTTTCCCTCCCCCTTTTCATCATTAGTACACCAGTTCGAGCGTGCAAATATGCGCATTCCAATCCTTCTACAGCCGATTCTGTTACTGCTCCTGCTTACGGCATTGTGCAGCAGTCCTGCATTCGCCGATGATAACCCGTCATCCGATGTAGATATCGAGGATGAAAAAGCAGAGCACCAGGACAGCACGTACCAGGCTGACCTGACGTGGACCATCAACCTGAAGGTTTATGATCTGAATTTTGAGGAGCTAGTCAGGTTCGAGGACGCGCTTGTCGAAAATGTACCGGTAATCATCGAGCTCGATAGAGTCAAATACAGCGACAACACAGGGGAACTGGTATTAATCAGCGAAATTTCACCATCGGATATGGCTGAGTACCTGATTACTGTCGAGATTCCGGAATTCCCGTTCGAAATTGTTGAATACGAGGAAAATCTGATTGCTTTATCATTTTCGAGACAGGCGGAACCGGAAACTACAACTCGCGCTGAACCAAGAGAGGCGGATGACGGCAGGCTGAGGGTTGCAGTCGAATCGTATGGATTACCGTACAACTCCTGGATCGGGAACAGGGCGATTAACGAGGTGGGGCAGTACCTGTCTCAGTTTGCAATCATAAACCTTGTGCCGAATCCCCGGAACCCGGAAAACATGGACTGGCTGGTCCGAGTGAGTGTCGATAATGTCGATTTCAATTACACGTACACGCCTCCGATCTGGGACGATGAGGAGGATCGGATCATAGTGCAGGAATCGTGGACTAAGTATGGCAGGTTAGACGTCACGATCCAGATCGTCGATCAGAACACGGGGTATGCAATACTCACACGATCGTTCCACAGTTCCACGACTGATTACACGAACTGGCGGTACGGCCTCAGTTCAGATACCACGATGATAAATTCCTGCTGGAACTACATCATGGGGCGTGTATCAATTGAGCTTCTCGATCTCATCTACAGGAGTTTCGAGATTCCCACTTTCGTGGTCAGCCATCATCCGGAGTTGGACGACCGTGCGATAACCAACCTCGGATGGGGTGCAGGGATGTACGTGGAGCTTCCAATGAGGCTGTACATTCCGAATGAGGACGGGAGCTGGACGGAGTTGTGCAAGGTCACGGTTAAAGAGGTCTACAACGATTACTCGGTGATCGAGCTTGAGGATAAATGGTACCAGTACTTCGAATTCGGCCAATGGAACAACATCCTCTGGCCCGTCCAGCCTGACAGGTAAATATAGAATCACACACAAACAAGTTTGTGTGTGCCATTGAGAACTGAGCTTAATTGAAGCAGATTACGTTCTGACAGGGGTTCTTCAGCCTGAACCTTCCAAAGCCTTCAGGAAAGCCTGTTTACCTTCATTGATTTTCGAAGCATCCACACCGCCACGGGCAAACGATGCCTTGCCTCCACCCTTGCCGCCCATCGCTGACGCGACCTCATTTACGAGCTTCCCCGCATGGCAGCCCGACTCGACAGCTTCATCGGTGCACCTGATTAACAGTGCTCCCTTGCCGTTGTAGTCGGTGACCGCGAAAACCACCTGCACACCGCCGTCTGTGACAAGCTGATCGAGTATTTTGCCGACAGCATCGGGATTGAGGGTCTGCTTCGGGATAATCTTTACGCTGATCGAGCCAATTGTGTGTTCCTCGACCGACATCCCGGTCTGACCGCTGATCAGCTTTGCCTCAAGGTCCTTTTTCTCACGCTCAAGGCTTTTCAGGCTCTCGGTCAGCTTTTTAATCCCCTGCCTGAGATGAGCGACAGGCATGTTCATCGCTTCGGAGATGTCGCCAAGAAGCTCATTTTCATCCTGAACAAGCTCGTAAGCGCGACGTCCGGTCAAAGCCTCGATTCTCCGCACACCACTCGCGACCGATTCCTCGTGGATTATCTTGATAAGGCCTATAACACCGGTATTTTCAACGTGTGTACCCCCGCACAGCTCCGTTGTCTCGACCTGGCCCGGCACAGGCTCGGTCTCACGCCCACCGACCCAGACCATACGGACTTCATCGCCGTATTTCTCGCCGAACAGCGCCATTGCGCCTGCATCGACTGCCTTCTGGTACGGTACAACAGCACAGTGAACGTCGTGCTCAGCGAATACACGCTCGTTGGCCCAGTCCTCGATACTCCGCGTTTCCTCTTTCATCAGTGGCTGGAAATGCGAGAAGTCAAACCTGAAACGATCCGGTTCGACCACGGAACCGGCCTGCTGTACGTGATCTCCAAGAATCTGCCGAAGTGCTGCGTGCAGGAGATGTGTCGCGGTGTGAGCTCGACGGATTCCATAACGCCGGGACTGGTCGACGATGGCTTCAAGCGGGTCACCGGGATTCAGTGACGATGGGTCGCCGGAAGTTCGATCCTTCGCAAGCTTGTGGACGATGGTTTCACCCACCACCTGGGTGTCGACAACCGTGAATTCACCATCCTTGAATCGAATTACGCCGTGATCGCCCACCTGACCGCCCATCTCGGCGTAAAAAGGGGTTCGGTCGAGGACGAGAAAGTCGTGTTCGGGATTGTATTCTACGAGAGCGACCGTATCACGCATTTTATCGTAGCCGATGAACTCGGTTTTGTCGGTGGTCTTTACCGCGTAGCGTGCTTTCTGGTCTTTTTCAAGGAGCTCACCCGTTACTTCTCTGCTTCGCTGCTTCGCTGCTTTAAGCGCGAGGTCGAAGGCCATCACGTTGACCTCCATTCCGCGCGCCTGCGCCATTTCGATGGTCACATCGAGTGGAACACCGTACGTGTCGAACATCTCAAACGCGACGTCACCAGAAAGCATCAGGCTACCTGCCTGGTTGGCGATTGCGCCTTCCAGACGTGCAATGCCGGCGTCGAGGGTTTTCAGGAAGTTCTCCTCCTCGACGTTTACGAGTTTCTCGATATGCTCACGTCGTTCGATCAGGAGCGGGTACGTTTCGCCAAGTTTGTCCAGCACGACCGGGAAGGCTTTTAAAAGGCCACCCTCGCGCTGTCCAAGACGTCGCATGTGCACAAGAGCCCGCCTGAGAAGACGTCTCAGGACGTATCCCCGACCCTCGTTGCCGGGGTAAACACCGTCCGCGATCAGCATCGTGACCGCACGCATGTGATCAGCAACTACATAGAGCGAATTAACACCAGCTTTTACGTAATTTCCGTTGTCCAGAATTTCCTTCGGGGTGTCGTTACGGTAAATTTCGAATATCTCTTTGAAACAGTCCGTTTCAAAGACTGACGACTGTCCCTGGAGCGCCATCGCGGTCCGTTCGAGACCCATACCGGTGTCGACATTTTTACTTGGAAGCGGGACCTTAGTGCCGCCCGACTGGCGGTCGAACTGGGTAAAAACAAGGTTCCAGATCTCTACCCACCTGTCACCACCTGTTGCGGGTGTTTCGTCGGGACCGAGTTCCTCGCCGATGTCATAGAAAATCTCGGAATCCGGACCACACGGGCCGGTGTCAGCCATGTACCAGAAATTATCTTCCTCGCCGAGACGGTAAATCCAGTCGGGCCTTATGCCGATCTCCTTCTCCCAGATCCCGAAGGCTTCGTCATCGTCCTCGTAGACACTGACACGCAGCTTCTCTTCGGGAATCTCCAGCCATTCGCGAAGGAACTCCCAGGACCATGTGATAATTTCCTGCTTGAAGTAGTCACCGAATGAAAAATTACCAAGCATCTCGAACATCGTAAGATGGCGGGGCGTGCGTCCGACCTCGTCGATGTCGTTTGTCCGAAGACATCGCTGGACTGAAGCGATGCGGGTAGATGGTGGTTTTATCAAACCCTGGAAATACTGCTTGAGCGGTGCCATGCCCGCGTTGATGAGCAGGAGTGATTTATCGTCGGCGGCCGGAACGAGGCTTGCCGACGGCTCTATGTGATGATCCTTTGTTTTAAAGAACCTCAGGTATTCTGATCTCAGTTCTGACGTTTCCACTTGTCTATCCTTGCAGCATACGTCTGCTGCGTTTAAACATCGGTCTTAATCAGTTGCAGATCCCGTACTAACGCACAACCTCAAAATGTACCCCACAGGTATCCAACATACAAGCGGAAAGGATGTGTGGATTCAATCATATGATGGATTCTGAAATACGATGGTTGTATAATTTATTTAAGTGAAGGAAAATACTCATGGAAAGCAAAAGAATCGATCGGCCCAAAATCGCTGACAATGTAACTCAACTTGTCGGTAACACCCCATTGGTAGCGCTGCACCGCATAAGCGACAGCCTTCCGGGAAGAATCGTAGCAAAGCTCGAATTTTTCAACCCGAGTTCAAGCGTGAAGGACAGGCCCGCGTACTTCATGGTCACCGCTGCGGAGAGGTCGGGTAAACTCAAGCCCGGAATGACCCTCATAGAGCCGACCAGCGGAAATATGGGCATCGGTACCGCCCTGATGGGAGCCGCCAGGGGTTACAATGTTATTTTGACGATGCCTGAGAACATGAGTGTCGAACGTCGACGCATCCAGCGTGTTTTCGGAGCGGAAATCATACTGACTCCGGCAGAACTGGGCACAAAGGGCGCGGTCGAGAAGGCCGAACAGCTTGCGGCTGAAAATCCCGAATACATAATGCTTCACCAGTTTAACAACCCGGAGAATCCGGGCGGACATCACTGCTCGACCGCGATGGAGATCTGGGAGGACACCGATGGAAAGTGTGACGCAATAGTGGCGGGTATCGGTACGGGCGGTACGTTCACCGGGATCGCGGGATGCATCAAGGACCTGAAACCAGAATTCAAGGCGATCGCGGTTGAACCGCACGATCATCCGCTGCTGTCATGCGGTGAGGCATGCACGCACAACATCCAGGGTCTAGGCGCGGGATTTATACCATCGGTCCTGGACACCGACCTGATCGATGAGGTAATCATGGTCAAGGACAGCGAGGCCGGGTTGATGGCCCGTCGGCTGGCCCGTGAAGAGGGAATTCTCGGCGGTATTTCATCCGGCGCGAATGTCTGGGCGGCATCGCAGGTCGCAGCCAGACCTGAAAACGAAGGTAAGATGATCGTAACGATCGTTCCCGATACCGGGGAAAGGTACCTTTCCACGTGGCTGTTTGAATAAAGTGCAGGGTGTGATCACGTAGCGCGGTCGTCTCGACGGCTGTCCCGCGGACGTCCCGTCCGCGCCTTGGACTACTCTCCCAACACTTCCGACATTTCCTCCAGGTGTTCTTCACGCATCGCGAACCTGTATATCTCACTGCCCGCTGTATCGTAAACGATCAGCCATCCATCCCAGTCGACGAAAGCCCGTACCGACGGCGCGATGTCCAGCCGTCCCATGCCTGTGGCCTGAATGCCCGGTACCCAGTCACCATCGGGAAGGCCCTCAATTTCAATAATAGTCACCGGATCTCCAAGGGGATCCATAACGATTATTTCTCCCGCTGCTGGATCGATAAGGTAGAGGTAACCGTCCGGCCCGACGACAAACTGCCTCTCATTGTTCAGGACGATTGCAGTAAGGTCGATCTCACCACGCTTCCTGCCCTCCCAGTCGAAGATCATTACCGAGCCCAGTCCCTGCTGCTGGAGGATATAAATGAGCTGCGATCCCGGCGTGCGTCCGAGGATCACCCTGTTGAAGGTTCCTGATTCAAGCACGACCGGCCGCTCAACATTCGAGGCGGATGAAAATGGTGCGGTTGAGGGTAGAATAGTATATCCAAGATGGGTCTCTTCTGTTGGAATCCCCTGTGAAGGAACCTGTGAACCAATATTGTAGGGTGCTCCCCTTCGCTCGAAGATTCGCAGAAGGTTACCGTGACGGTCGAGGACGTAAATCCGATTGGCACCGATAACCCATAACCTGTCGAGACGGTCAAGCTGGATGTCCAGCAGGTCCATTGTTTCGCCGAAGAGGTCGAGTCCGAGATCGATGTGGCGCCTGAGGTAATGGCCGGAGCTGTCGAGGACCTGAACGAGGTTCCGACCCCTGTCGAGGAGGTAGATGTTGCCTGAGGAATCGATCCTGACCGCGTCGATGTCCTGCCAGAGACCATCGGGGATTGGTGACATGCGATCGAGCACCGCCACTACTTCAAAGCCCTCATTCATTGTGATAACACGGCGTCCGGTGTGGTCCACAGCACGGTAACCGTCGGGGAGGATGTGGAAGTCGTGACGTATGAAGCGTGGATCGGCACGGTCACCAACCTGTAGGAGGGGGAATGGAGCAGTGGGAGTCTCGGTTTCCGTCGAACCAAATGTCGTAGCAAACCTTAACACGAATACCGCTTCTGATAAGAAATTGGCCTCGGGTACAACAGGAGTTCTTGGTTTGGATTGGGTAATGAAAATCCATACTGCACCAACCACCACGACCGGGACGACGATGAGGAGGATCAGTAAAACTACTGGATTTCCCTTACGTTCCATCGTATTAAGTCTACATTATGCAAAGAGCACACACAAACAAGTTTGTGTGTGCCATTGGGTTAAAGCGATTTTGCTAAAGCGATTTGGGTTAGAGCGATTTGGGTTAAAGCGATATTGGAATAAGAGTGAAATTAGTTTGAGTGTGAGAGGGTGATTTATGAGGTGGGTTGGAAAGTGCAAGACCCCCCGAGCTACTCTCGGAGGGTCTGACACAAGGGGGAGAGTTTTGCATCGATGCGGTCTGCTCAGGAGGAGGAACCGCGTTGAGAGTGTGGAGGAGTTCTGCTGACTTGGGAGGGACCACACCGATGCTGCATCCGGAATTCTATTTGAAGACCGGATTTTTCTTTTCAATTAACGGCACGAACTGCCGGTATTGCCTCAGCTGCAAGGAATATATCTCCCGCTCCCAGCTTGACGCGCTGGAATGGTGAAATGAAAACCTTCTCAACTAGAGCCTTCTCATCCGCCGGCTCCGGGCGCTTTTTTTCAGCTTGCTCAGTTCTGGGTTCTGGTTCCATGGTCCAGGAGCTGAGCAGGCCGTCCGTTTTGATCTTATTGGCCATTACTTCTGCCTCCTGGTAAGAGGGTTGAAATAGTAAGTTTCGGTTTACTTAGTGCAATTAATGTTCCATCCACTTGTATAGACGAAATTTTTAACCAAAGGTTCAATAATCCCGCTTTTAATCGGGGTTGAGGGCCAATGCCAATCAATATATCAGGTTTGATTTAACAAGCCGATGAACACTGACTGTTGCACGATGATACACTAAAAATGAACGGTCGTTCAGGTCTGATACAACATGACTGAGCCATGTCAACGGGCATATCAGGTAACCAACTGGTATCCAACAGGGCACACGATATGGGACCAGTTTAATTCCGTCAGTTCTATAATAATTCCAGCATATTACAACTCAGGCGGGGATCATGAATCATCCGATGAACGGGTGTCTGGTGTGATAAATAACCCAAGTGGGGAAATAACTTTACCACCAAGGACACAAAGGTCACGAAGGGAAGACACAAAGTGAAGCCAACTGCACGTTTTACAGGCGTACGTTGTTGTACTCAGCGATGTAGTCCTGAAGCGGGCGGACGTGGATGCCGTTGCCGTTTGAGGATGTGATCGCCTTTACAGCGGCCCACGCACCGGAAAGGGTAGTTATGTTCGGGATTCCGCGGTGATAGGCCTCTTTGCCCACCGCGCGCTCATCGTAGTGCGATTCTTTCCCAAGCGGAGTGTTGATGATCATGTGAACGAGGCCGTTTTTCATCTGGTCTACAACGTTCGGACGGCCCTCGTCAACCTTGAACAGGCGGTTGGACGGTATCCCCTCATCGGTCAGCCTCGCATGAGTTCCCCCGGTCGCCCAGAGGGTGAATCCGAGACTGTGCAACTCGCGCGCGATCGGGAGCACCTTCTCCTTGTCGGGGTCGTTGACGCTTATAAATACTCCGCCTTCGAGGGGAAGCGGGGCCTGTACCGACGCCTGGGCCTTCGCGAAAGCCTCGCCGAAATCTTCCGCGATGCCCATCACTTCGCCGGTCGAGCGCATCTCGGGTCCGAGGAAGTAACTGATGCGGTCAAACCGGGCGAACGGGAACTTGACCGCCTTAACCGAAACATGCGGTGGGACAGGGTCATCGGGGAGATTCATGTCGACAAGTTTTTCGCCAATCAGGATCCTGGCAGCCATTCTCGCCCACGAAATTCCGGTAGCTTTCGACACGAACGGCACCGTTCGGCTTCCACGCGGGTTGAGCTCGAGCACGTAGAGAACGCCGTCAAGAAACGCGAACTGCATGTTCAGGAGTCCGACTATACCTATCTCGAGGGCGAGAAGTTTTGTTATCCTGATCATTTCCGCACGGACATCGTCATCGAGCATGTACGGGGGCAGGACGCAGGCTGAATCGCCAGAATGAATACCGGCTTCCTCGATGTGCTGCATGATCCCGCAGATG
>JAUWTM010000070.1 GCA_030614715.1 Planctomycetota bacterium
AGCCGCATATACGTGGATGGAATGCCAGTTCGAGGACGAGAACTATGAAAGTTCGTTCATTGTGATGTCGGATTACAGTGACGATGCCACGCTGGCGCATGAGATGGGCCATTCGCACGGAATTCTCGGTGACATGTACCTTCTCGACTTCTACGACTGTGCAGACATCACGTGGTGTGATACCTCCCCGTCGGATATCTTCTGCCTTGAATCGGACGGTGACTGGGGCAACCTGATGTACTGGCCGATCGGTACAAATATTCTTAATTATTGGATCAGCGACACTGACTTCGAGATGACCACCAGCGACATCGACAGCCAGGCCGAGCAATTCAATTACTTCCATACAAACTGGCCACTGGCCTTCTATAAGCCTTAGGATTCCTGAGAGACAACGTTTGAGGTGAGAAAATGCGACGATTTATTCAAATACAGATAGCAATGTTAGTACTCATCCCGGTTTTCGCGACTGCAGCATGGGCATCCATGCCGGCCGATTATGATACGGTCAGGTTGATGCTCACCGCGCCGGATAACCAGGATCTGTCGATGTTCGACCAGGAAACGCTTATCCCGGTGCTAGTCGACATCGCCCTGAACGACGATCCTGAGGCTGCCTACCACGACCCGGTGGTCACAAGTGCTCTTAAATGGCTCGGATCGATGCACGTTCCGGAAGCAGTGGAACCATTGATCGAAAATCTCGACGAATATCCGACAACCTGCATTTACTGGCTGGGAACATATGCATCGGCTGACGCGGTCAATGCAATAGTCCCGATGCTCGACAGCGATGATGTGTCGGTACGTTACGAGGCCGCTGTGGCTTTAACAACACTGCCGGTTGGGGACGCTGAGGACGAGGCATGGATCGAATCGCTGACGGATGCACTCGAAAGGGTGACATCGATGACAGCATCGGTCCAGACCGATCAGGACTTTATGTCGGCGTTGACGGATGCAGCAACGCATCTGGGTCGGTTGCTTACTGAAGAATAGTATCGGTAAAGGGGACAGGCATCCTTTTTGCTTCAGGTAAAGTGAAGTGGCTGGGAAGATTGGATGGTGCAAAAAGGTGACAGTCCCCTTTACATTGAGAGTTTGACGATAGGCATGCGTGAGTTCCTTAAATCTCCCAGCACGATTTTCATATATCGCTGTGATTTGTGCTATAAATATCCAGTGATTTTATTCACTGGAGCGTTCTCATGGTCGACACACAAGCCAAAGATGCATCACTCGATATGATCAGCTACATCGATGCGTCCCCCACTGCTACCCATGCAACACTTAATTCAATCCGACGCCTTGAATCAGCAGGCTACGTCAGGCTGGATGAGGCGGATCACTGGCAGGTCGGTGCCGGTGATAAATTCTACATTACGCGTAACGACACATCGGTTATTGCTGTGCGTGTCGGGACAGGCGAGTGCGAAGAAGCAGGATTTCGGATTGTCGGAGCACACACGGATTTTCCGGGTCTGCGCCTTAAGCCGAACGGGATATACAGCAAGAATGGGTACATCCAGCTGGGAGTAGAGGTGTACGGCGGTCCGATTATCCATTCGTGGTTCGACCGGGACCTGGGAATTGCCGGACGGCTTGTAGTCGACGGGTCTCCGGACATGGTTCTTTTCGATATCAGGAAGCCCGTCTGCCGGATTCCAAACCTGGCTCCGCATATCAAGGTGAATAAAACAGAGGAACTGAAGTTCAACAAGCAGGACCACATGCCCCCGATCATCGGTCTTGGCGACGAAGCGTCCCTTGAAGCTGAGCCGGTGAAGAAGATGATCGCGGAGTCAGCCGATGTCGATCCCGAGAAAATTTCGATCTGGTCCGTCGAGGTATTCGACCTTCAGCCCGGCACGCTGGGTGGAATGAGCGATGAATTTGTGTTTATCCGGTCGATCGACAACCTGGCATCGTGCCATGCTGCAATCGAAGCCCTTGTCAACGCTCCAGAGGACGCACCATTCACGCAGGTAATCGCGCTATTCGATAACGAGGAGATTGGATCGTCGACAATGCAGGGCGCGGCATCTCGATTTCTCGACACGGTTCTCGAACGTCTCTGCCTTGCGAGCGACTTCCCGCGCGAGGCTTATTACCGTGCCATCGCGAATTCGTTCATCATCTCGGTAGACTGCGCGCACGCGATAAATCCCAACTACGCGGATGCTCACGAACCCCGTCATCATCTCGTCCTGAACGGCGGCGTTGTACACAAGGTGAACGCGAATGAACGTTACACAGGGCAGATCGATGCAGTCGAGCACCTGAAAAAGTGTGCGGGGAAAGCCGACGTGCCGCTGCAGACCTTTGTTGCACGTACGGATGTCGGCACCGGCAGCACAATAGGTCCGATGACCTCGACCCGTCTTGGAATGAGATCGGTCGATATCGGTGGACCGATCATATCGATGCACTCGTCGAGGGAAATGGCCGGAACAGCCGATCAGCTCCACATGATCAACCTGCTTCGGGAACATTTTTCATAGCGCAGTAGTACCGTGTGCACGTGCAGGCTTTGTATCAGAATTGACTCCGGAACAGGCAATGAAATCCCTGACTCCCAGACAGCGTCTTCTCACCGCACTTGATGGAGGGGTACCCGATCACCTGCCTGCGTCCGTTCATGGCTGGATGCGTTACTGGCTCGATAAGTACCTCAACGGTGCTTCCCCGGAGCAGGCTTTCGAACGGTTTGACCTCGGCTGGTCGCTCTACGAATGGAAATGGGATGTCGATAAGGGTGCCATGACGAACTGGCAGTACGAGTTGAAGGAACTCGACCCCATCGATGGCAACCGCATCGAGCTTCAAACCATCACGACTCCCGAAAAAACGTTTACGCAGACACGTCTGTGGGACAATTTTCATTCACCGTGGATTACGGAGTACCTTCTGGTGGACCCGGAGGATATTTTCATCTACTGTAAATTTCACCCGACAGAAACCCTCGATCTGGATTTCGAACGCAGGGTTCTCGATAAACTTGGTGACAGGGGAATACTGAGGAACTGCAGGATCGGGCCATGGCACAGGCTTTGCGAATACTACGGCGTTGAGAAAATGATTATCAACTCGTTTGAGTACCCGGACTGGACTCACCACGCAATGCATGCGCTGACCGAACTCGATCTAAGATGTATTGCGAGCATGAACGGGTCGAAAACTGACCTTGTCGAGACAGGTGGAGGGCATAATTCATCGACTGTCGTATCGCCGTCGCTTTTCAGCGAGTTCATACTGCCGTATGAGAAGCGCATCCATGATAAATTCAATGAACTTGGCCTGAAGACGGTATACCATACGTGCGGGGGAATGATGCCGATACTCGATCTGCTTGTCGAGATCGGATCAACTTCGCTTGAGACGCTAACGCCGCCGGCGTTGGGCGGGGATGTCGATCTTGCTGAGCTGAAGAAGCAGGTCGGGGACAGGGTGTCACTAATCGGTGGGTTTGACCAGTACAACGGCTTTGAAAATGCATCTTCGGATGAGACTCGCAGGCAGGTTCGTCACTGTTTCGAAACAGCGGGTGCTGGTGGCGGGTATATAATGAATCCAAGCGACCATTTCTTTGAAGGATCAGTTGAGAATCTCGAGGCGTATGCTGACGAAGCGAAAAAATGCGTTTATTAAAAGAGAAATATTGAATAGATTTCGGTTAAAGGGGACAGGCATCCTTTTTGCTTAAGATAACGTGTACGTAACGAAAGAATTGGGTAACCGCGAAAAGATGCGTTTATTAAAAGAGAAATATTGAATAGATTTCGGTTAAAGGGGACAGGCATCCTTTTCGCTTAAGATAACGTGTACGTAACGAAAAAATTGGGCAACCGCGAAAAGGTGACAGTCCCCGTTAACCTTGCAATAAAAAATTATAAATGCAAACCAGAGTACGTGTATCTCTGTAAGATAGACGTAGCGCAGAAGTACAACGTAACACAGAACTAATGACGTAGCGCAGACTGCCAGTCTGCAGTACCGCGGACAGCCTGTCCGCATTCCAACAATCGAACCTTTTAAGGGATTATCTATTCTCAAATTTCGACAGCATTCTCAGGAGGCCACAAAATGCCTTGTCGATCGAACATCCCCCTGATTTTCATCCTTGTCGCGTGCATCAATATCCTCTGGACACCGCACGCCTTCGCGCAGGGGATAATCATCGAACCCGGCGGCCTGACATCGTGGGAGCCGCCACCTCGCCAGGGGTACACGGCACAGCCGGTGACGCTTGAGAACCATGCGATACAGATCGACCTCGATGATCAGTTTGCCCACGTGCGTACATCACAGACTTTCCGAAACAACACGTGGTCGGACCTCGAGGGCACATGGGTGTTTCCGGTTCCGATAGGAGCCGATATCTCGGATTTCTCGCTCTGGATGGACGGTCATGAGCTGGTCGCTGAGACGCTTGGGGCGGGGCAGGCGAGTCAGATATATCGAGACATTGTCAACACGATGCGCGATCCGGGGCTTCTCGAGTATCAGGATGCAGGACTGATCCAGGCGCATATCTATCCGATCCCTGCGAACGGTACAAAGCAAATCGACATGGAGTACGACTGGCTTATCCCGATCGATTCCGACCTGATGAAAATCGAGCTTCCCCTGCGCCTGGAGGGTTACTCAATTGATGTTATCAACCAGCTTGCGATCACGATAGATATTCAGTCTCCCGACAGCCTGGGGACCATTTACTCCCCAACGCACAGTATCACGTTATCACGCCAGGGCTCTAGGCGTGCGATGGTCTCCTTCGAGCAGTCAGCTCACCGTCCGCAGGGAGATTTCGTGCTGTATATCAGCCGTCCGGGCGGTCCTGTCGGCGTGAATCTGCTGACACATGCAACACGGAACGATGAGGGTTACTTTCTCGCGATGATCGCTCCGGAGTACGAAGAATCAAACCTGGAGATCATTCCCAAGGATTTTGTCTGCGTGCTCGACACATCGGGATCGATGGCCGGTGAAAAAATGGAGCAGTCAAAGGAAGCTCTCGATTACATCTTCCGTAACCTGAACCCGGAGGATCGATTCCAGCTGATTACGTTCGCAACCGATGTTTACGCGTACTTCCGGGGTGGATGGACAGATGCCAGCCAGGGGAATGTATCGGATGTGAGAGAATACATCGATGGATTGGGCGCGGGAGGATCGACTTACATACAGGGGGCTCTCGATTACGCGCTTTCATCGGAACCGGCGGGTAACCGTCCGATGTACATAATTTTCCTGACCGACGGGCTTCCGACGGTTGGTGAAACTAATACCGGGGCAATTATTCAGAGTGTCAACGCGGCAAATTCTCACACGGGTGCGCGGTTTTTCTGTTTCGGGGTCGGGGATGATGTCGATTACGAGTTCATCGATCGGCTTTCACGTGAAAATGGCGGTCACACGGTAAGTGTAGGGCCGGACGACAACCTGGAGCAGCCGTTATCGGAGCTTTATTCGAAGATAAAATCACCGATGATGACCGGTCTGGAGGTTGAGATAACCGGAACACGCATTTACGACCTGTTACCGGTCGACCTTCCGGACCTATTTCTCGGAAGCCAGCTGATACTTGCCGGACGGTATGTAGGTTCGGGGAGCGGTAACCTGACACTGACCGGCTACGTCGGCACCGAACGTGTGCGATACACGTATCCTGTAAGGTTCCGGGTAGATCGCGACAATGATTTCATCCCGCGTCACTGGGCAACGCGCAGGGTCGGATACCTGCTAAACGAAATCAACCTGTACGGTGAAAATCAGGAGCTGGTGAATGAAATCATCGATCATGCGACCCGCTACGGGATCATCACGCCGTACACGAGCATGCTTGTTACCGAGGACGTCCCGATGACGAACATCAGGCCGTGGCAGGAATCGCCTGAAAGTGGCTCAGGTGGTGGAAACTGGCTGACCGACCTGTTCTCCGGTGGTCTGGGGATGTCAGGCGGAGGTAGTTCACCTGCCGTGCCGTATGAGCAATCTGATTACCGGAGCCAGAGCCTGAGTTCCGAGCTTTCGGACATGGAAACCTATGGGCGTGAGGTCCCGAGGTATGACATGACCGATCCAGTCCGACAGCAGGTCAGGTACGCCGGTGACAAGACGTTCTACCTTAATCCCGAGGGTTACTGGGTGGACAGCGAGTATGTAAAAGCGAATTACGAGGTCATCTATATCGAGTACATGTCGGACGACTACTTCGACCTTGTCGATGAGGATCAGCAGCTTGCTGAATACCTTGGACTCGGCAGCAGGATGATCGTCGTGTGGCGTGGAAACGCATACGAGATAGGTCCGGATGAAGGCGCGATACCGTCGGGTGGCAGGGAACCGAGAGATCCGGACGACGATGACGATCCGGACAGGGACAAGAAACCAGTATCTGGAGATGAGAATGACGCAAATTACCTCGGGGTCCTGTTGATCATTGCGCTGATTGGGATCGTGGTGCTTGCGTTTATCAAGGGCAGAAAACCGGAATAAAGAGTAACGAAGAACAGACACATAGCATGTGCATCCTCAATGGAAGTCCTCTACAGTGGAAGGACACTTCCGAGGCAGGTCGAAAGGCCTGCCTTTTGTGTATGAGGGGAAATTTACCCCCTTCCTTACGGTCGGGGCACTGATTGTGGGCTATTGATGGGGCATAGAGAGTGTTCGAAATAAAAAATTCTCGCATATATTCGAACCTTTTAACGTGTGATACAATCTCAACCATCGGCTACCAACAAACAGGGGCATTCTTGTTGGGACGCACAAAACTGGAGGCCTGAAAATGCCACAACGAGTCACATTTTCACTCGCACTTATCCTGTCTGTCGGCATCTTCCTGGGAATAAGCACTCCCGTACTCGCGCAGGGAATGATAATCGAACCCGATGTGATTATTGACTGGGAACCCGAGCCATGGATGCCATATCCACAGCCGCTCACACTCGAGCGGCAGAGCATCCAGATCGAGCTGGACGACCAGTTCGCTCACATCGAATCAACGCAAGTATTCCGAAACAACACATGGATGGACCTCGAAGGCACCTGGGTCTTTCCCGTTCCGCAGGGGGCGGACATCGCCGACTTCTCACTCTGGATGGACGGTCGCGAACTGACCTCCGAGACGATGGACGCAGGCACAGCCGCGTCCATTTATCATCAGATCGTAGCAACCATGCGCGATCCCGGTTTACTTGAGTACGTGGGCGACGGGCTTATCCGCGCACATATCTACCCGATTCCCGCTAATGGCACAAAGCAGATCGATATGCAGTACGACTGGTTTATCCCAATCGACACCGGTCTCATGCGTATCGATGTTCCGTTGAAACTGGACGGCTACTCGATCGACATGATCGGGACGCTCGGAATCACGATCGATATCGATTCCCCTGACACGCTCGGGACGATCTATTCCCCGACGCACGATGTCAGGATCGACCGTCACAGTCCTACAAGCGCCACGGTCAGCATCGAGAAGACATCACACCGTCCGCAGGGCGATTTTATTCTCTACGTAAGCCGTCCCGACGCTATGGTCGGCCTGAACATGCTGACGCACTCGACCGGCGACGATGAAGGCTTCTTCATGGCGATGATCGCTCCTGAATACGAGGAGAGGTCGACGGAGGTCATCGACAAGGACTTTGTCTGTGTACTGGACACGTCCGGTTCGATGTCCGGAAACAAGATCGAGCAGGCGAAGGATGCTCTTGATTTCATCTTCCGCAACCTGAACGAGGGCGACCGGTTCCAGCTGATCACGTTCGCGACAGACATCTACCCTTATTACGACGGCTGGTCGAATGCATCGTCGGGGAACATCAGCGATGTCCGTGATTACATCAGCGGCATTGACTCCGGAGGGTCGACGAATATCTACGGCGCGCTTGAGACGGCACTGGATCTGCGGCCCGATTCAAACCGTCCGATGTACGTGATTTTCCTTACAGATGGCCTTCCAACAGTCGGACAGTCGACGAACACTGCGGACATCATCAACAACACGAACGCTATCAATTCGGAGGTCAATTCGAGGATTTTCTGTTTCGGTGTCGGTGACGATGTCGATTACCAGTTCATCGATCGACTGTCGCGTGAAATCGGCGGCTACACCGCGAATGTCGCGCCAAATGAGGATCTTGAGCAACCGCTTTCGGACTTCTACGCGAAAATTAAATCCCCTGTGCTGACTGATATCGAAATTGATATCGACGGTGCGAACATCTACGATATGCTTCCGGCAACGCTTCCAGATTTATTCCTCGGAAGCCAGCTGATTCTCACCGGACGGTACTCCGGCTCCGGAAGCGGAAGTATCACGGTCGCTGGTATGGTCGGCGATGAGATGATGGAGTACGACTACGCTGTCATGTTTGCCGAGGACCGTGGGAACGATTATATCCCGCGTCACTGGGCGACAAGGCGGGTCGGTTATCTTCTGAATCAGATAAGGCTGTACGGTGAGAACCAGGAGATTGTGGATGAGGTAACCGAACTCGCCATCCGCTATGGAATCATAACGCCCTATACGAGCATGTTAGTGGTCGAGGACGAAATGATCCTGCCAACCCCATGGGATGCAGGTGGCGGCACTTTCTTGATGCGTAATGGAGGTCCACAGGCAGCACGTGAGATGAGTGAGGGTCTTGGCGGTATGGAGGAAGAAGGAACTTTCGATCTCGACGATTCCCTTGCCGGTACTGTCGCATATGCAGGAGACAAAACGTTCTACATGAACGAGGATGGATACTGGGTCGACAGCGAGTACGACGAGGAATCGATGGCAGATCCGGTGCGTATCGACTACCTGAGCGATGAATATTTCGACCTGCTCACAGATGAACCGGATATTGGCGAATACCTGGCGGTCGGTGACGCAATAATTCTCGTGTATGAAGGAACGGTCTACCAGATCGATCCCGACGAATAGCAGATTTACTGAACAGAGGACCACCTTAACTGCACACACAAGCCTACTGTGTGTGCTTTTTGTATTTTTCAGTGGTTTTTTCAAAATTCGTTGAACTTTTCAACTATTATTCAGTCTTTAAGTGTGGCACTCGCTATTGCTCCAATTTGAGAGCCACTTCAAAAACTACAGATCGATGAGTCGGCGTAAGAACCCCCACTCCATCCTCCGGAGTGGGGAGCTTCATTAGTGTGATTATAAGCCCGCCCGGCTGTGATTAAGCATGTTTGCCACCCATTCTCTGATATTAATGTAAGGAAGTGACGGAGGTTTGAATCATGCGACAGATTCTGACAATCGTACCTGTATTGGCAGTTGTTTTACTAATATTTGCACGTTGCAGCTCGACCTCGAATGAGCCGATTACGCCACCAGTAGACGAACCGCCGGAGATCGCGAACCCATCGGAGCCGGCTGACACTCAGCCGGAGCTGGATCTGTCGAACGTGGAGGACGTCACCCCGCCATGGCTGAATATGGATGCCGAGGACGTACATGTAGTCGGGAACTACGCGTACGTGCAGGACGGGCTTTCCGGATTGCAGATTTTCGATGTATCGGATCAGTCGAATCCGGTCTGGGTGTCCAGCGTGCCGGATATTTACTCCCTGAAGGGAATCGATGTAGTTGATGGCTACGCTTACCTGAAACATTCCGACAAGTTCTACGTGATAGATGTAGATCCGCCGGAATCCGCGTACCTTCTGCAGGAATTATCAGTAGGTCATAACAACGGAATCGCGGATTTTGTCATTCGGGGTGACTATATTTATCTTTCGTGCAAACCCGGCTTAAGAGTTCTGGATAACAGCACACCCGGCGAAGCATTTCTTTTGCCAGTCGAAGTTGAGCTCAATGGCTCTCAACGGACGCTTGAGATTTCGGGAGATTACGCATATGTAGCCAATGTGAGTAGCGGATTAGATGTGGTAAACATCAGTGATCCGCATGAGCCGTACTGGGTCACAAGGCTTGAAACGACAAAAGATACGGAACGCATGGGTTTACGCGGGAATTACCTGTACATCTGCCAGTTGTATCACCATTATCCCAACGAACTGCTGATTGTGGACATCAGTGATCCCGTCAATCTTCATGTAGTAAGGACCATTGCGCCATTTTATCCATTCAGAAAAATTGAGTTTGCAGATAATCACGCATATGTCTGTCGCATCGACTCAACAGGGGTACTGAGTCTTGATGATCCGCTGTCACCTGTTGAGCAGGGCTCTATCGGGATTCAGAGTTACTACGGCGGTATCTCGGTATCTGACGGTTACTGCTACGTTGCGGACAGTACCGGTGTGTTTCGGGTACTCGACGTAACCAATCCCGCATCACCGGTTGAAGTCAGTCGCGTATTCAGCCTGGATCAATCAACGGGCATGGTAATCAACGACGGTTACATGTACTGCACGAACAACAGGTCCAGTTTCGCAGTAGTCGACATCGATCCGGCTGACTCGGCGCATGTCGTCAGCTACATCGACGGAATAAGGGACGCACAGGAGCTTATTTATTCGGGCGGCTACGTTTATTTAGGCTACAACAATCTGGAAGACTTTAAATCCGAAGACGATATGAAAATTCAGATCGTAGATGTCGATCCACCCGAGGACGCGCATCTGGCTTGCGAGATGGAATTTGACGGCTATGTGACCTCGCTGCTATCCAACTATAACCTTCTGTACGCTGTAATTAACAACGATCCCGGTTACAGCTTGAACATCATCGACTGCACCGATCCCGACAACGCCGAGATTGCCAACATCGTGCAAATCACCGGAGGCTGGACCGGTGCAATGACCGTCCTCAGTGACCTGCTGTTTCTATCCGTAGGTCCGTCGATTAATATCTTCAGCCTTGAAGATCCCTTCAATCCTGAATTTATTACTTCCATCGAGTCTTCCTTCGAGAGTTCCGAATGGGGTATCGGGCTACCAATCGCAATGTGCGACAACGACAGAAACCTGGTATTCATTGTCAGCGAGTATTATCTGCACGTTCTCAGAATAGAATCATCCACAGAGTTCCACTTAATCGCGGAGATCGAAACTGGGTTCTACGGAAATGACATCGGAATCATTGGTGAAAAAATCTGGGTGTCGTACGATTACTCTTACGTTGAAATTTACGACACCAGCGTCGCACCCCACCTTAATAAGCTGGACTACTACATCATGGAAGGTCAGGGTACATATTTCACAACGGATGGGCAGTACGCGTGTTATTCCGATTTGTACAGTGGCTTTAATTTGCTTGAATTACAGTGAATTCAGCAATCTGTCACTTTTCTGAACATGCCTGATTGGCAGATGGAAGGGAAAGTGTGCATTTAGATGAAACACCCTCAAGCACCAGTTACACGATGGCAAAGTCAGAGATATCGTGTGCTTGAGGGAGGCATTGGGGAGATATCTGATTTTAAAAAGAGCACGCTACCTGACGGTCGCGTTTCTGTAAGAGATGAAAACTCCCGGGGGGGATTCCCCGGGAGCTTTCTAGTTTCGCCTTTTACTTGAAGACGAGAGCCGTGATCAGGAGGCGAGACTATGGAAAGGGGACAGGGTGCGTGAAGCGGGATTGCGTTCCATAGTTTATATGTTTTGCACTACTTGCCTCTATCTTGCCTGAGCACATTTTTGTGATCCTGAAAATTCTAGTACTCACCTGATCCTATTTTCAGCAGGTAAGCGTCGTTTAAACCGCTGGATTCCTCGTACTCGCTGCCGGACTCGTTGAAATTGCAGACATTGCCGAAGTCGCCGGTAATAATTGCGTTACCTAGCGGGTCGATCGCGACACTGTATGCGTTGTCCCAGCCGTTGATCGGGCAGTGGTCGCCCCAGACACGAACACCGTAATAGTTACCGTCGAGATCGTACCTCGTGATATACGATCCACCGATCTCAACTATGTCCTCACTGGCTGAGGGATCGAAATCAACAGGTGCGATGAATGATCCGACAACAATCACCTCACCGAGTTCGGTAACCGCGACGTCGTAACCCGGGTCGGGACAGACATATGGAGGTGGCTGGGGATCGTATTCGGTCCAGGCCCGGGCCCAGTTAATTTCGAGATCATTATTCACACTTACGAGGTAACTCCCCTCGGAGCCGCTTTCGCTGTAATTGCCCTCCTGAGTTGTATGAACCCAGATTGACGAGACAAACTTGCCGGTGACGAAAATGTTGTCGCTGGAGTCGATGGTCATTCCGAATGCGTCATCCGCGGACCATACGCAGTAGTTCCCGAAGTTGCCGTACGGGTCAAACCGGCTGATGAATGGATCGCGACCGCTGGTTTCTTCAATGAATTCTTCATCAGCAGACGGGTCGAGATCCACTGGGCCTCTAACATGTCCTGTTACGTAAATGTTCCCATTGGAATCGACAACCATGTCGAAAACCTGGTCGCTGTAATCGCCACCCCAGGTTTTTTCCCAGCGGAGATTCCCGTCGAAGTCCAGCGCTGTGAGGAAACAGTCGGGCTCACTGTCGCCGCCAGCAGGATAATGACCCGCCACATAGATGCCGACTGACGGATCAACCGCGACAGCTTCACCGATTTTGTTGTTGTCGTAATTCCAGATGAGTTCGCCTGAATCGGTGAATTTCGTCACGCAGTCCGTGCTCGCGATGTAAACATAGCCGTCGCGGATTGCGATGTCGTTGCCCGAAGCAATGTCGTCTTTACCCCACGTGGTGATCCAGAGCAGGTGGAGGTCTGGGTTATATTTCATCAGGTATGCTCCGGATGAGCCGTTTGACGTGTACTCCTTGATGAAATAGCTTGGGTCGAGGTCGACTGTGCCGGCGAAACTGCCGGTTACGTAAATATTACCGGAGGCGTCGACAGCGCATTCATTGCCGACGTCGGAACCGGGTCCGCCCCATGTCAGTGCGATTCCGGGATTGACGGTTACGACCAGGGGGTCTTCCAGAAGAGCCGTATCGCCTTTAAGATCGGTCACCCGAAGGATGACCGGGTAGATGCCATGTTCCTGAAAGGTGTGGGAAAGCAGCCTTCCCGTGGCATCGAATTCACCGTCGTTGTCCCAGTCCCATTCATAGAGCGATAGCTCACCGGCACAGTCTGGATCATAAGAGTTTGAAGCGTTGAAGCTGACTAACTGACCTTCATTCACGTTATTGGTGTTAGTGGATGCGCAAGCCACTGGCGGCTGGTTTTCAGGCCCGTTGGTCGGAGCCTCAGCCCTATCCTTAATTATTAATTTCAGGTTGGAAACGGCCGGTGGGCCGTTGTCAGACTGAATGACAACCTGAATGTCGACCTCGGTGTCGGTGTCGACATGAGATGCGATGAAGTTCGTATCAGCCTGGTTTGGATTTTCGAAGCCACCGAGTTCTGCGGGTCGCGCGGACCAGACATAAGTTGCGGATGAGCTTACAGTTCTTTCTACCGAGTAGTTTGCAGATGTGCCTTCGTCTACTGCCTGGGGGCCCGAGATACTGCCCTGATGCCCCGACGGTGAAATCACGTCACCGTTTCCGCCGCCACCACCACAAGCGGTGAGGATGACGAGCGCCAATCCTGAGAGGAAAGGTGCAAGGTATCTCATTTGTCTGCCCTCCCTAAGGGTCTAAGGTGCGGTGCTAATCACACTAACCAGATACCACATCAAATGAACCGAATCAAGGGGTTTCATGGAGATTTTTCAATAAATCCGGATTTATTGTTTATTTCCGATAATTCGGGGGATGTCAGTTTTTATCGGGGTTTTGGGATAAAAGAGAATCTGAGAGCAGGATGCTCTCAGTCCGGCCGATGTGGACATCGCCCCCCCCAGTTGGGACATCGCCCCTCCCAGTTGGGACATCACCCCTCCCAGTTAGGACATCGTCCCTCCCAGTTAGGACAATGCTCCTTAAAAGGGACATCGTTCCTCCCAGTTGGGACATCGCACGGCCAAAGGAAAGCCCCCCGAGATTACATCCCCGGGGGGCCAGGATTGGCTCATTTAGAAGCTGGTGCGGAATCAATTAGTGCGGAATTGACTGGTGCGGTATTAAAAGGCCGCTACCAGATGGAGCCCCACGGAATTTTCATGAGGTAGGCGTCGTTCAGACCGTTGGACGTATGGCCATCCTCGTACTCGAGGCCGAAATCGGACGTTCCGCCGTAATCGCCTGTGACGTAGAGATTCCCTGAAGGATCAGCCGCGACACCAAATGCGTTGTCCCATCCGGTATCATAGTGGGCTCCCCAGGTAATTACGCCGTTGTAGGAGCCGACGGAATCATACTTAACGATGTACGCACCGCCGCTGGGCGGAATGTCCTCGCCCATTCCGGGATTGAAATCCACGGGTGGACTGAATGATCCTACGACATAAATATTACCGCTGGAGTCAGTCGTCACGCCGTAGCCGGGATCGTACCCATTATTATTTGGTGGTGGCGGTGGTGGTGGTGCTACATATTCAGACCAGCCCTGGATCCAGACACACTCGCCAAGGGTATTGAAATATGCAAGGAAACTACCCAACCCGCCTTCAAGCATGATGTCGCCGCTTGACGTATTGACCGGTGTGTCGCCATTGTACATACCGGTGATATAAATGTCTTCGGCAGCTGTAATGTGCATGCCATACGATTCGCGGCATGCCCATGTGCTTGTCCAGTTGTAATTTCCGTCGCTCGTGTAACTTGTGAGGAATGACTCGGTGACCTGAGGATCTGTAGTCGAGAAGAAGTCAGTAACTCCAAACGGATTGAAGTCGACCGATCCCTGGAAGTGCCCCACCGTGTAGACGTTGCCCGTGGAATCGACACCGATGTCGTATGCCATGTCGCAATCGCCTGATCCGATGGTGAGTTCCCAGTTGACGGCACCGTCGAACGAAACAGACGAGATGAAGAGGTCCGATTGGGTCTGGCCGTCCGGGATGAAGTGACCCGAGTGATAGACTGCCGAGAAATCGTCAACAGCCACTCCCTCACCGGTTTTGCCGGTGTCGACCGTCCAGAGGATGTTCCCGGACTGGTCAAATTTCATCAGGCCGGAGGTGCCGGTAACATAGATGAAATCCGACATCGGTACAACAACGCCATTGCCTGCGTTGATCGTGTCGGTACCCCATGTCGTGACCCAGAGGAACTCACCGTTCGGATCGAACTTGGAAAGGAACGCATCGGTTGCGTTGACCGAAGTGACCTCGTAAACCGGGTCGTCGGGATCGAAATCGATGGTGTGAGAGAACGAGCCGGTGATATAAGTGTTCCCGTAGCTGTCGATCGCGAGATCGAAAGCTATGTCGTTACCCGATCCTCCCCAGCTACTTGTCAGCCTCGGAAGAACGTCAATGGTGAAGGGTGCCAGGAGAAATCCGGTACCGCCATGCAGGTCCGTTACCCTGAGCTGGATGTACTGAGTTCCCGGGGTGCTGAACACGTGGTTGATTGCTGGGCCGAAGTAATCATAGTTGCCGTCACATTCCCAATCCCAGGCGTACTCGGCAATGAAATCGTCACAATCGATGTCGAACGAGTCAGTGGCACTGAACGCGATGATATTATCCTCTACCACCGTGTTGGCCATACTGTTGATTCGCGCAGTGGGGCCGGTGTTTCGGATCTCGATAGCGAGCGGACAGGACAGGGTTGAAGAGACGTTGTTGCTGTCGGTAACCCGCATCTGCACGTTAGCTATGCCCGGGGTGTTCCATGTATGGGAGACGGAGGTGCCGGATTGATCGAACACACCGTCGTTCTCCCAGTCCCATTCGTACAGGATAATTGAGTCGCCTGACTGCGCATAGGATCCGTTATCCTCGAACATGACACTGGCGCACATGTTACTGACCAGTGTACTCAGGGTTGCCTTCGCGACCGGTGCGAGGTAGCCCTCTGTGACCTCGATTGACAGCGGTTCGTCCAGCATGTCGGTCATGCCTGAGTCGTCGGTGACTCTCAAATGGACCTTGTGGATGCCGATCTCGGTGAACTCAATGACGGGCTCCTTGTCGGTCGAATCGACGATGAATCCATCGTCAGCGACCCAGGAGAAATCCCATTCCCATTTTACGATGGTGTCGATACCGTCGGGATCATGGCTGAAGTTTGTGATCTGGACCGAATCACCCGGATGGATGCTGGTGGGTTCGGCCTGTGCGTTGGCCACCGGCTGCGAGCCGTCCGGTTGGGAGTCCTTGATGACAATTTTCAGTTTAGAGACGCTTGCGGTTCCGGTCTCTGGCGTGACGAGAACCTGGATTTCAGCCTCGGTGTCCGATGAGACTGAGCCGGTGTTGAAGCTGGTGGACGGTGATGTCGATGCTGTGAATGTGCCCGCAGTGGCTGGAACGACCGACCACTGGCAGGACGAAATCGCGTTGGAGCTTCTCTGGATAGAGTACTGGTTGGAGGAATTTTCGTGGATCGAGTCTGGGCCGTTGATTGAGCCCGTGTTGGATGTCGGTGAGACGTCACTGGCCCCACCGCTGCCTCCGCAACCGGCGAGGAGGAGCGCCAGAGCGAGGAACAGGGGAAGGAGTCGAAGCATATCAGAGCCCTCCAATGATTAAGGTTCAAGATTGATTATATTATCCTGATACCATGATATTAGAGCTTATGCAAGGGGTTAATGGTGCTTTTTCTAATTAATCTTGATAGATTGGTTAATACGGGTGTCCGTGCCTGGTAAGGAGGATCACAAAAATTGAGAAAAAGGAGCCAACGGGGGGAGTGTTACCGGTTAAAGCCGGGTCTGGAGCGGGTCAGGGACATTTGGCGCTCTGGATCCATGCGAAAATCATGATTTTCAGGGATATTTTTCATTTTTAACTGGTATGCACTTGACCTGTACATGTCTTTATGATAGATTTCCTCTTTGCGCCTTAATGGCGCATTACGGGTGTATTATGCCTACAATTAACCAGTTGGTCCGTTTCGGACGGAAAAAGGTTACAAAAAAGAACAAGGCTCCGGCGCTCCAGGGCAACCCCCAGAGGCGCGGAGTATGTACACGTGTCTGGACCGTAACGCCTAAAAAACCTAACTCGGCGTTAAGGAAGGTTGCAAGGGTGCGGCTGACCAACGGAATCGAGGTCACGGCGTACATACCTGGAGTCGGACACAATCTCCAGGAGCACTCTGTCGTCCTGATTCGCGGTGGACGTGTCAAGGACCTTGGCGGCGTGAGGTATCACGTCCTCAGGGGAACACTCGACACGGCCGGGGTCGAGGGCAGGAAACAGAGCAGGAGTAAGTACGGCACAAAACGCCCGAAGAGCTAGGAGTATATAAAAAGGATAAAGACCAAATCGGTTACGATACAGGGTCGCAGGGGTGGATCCCTTGACTGTAAGGGATTTACGTGCCAACCACGACTCGCTCATATTGCGCGTAAAGCGCATTTTGTGCGGCCCGACATGTTTGAAACAGTCGGGCCGGTCATTTTGAATAGAGGTTCTAACGGACAACGAACTATGCGAGGAAAGAAACCACCAAAACGGATTATCGAGCCGGACCCGGTGTACAAGAACACCAATGTCACACGGTTCATCAACAAGCTGATGTGGTGCGGTAAGAAGACCACGGCTGAGCGTATTTTCTACGGCGCGATGGACATCATCAATGAAAAGACCGGCGAAGAGGGTATCGAGGTCTTTAAGAGGGCACTCGAGAACGCCCGGCCGCACGTGCAGGTAAAGAGCCGTCGTGTCGGTGGTTCGACCTACCAGGTGCCGATCGACATCAAGTCCGAGAAGCAGATGGAACACGCAATGCGCTGGCTGATCCAGTACTCGCGAGCGAGGAAGGGTCGTCCGATGCGTGAAAAACTCGCGTTTGAGCTGTTGGATGCAGCGTCGGGCACGGGTTCGAGCGTGAAGAAAAAGGATGACACTCACAGGATGGCCGAGGCCAACAGGGCTTTCGCTCATTACCGGGTGTGATCGAGCGGACAGGCTGTCCGCGGTACTGCAGACTGGCAGTCTGCGCTACGATTAGAGTAAACAATAAGTACAGATATTTAAATAACTCAGGAAATGGAGCAGTAGAAAGGGAAGTAGAAGTAAATTACCTGGCCATGGTTACGACACCTCAGAAATACGTCGCTAAGCTGAACCCCCTCCGGGGGGGGCAGTGACGCGCGTCGAGAGAGGTTCGAAATGAAATATAACCTGGCGAGGATTCGGAACATTGGCATTGCGGCGCATGTAGATGCTGGAAAGACCACCGCCACCGAGCGGATCCTGTTCTATTCGCGCAGGATTCACAAGGTTGGGGAGGTCCATGAAGGCACGACCCAGACCGACTGGATGGTCCAGGAGCGCGAACGCGGCATTACGATCACATCGGCGGCAACCCACTGCGAGTGGAGCGGTCACCGTGTGAATATCATCGACACCCCCGGCCATGTCGACTTCACAATGGAGGTCGAAAGGTCCCTGAGGGTACTCGACAGCGTAATCGCCCTGTTCTGCGCGGTTGGAGGAGTCCAGAGCCAGTCTGAAACCGTCTGGCGCCAGGCCGACAGGTACAACGTCCCGCGAATCTGTTTCATTAATAAGATGGATCGCGTGGGAGCGAACTTTTTTGGCGTGGTTGAGGCGATCGAGAAGCGCCTTCACGGTAAGCCGGTCGTAATTCAGCTGCCAATCGGCAGCGAGGCATCGTTCGAGGGAGTTATTGACCTCGTCGAGATGCAGGCAGTACGGTGGATCGATGAAGAAGGGACCGAGATCGTACGTGGTGAGATACCGAAGGACCTCATCGATCTGGCAAACGAGTACCGTGAGAAGCTCATCGATAAGGCCAGCGAACACTCCGAAGTGTTGATGGAGGAGTTCTACGACGGTGATGTGAAGGTCGAAACGCTGAAAGCGGCGATTCGCACGGGAACCATTGCCAACGCGTTCACACCCATTCTCTGCGGGACAGCGTTCAAGAACAAGGGCATACAAACCCTCGTGGACGCAGTGCTGGACTACTGTCCGAGCCCGCTGGACGTTCCACCGGTCAAGGGAATACATCCCAAAACCGGGAAAGTGGAAGTCCGTAATGCGGATCCCGACGAGCCGCTCGCAGCACTGGCATTCAAGGTCGCTACCGACCCGCATGTTGGGCGTCTGGTTTACGTTCGGGTTTACTCCGGAACCCTCAAGAAAGGCCAGGTGAGTATGAATCCCCGCCTGGGCAAGCGAGAGAGGACCAACGGAATCCTGATCATGCACGCCAACAAGCGAGAGCCGGTTGATGAACTGAGAGCCGGCGAGCTTGGGGCACTGGTGGGGCTGAAGCTCACCACGACGGGTGACACGCTGTGCGATCAGAAGAAACAGATCGCGCTCGAGAGCATGTTCCTTCCGGTACCGGTCATAACCATCGCAATCGAGCCGAGAAGTCAGGCAGAGAGTGAGAAACTGGACAAGTCCCTTAAGAAACTCGCTGACGAAGACCCGACATTCAAGGCGTCGAGGAACAAGGAAACAGGTCAGACAGTGATCAGCGGGATGGGAGAGCTCCATCTTGAAATCATAGTGGACCGTCTCCTTAGAGAATTCGGTGTCGAGGCAAGAGTTGGAAACCCTGAGGTGGCTTACAAGGAAACCATCACCCGTTCCGTTAGTGTTACAAAGAAATATTCACATCAGACCGGTGGACGCGGGATGTATGCCGAGGTCAAGTTGGAAGTCAGCCCAAGAAACCGTGGGTCCGGTAACACCTTCGAAGCTGCCGTAGGCGGCGACAAGGTCCCGAAGGAATTTCACACTGCAATCGAGCGCGGAATTATGGACAAGCTCAACAGCGGGATCCTCGCGGCCTATTCGATGGTTGATATCTCTGTAAAACTCATTGGCGGGAGCTTCCACGAGGTCGATTCGAGCCCAATTGCTTTCGAGATAGCCGGATCGATTGCGGTCGAGGACGCTGTTAAGAAAGCGGGTCCGAGGCTTCTCGAGCCGATGATGAAGGTCGACATCGAGACACCGGACATATACGTCGGACCGGTTAACGGTGACCTGACAGGTCGTCAGGGGATCATCGAGAGGGTCGAGACTCGTGGGGACGGTACCGTAAATATCATCGCGCTGGTCCCGTTGAGACAGCTTTTCGGGTACGCGACACACCTGAGGTCCAACTCACAGGGTCGGGCCAGTGCAGTAGCCGAGTTTCATTCGTACCAGCCGGTTCCTGAGAACCTGGCGAAGAAGATAATACCGTTCTACGATGAGATCATGAAGGAAATAAAGTCGATGGCCTGACATAAGCGCCGCAGTCAAAGAAAGTAAACAGATAACAGTTACATAAAAAATAACATCTTACAGCAAGGACGCAGAGAGCGTCGGAAGCCTGAGCCACAAAGAGGGGCTGAAGGAGCGCTGGAAGACAATGGCGAAAGCGAAATTTCAAAGAACGAAGCCGCACGTAAATATCGGGACGATCGGACACATCGATCACGGCAAGACGACGTTGACTACGTCGATCACGAAGGTCCAGGCCATGCGTGGCCTGGC
>JAUWTM010000108.1 GCA_030614715.1 Planctomycetota bacterium
CGCTGATGATTAATAATCACCCATCAAATTATACAGAGGTTGTCGAAGCTCATATCCTTCTTGCGCATCTCCAGTACAGATGCCTGAGGGATTACCGTGCAGCACAGGAGCACCTGAGCGCCATTCTGAACAATGTTTTCCTCGCCCAGGAACTGGGATCACGCGAAGTTGAGATCAAGGCGTTTCTCGCGAAGTGCCGTCAGAAACTTGGTGAGTTCGACCGTGCCAAGGACCTCTGGGACGAAATAATCATCTCTAATCCTGAGCTGGACACGGAGGGTCGCAGGACCTGGCTCATGGATTCGAATGCATGGTTCTGGCTCGATGATGGGCGGGTCCGGATGTTCTTCGAGAACACAATTGACAGGGATGATTATACGGAATGTATTGTAGATATTAAGAACGGCCTCGCGATGGCTGAATCGACGTGGGGGTTAAGGCCGGGACCGCCAATCGACATATACCTGTACGCATCCTCGGACAGGCTTTTCGACTACACAACCCGGAACAAGGGCTTCGCCATCCCTACCGACAACGAGATTCACATGTCACTCGCGGACCTCGACCAGGGTGAATACCTCGCAGGCTGGCTGGTCAGTCAGAGGATCAACACCCGTCCTGACGCGACCGTCCTGCCGCTTCTCCGTGCAGGCTACAACCATTATTTCATGGCCCCGCGAGCGGAGCTGGACAGGATCGCAGCGCACGGTATCTATTACTACGGCGGTGAGATCCTGGACAACGGTCTCATGTACCCACTGAGTTACCAGTACACGTTCACCAAGGAGTTCTCCGGGATGGCGGCGAGTTTCATGCATTACCTTCTTGAGGAAGGGCGTGTCGGCAGGAACGATCTTCAGACATTCCACAGGCTGCTCTGGGCGAACCCAAGGATGAGCTTCCAGGCGCCGGTAGTCACATGGATGAACACGCTGACCTTCGATGACGGAGAGGTCCATTCGTGGCAGGAAGATACTGTCATAGGTGCCGAGGAACTGGATGACCTGTTCAGGGTCGTTCTCGGTGTTGATATCTCAGAGGAAATCTCGCTCTGGCAGGCAGGTCTTCAGAGCGAAATAGCTGCAGTAACAGCGGAGCTTGGATCGATTTCCGCTGAAATCCAGAGAGTCGATATTGACCTCTCCACGCCGGAATCGGCCCTTGAAAGCTGGTGGCAGGCGTACCGCGCAGGGGATTTTGACGGAATGATTGAAGCCAGCACGCGGGAAATAGCGACTCTGTTGAGTGAAGCACGTGATATCTACCGTGCGCAGGGCGTATTCGACCAGGTGCTTGTCGATTATTTCATCCGGCCGTATCGGTCAGCCACGCTTATAATTCTGCAGGATCAGCCGTTCGGTGAGGATCTTCATATTTTCGAAGTGGCAATCGAGCGTGGATCAGGCATTGAATATAAAACCCTGGTTGTCCGCAGAGAGGACAACAGGTGGAAAGTCGACGAAAACTAGAAGTTGCACACTTGTTGATTATATAATGCGCTCGTGCAGAGGAACCGGCAGCGGAATGCTTACGGGGCAATACTGAATTCAGTAATTCAATGACGCATTACGTGTACCCCATCGTGTGATGCTGTCCTGAATTAATCGGAGGAGGCTGTATGGACCCTGTACTACTTGCGAGAATCCAGTTTGCACTGACAATCGGATTCCATTTCATATTCCCACCCCTGACAATCGGAATGGCATGGATGCTGGTCTGGATGTTCTCGAAATACAAGAACACCGGGGATCAATTCTGGAGATCGCTTTCAAGGTTCTGGATGAAGGTGTTCGCAATTAGTTTCGCCGCGGGCGTCGCGACCGGAATTGTGATGGAATTCCAGTTCGGCACTAACTGGTCGGAGTATTCCAGGTTTGTCGGGGACATTTTCGGGGCACCACTGGCCGCCGAGGGTATCTTCGCATTCTTCCTTGAATCGACCTTCCTCGGAGTGCTCCTTTTCGGATGGAATAAAGTGTCGCGGAAAACCCTCTGGTTCGCGTCCCTGATGGTGGCGATTGGATCAACCCTGTCCGCGTTCTGGATCATCGCGGCCAACTCCTGGCAGCAGACACCTGCCGGATATCATATCGTGGTGACCGAAGGTTTCGAGCGCGCTGAGCTGACCAACATCTTTGAGGCGGTGTTTAACCCGTCGACATTGCCACGTTACTTCCACACGGTCGATGGCGCGCTGATAACCGGGACCTTCTTCATGATCGGTATTGCTGCGTGGTTCCTGATTCGCGGTAAGCATATGAAGTTCGCGAAGGAATCGATAAAAGCGGCGCTGGTTGTCGGTTTCATCGCGGCACTTATACAGCTTCCGCTGGGACACTGGCATGCCGTGCAGGTGTCGCACACACAACCCGCAAAAATGGCAACGTTCGAGGGACTGTTCGAGTCGCAGGAAAACGCGCCGGTACTGCTTTTCGGAATACCGGACGCTGAAAACGAGACCGTGCATGCAAAGATCGCAATTCCCGGGCTTCTGAGCATGCTGATATACAACGATCCAAACCAGAGGGTGCAGGGGCTGGATGATTTTCCGAAGGATGAATGGCCCCCGATGGGGCTTACGTTCTGGTCTTTCCACTTTATGGTCTATCTCGGGATGTATTTTATCGCCTTCACCGGGCTGGGACTCCTGCTCTGGTGGAAGGATAAACTGTGGACCGCTAAGTGGTACCAGGTTATCGCAATGTTAACAATGGTGCTGCCGTTCATAACAAACGAGCTTGGATGGATCTCCGCGGAGGTCGGACGTCAGCCGTGGATCGTCTACGGCCTGATGCGCACGAACGAGGGTGCATCGCTGAGTGTCGGTGCGAATGAGATTCTACTTTCCATAATCATGTTCACGATCGTCTATACCATCCTGTTCTTCGTCTGGGTATTCCTGATCAGACATCAGATGAACAAGGGTCCGGAGCTTGAAGCCCCGGTTGACCCAGGCAAGCCGGATGCGGAGGTGACGTCATGACTCACCTGCACCTCCAGATGATATGGTTCCTGTTGATCGGCGTGCTTCTCCTTGTTTACACAATTCTTGACGGTTATGACCTCGGCGCCGGATTCTGGCACCTGTTCGCGAAGAAAGAAGAGCATAAAAACCAGATACTGAATTCGGTCGGGCCGTTCTGGGACGGCAACGAGGTCTGGCTGCTCACGGGCGGTGGTGCATTATTCGCTGCTTTCCCGCACGTGTACGCGACAGTCTTCAGCGGGTTCTACTTTGCGCTGATGCTCGTGCTGCTTGCGCTGATCTGCCGTGCGGTTTCCATTGAATACCGTAACAAGGTCGATTCTCCCGGCTGGAAGAGAACCTGGGACCTGCTGTTCGGGCTGGGAAGCACCCTTCCGGCTCTGCTATTCGGTGTTGCGCTCGGTAACGTGCTCAGGGGGATTCCGCTGAACGAGTCTCACACGTTCATGGGTAATTTCTTCACACTGCTGAATCCGTATGCTCTACTGTTCGGGCTTACCGGACTAGCGATGTTCATGGCTCACGGAGCTGTGTACATCGGGATGAAATCCGACAAGGACCTCGGTGAACTTGCAGGCAAGTGGGCGAAGGCATCATGGTTTATCTACCTGGTGCTGTTTATAATCCTGAACATTTCGACAGTTGTTTTCAAGCGTCACCTTGGACTGGATAATCCGATCATTGGATTGAATACAGTCGTGGCAATGTTCGTCCTGATCGACGTCATGCTGCTCGGATACGCAATCAAGCGAGGGGAATTCGGACGGGCGTTCATGATGTCAGCTCTAGGTATGGCAGGACTCTGGCTGATGGTCGGGGTAGGGCTGTTCCCGAATATCGTATACGCTCTCGACGCACCTGAATACAACCTGACAATTACGAACGCGTCATCCTCGATGCTGACTCTCAAGACGATGTCAATAATCGCCCTGATCGGTATGCCGTTTGTGATCGGGTATACGATATGGGCACAGAGAGTGCTCGGGGGGAAGGTCTCAGTAGAGCCTGAGGAGTATTAAAAAAGCTGCACGCTCCCTGACAGTCGCGTTTCTGAAAGAGTTTACACAGATGGCACATACAGATGTCTTTGTATGTGTTTTTTTATTATTTATTCCTCTTCCTCTACCAATGTAAGTGGAGCTTTTTCCTCGGAGAGAAGTTTTGCGCCCTCGGACGTGAAATTTATCTGAAGGAAATAGTCCCCGCCACCCGCAGGCTGAATTTTCGTTATTTTTCCCTCACCGAATTTCGGATGACACACCGTCTGCCCGACAGCGTAACCACTCGGTTCCTTCGGGGCTTCATCCAGTTTGGCCTGGCGTCTGTTCGCTCGTACGGTGGCAAGTTCTCCCTGCTGTTCGGCGAATTTATATGCTCCCGGAAGCACTGTCCAGTCGCCATCGAGCTCGGAATATTCAGCCTTCACTGTCTCCCTGACCGCATCGGGCACCTGTCCCGGAATGCTGGCGTCACCGCGAAGCGCCATTTTGCTAGCGATATCAACAGGCTCGATCAGATCCTCGGGGATCTCCGCGAGGAACCTCGACGGCAGCGTCCCGCCCAGGGAACCTCTCGTCCGCCAGAACGAACTCGACCTGGAATAGGCAGCCGACAGGAAAAGCCTGTCCATTGCGCGTGTGATGCTCACGTAGCACAGCCTTCGCTCCTCCTCAAGACCCTGTGGATCATGGTAGCTTCTGGAATGCGGGAACAGCCCGTCCTCAAGTGCTGCTACGAAAACCACCGGGAACTCAAGACCCTTTGCGGCATGAGCGGTAAGGCATTTCACACTGTCAGCGTCACGATCGAGGTTGTCCTGCGACTGAATCAGCGCCACCTGTTCGAGAAAGACCGGAAGTCCCTCGGTCGGGTATGCCTCGTCGAACCTTGTGATTGCACCCATCAGCTCCTCGATGTTTTCAAGGCGGCCTTCGGCCTCGATCGTGTCCGACTGCTCGAGTTTTCGCGAGTAACCAGTTTCGTCGAGGATACGACCGGTCAGCTCGAACACGGAGAAGGAATCCTTCTCCTCATGAAGTGTACGGACCATCTCGCAGAACCGTATGACGCGGTTCGCGGCGTAGGTTCCGAGCTGTATCCAGAGATCCTCACGGTACGAAAGTTCATGAACCCCGATATCGTGCTCCGTAAGGACCTGCACAAGTTTCGTGAAGCTCTTTTCACCGATTCCGCGGGTGGGTGTGTTCACGATTCGCTGGAGACTGACAGTGTCCCATGGATTCATGACAAGTTTCAGGTACGCGAGAACGTCCTTGATCTCCTTGCGGTCGTAAAACCTGAACCCACCGATGATCTGATATGGAATCGCGTACTGGGTGAAAACCTCCTCGAAGATTCGCGAGATCGCGTTCGTGCGGTAAAGGACGGCAAAATCGTTGTACAGGCGCTTGTCGACTTTCATGAACGTCTCGATGGACTCGGCAATGTCGATCGCTTCAGCCTCGTCCGTACGGCTGTACTTGAACTGTATCGCATCCCCCTCACCGCGGTCGGTCCAGAGGTTTTTATAATGACGTTTGGGATTGTGCCTGACCAGTGCGTTCGCGGCGTTGAGGATCGAGGATTTCGAGCGGTAGTTTTCCTCGAGTTTAATTACCAGAGCGCCGGGAAAGTCCTCCTCGAAGTTCAGGATGTACTTAGGATCGGCACCCCGGAAGGCATAAATGGACTGGTCATCGTCGCCGACAACGCAGATGTTCCGGTCACGGCCAGCGAACAGCTGCGTGAAGACATACTGTGCCCTGTTGATGTCCTGGTACTCGTCGACAAGGATGTACCTGTAACGGTTCTGAAGGTAGTCGAGAGTCTTAGGGCTGTCCTCCATGAGATCGACTGTCTTCATTATCAGGTCGTCGAAATCGAGTGATTTTGCGTGCTCCAGCGCAGATTCGTACGCTTCGTAAACCTCACCGACTATTTTCTCGTATCGGTCGATTGCACGTTCCTGGTATTCGCGCCAGTGGATCAGGTTTCCCTTCGCGCCGGAAATTCTGGACGCTACAGCCTTTGGATCGTAGTGATTGATATCGACGTTAAGCGCTTTCATGCACCGCTTTGCCACGATTGCGCTTTCGGTGCCATCGAGGATCGTGAATTCCTGCGGTACGCCGATCTCCTGCCCCCACCTGCGGAGAATCTGCGAGCACGTGCGGTGGAACGTGCCGAGTGACACGTCTTGACCCTTGATTCCAACGAGTTTATGGACGCGGTCGCCCATCTCGTCGGCAGCCTTGTTCGTGAAGGTTACAGCGAGGATCTCCCACGGCTCGCATTTTCCGGTGTAGATGAGATTCGCGACGCGGTAGGCGATGACGCGTGTCTTACCGCTTCCGGCGCCCGCGAGCACGAGCACGGGACCGTCGAGTGTCGTCACTGCTTCGCGTTGCGGTTTATTCAGGTCGGTCTGAAGGCTTTTCTCAAAGTCTGACAATGGGTAACACCTGTTGAGTACGCTATGAGAGTAGCATTAGTCGCGGTCATTGGGCAACGGGGAAATGTAGCATGCGCGTCCCGCGAATGATTACCTGTCACATGATCGTCTCGATCATGGGTACAGGAAACCGCGTTGAGGTTGGCGGTGCAAAGGGGACAGGCATCCTTTTTGCTCAAGTGAAAGTGAACGTGTGTAAAAAATTGGGAAAACGCAAAAAGGTGACAGTCCCCTTTACGCCTGAACGTTAGCGATGACGAATCGGAGGGGTAATGTCCACATCACCCGGTGTGAGCACGTCCCGTCCTCATACCTAACAAGATCTTCGGGGTTTTAGTGCGAAGATGAGAATAAACCAGATGATTATACCTGCGAGACCTGCACCTGAGACGATGAATCCGGTGTTATTGATCTTGTATTTGAACTCGCAGGTGTGATATTCAGGAGTCAGGATCGGTATGGCTTGAAAGACTTCGTTGGCCTGCATTGATTGTGTAGGATTACCATCAAGGGTAATGGACCAGTTCGCATTGCGTGAAGCCTCAACGATCAACCAGCCTTGCTCCCTTGCTGCAAATTCAAGTGACAAGGAATTCGGTCCATAATCAATCATCATGCCATAATTAATCTCTCCGGTGTGCCTGGTACTTAAGGAATAGTTTTCATCACCAGGAACTTCGAATACATCAGGATGCGGTAAAAACCAGGCTCTCGGACGGACCTTTGTGCTGGTAAACAGCCTGGCATCCGACGTGAAATAATCACCGATATCTACCTCGTTCAGAATGTAATCCGGTATCTCAACAACTCGACCACTAGTTACTATTGCATCGATCCCAAGATTATAAAGGAATTCAGAGGCTTCGTTAGGCAGGATGCCGTTATTGATCTCACCAGCATCCTTAAATGCAGGTTCTATTTGCTCACGGATGATCCTGTACCACTCTACTGGCATCATGGGGGTGTACGGGTCCATTGACTGGACACCTGCGAAGACCGATGTGTTCCCGGCACAGATGTTCGGAAGATGTGTCTGCGGGCCCCACATGTTAAAAGCGAGTAAATCCCTGTCCGCGAACCGTCCGACATCGGTAACAAGCAGACGTGCAGGTTGACCGTCCTCGCGCTTTATCAGATCGAAGAACTCAAGCGAGCTGCGGAAGTTCTCGGTGCGCATGGTTGCGAGACGTCCGACCGGAAAGACAATAACCAGGTGGAAAAGAAGATAGACAGCGATCCAGGCTTGGAAACGTTTGTTGGACGGGCTCCTGTTGATCAATACACACGCCCACCATGTGATTGCTATATCGATGAGCAGGATTATCCCGCCGACGAGGACCGCTTTTGATCTGAACGTGGTCAGTATAAAGGCCAGCAGACCCAGAAATGCGATCGTAAGCAGCCAGGCAACCAGTTTACGGTTGAAAGGAGGTGTAAATTCAGCCTGTTCCCCGTCAGCGGGGAAGCGTGCAGACAGGAAATTGGCTGCAAGACCGATCATCGCGACTATGACACCGATGGAGTACCGTCCCATGTACCTGAAGAACTCGAACGGTGGAATTTTTATCAGCAGGTGATTCAGCGGGTTGTACATACCGATCGCAAGGAACAGCGCGACCGCGCCCATCACGATAAACGGCGCGTCCTTACTCCAGTTGACCCGGATTCCAAGCAACCGGGCGAGAACCAGTAAGGTTGGGAGGAGACCGACATAGATCAGACTTGATGCCCATCCGACCATCTCGGTCGGACGTCCGTAGGCAGGGAAATAAAACGCCGATGCGAGTCGCTGGGGAAGAAGCCAGTTGCTACCGAGGAAGTAGAACGACGTGCCGGGTGCGCCGCGTATCGTGCCTTCAGCGAATTCCCTCGCCGGAATCCATATAACAGCCCCGATCAGTATGGCACCGAAGGCAAGCGCAGCCAGCAGTGAGATTCCACGCAAGATCCTGCTCACTCTATGATCGCGATCCGATAACGAATGCCCGAGCAGGTACCAGGTGAGGAAAAAACCCTGGTAGAAGGCCATCTGCGCAGACCCGATCAGCATCAGCATCCCGCCGAACAGGAAGATGAATCCGCCGTACAGACGGAGCCTGTAATTGTCGGATGTTTCTACGAACCTGTCCGCAAGCCAGAGAAGCAGCGGGAACCAGACAATGGACTGGAGGATCGCCATCGACGAGATATGAAAAAGCAGGAACGGTGCGAACTGGAAGAGAATTGCTCCAAAGAAGCTGATCTCCCGCCTGATACCCCGTCCCCTGAGCCAGAGGTCCATGAACAGCCCGGCGAGGACGAAATGCAGTATGTATGTCAGGTTCGCCCAGTAGAAGAAGTCGCCGGGAAGGTGAAGCAGGATGTTTCCGGGGTAGAACAGGCCCGATTCGCTCTCCGCGAGCTGCGGCATGCCGGCGTAGAGGTAATGATTCCACAGTGGCATGACACCGTCGCGTATGGATTGCACGTCGTACCATTTCAGCGGGAGATTCAGACGTGTGATGTCCCATCCGGCGAAACGTGACAGCCCGATCAGTTCGGGCAGGAAGAAAAGGCAGGGAATAACGATCAGGAGGAGCCTGAACAAATCGAAACGCCGTTTGGGACGGACGGTCATGGGTCAATCATACATTTGTACCCGTCGAAAATCGACATGATTTCAATCCTTAATTCAAAGTGTTGAAAAAGCCTGAAACTGTCTATAAATACGCAACTAAGGGAATCTGATGTCGTCCATTTTATGATGCGACCAATGGTGCTATAATAGCGACCCAATTCCGTAAGTTAATTAAATTTAAACAAACTGAAGGTCGTACAACCCGGCAGAATGCTGGAGGTACAATATGACCCTGGTAACAATTTATTGGATCCTGTTCCTCGTTGGACTGGGCTTCGCCCTGATCAGCGTAATATTTGCCGGATTCGCGGAGGCTATGGGCGGTCACGATGTTGACTTCTCCGCGGATCACGACATGGATCTCGGCGGTGCCGACACCAGTGATTTCGGCGGCGCTGACATTTCGCATGATTTCGATGTGTCGTCAGGTGACTTTTACCATGGCCACGGTGAAGTTGCGCTGAGCCCGGTATCACCTATAACAATTGCCGCTTTTGTCGGTGGCTTCGGTGGTGGCGGGTTAATTGGATTCTTCCTTCACATGCCAACATGGGGAACGATCCTGGTCGGGCTTGCAGTAGGCTTTGCGATCGCGTTCGGCATTTACTACTTAATGTACGTGATTAACAAGTCAAACGTCTCTTCCGAGGCGAGGGTGAGCGATGCGGTCGGGATTACGGCTGAGATTATCACCCCGATTATCGAAGACGCCACTGGCGAGATTGCGTACATTCTTCGGGGAAGCCGATATAACGGCGCCGCGAGGAGTCTTGACGGCAAGAGCATCGGCAGGGGACGTGCAGTGAAAATCTGGAGGATAGTAGGCAGCACGTGCTACGTTAAGGAGATCCTGCCCGAGGAAGCCGATTCACCGGGCGCGGATCCGATAGATGATCCGGAGAAGAGAGTAAAAGAGCAGTAATCTATCAAGAGACAAGTAGTGGAGAGAGTCATCAATAATGAATGATGGAGTAACTTTGTCATCTGATGCCGGAAAAATCGTCCGTTACATCGAGACGCTTGTAAACATCCCGTCGCCGACGGGCTTCACAGGTAACGCGATAGACTACCTTGTACAGAACGCTGAGGAAAAGGGAATCGTCTACGAGGTCACGCGCAAGGGCGCGATGATCTACAAGTTTGAGGCCGACGGTGCGACGTCAAGCAGGATGCTGTCCGTCCATGTAGATACACTCGGTGCAATCGTCAAGAATGTCAGCAGGGATTCGGTGAAGTTCGATATTCTCGGCGGATTTCCATCGGAGTACATAATCGGGAACTACTGCACGATTCACACATTCGAAGGCAAAGAAATTTATGGAACTATCCTGCCTGCTAATCCTGCAGTGCATGTAAATAAGGAATTGAAGGAGAAAAAGTACAAGATCGACGACCTTGAAGTGCGGATCGATCTGAAACCGAAGGACAAGGACGACAGCTTTGAGAAATACGTAGAGGTCGGGAACTTTATCTCACTCGACCCGGGATTCTCGGTTGTTAACGGGTTTGTTAAGTCCCGTCATCTCGACGACAAAGCGTCGGCGGGAGTCCTTCTACACATTGCGGATATACTGATTGAGAAAATGGTGGACCCGGATTTCAAACTGAAGGCGAACACGTATTTCTTCTTCAACATCACCGAGGAAACGGGACAGGGGATCGCTGGGTTCCCGGATATCGATGAGCTGCTGGTTGTCGACATGGGCGCTCTCGGTGAAGGGCTTTCGGGCGATGAATTCTCGGTCTCGGTCTGCGTGAAGGACTCGACAGGCCCGTACCATTATGAATTCACGCAGGAACTGGCTGCAATCTGCAGGAAAAACGACATTCAATACAAGCTGGACGTCTTTCCGTTCTATGGCTCGGACGGTTCAGGTGCTCTCAGTGCGGGACAGGATATACGTGTTGCGCTGATTGGACCGGGAGTGGGGGCGTCGCACGGGTATGAAAGAACACATGTCGATGCTCTGGAGGGAACCAACAAGCTCGTGATGGAGTATTTACTGGGCTGACCGGACAGAAAAAGTGTAAGTGTGGCAACCGACTGCCTGCTAATAGAGGGATATTTGCGCAACATTTCAGCTAATATCCCGTCAGCGGATATGTATGACAGCCGCGATGAGTTAATATCCCAGGTGACCGGGAAGGTCAGCGAAGACATTAAGGAACTGGGATTAATACTGGTAAGTTACTCTATTCGTGAAATCGACGATTCACCAATCAGCGAAAGAGAGTTTACACTGAAAGTCTGAGCTGGTGGTTGAAATCAGATAAAGCAACTGTCCTCCGTGAGGAGGAGAAGACAACAAGGAGGCAATAGATGGAATCCGGGATGATTGCGTTTGTAGTTATAGGAATTCTTTTCATATTCTTCATCCTCACGTGGATGGTGCTTCTGCGCATCCAGAAAGCCGGACCGAACGAGGTCCTGGTGATTTCCGGTCGACGGCGCTGGATCAGACGGGAGGACGGGACAAGATTCCAGGTCGGTTTCCGTATGCTGAAGGGTGGACGTACGTTCATCTGGCCTTTCATCGAGCGGGTTGACCGTCTGAGCCTGGAGATCATAACCCTCGATGTGAAAACCCCCGAGGTGTACACGGTCAAGGGTGTACCGGTCATTGTCGATGGTATCGCGCAGATCAAGGTCAAGGGTGATGACATCTCGATAGCAACTGCGTCAGAGCAGTTCCTTTCGATGTCGGTCGAACAGATCAGGCACATCGCGCTGCAGACGGTCGAGGGTCACCTGAGGGCAATCCTCGGTACCCTGACGGTCGAGGAGATCTACTCGAACCGTGACGCGTTCGCCGCGAAGGTCCAGGAGGTCGCAAGTTCAGACCTGGCAAACATGGGTCTGACAATTGTTTCATTCACGATCAGGGACATCCGCGACAACCAGGGATACCTCGACGCACTGGGTAAGCCGCGAACCGCGCAGGTCAAGAGGGACGCGACAATCGGCCAGGCCGAAGCCGACAGGGATGCGACGATCAAGTCGGCACAGGCTTTCCAGGAAGGACAGGAAGCGAAATTCGTGGCCGACACCGGTATCGCCCTCGCGGAGAGGGACTACCAGATGAGGGTCGCGGAGTACACCGCTTCGGTCAACAAGGAAAAGGCGAAGGCCGACCTTGCATACGACCTGCAGAGATACGAAACCGCACAGGCTGTTAAGGAACAGGAAATCAAGGTTGATATCATCGAGCGCGAGAAGAGGATCGAAGTCCAGGAGAAGGAAATCCTTCGAAGGCAGCGAGAGCTGACCGCTACGATCGAGAAACCCGCGGAAGCTGAACGATTCAGGGTCCAGACACTTGCCGACGCCGAAAGGTACAGGCTGCAGACGGAAGCGACCGGTACCGGAGATGCCATCAAGCTGAAGGGTTTCGCCGAAGCGGACGTTATCCAGAAGACCGGTGAATCCGAAGCCGAGGCCAACAGAGCCCGGGGTATCGCGCAGGCCGACGTTATCAAGGCACAGGGATTCGCCGAAGCTCAGGCGATGGAGAAGAAAGCCGCAGCGTGGCGCCAGTACAACGAGGCCGCGATCGTCCAGATGTTCATCGATAAGATTCCTGATATCGCGCGTGCTGTATCAGAGCCTCTCGCCAAGACCGACAGGATTGTCGTTATCAGCAGCGGCGGGGACGGCAGCAGTGGAGCCGGTGCCAGCAAGATCACGAAAGACGTGGCGGATATCATCGCGCAGATCCCGCCGGTAGTCGAGGGTCTCACTGGAATCGACATGGAGACCTTGATCAAGAACATCCCGGCAATCAAAAAGGGTATGTTCGACGAGCATGGCTGGACGAAGGGCGATGAGAAACCGCCAGAGACGAAGTAAGAATTGAATAAGAGGCTCAGCAGTTTCTTAAAAGTAATTACTACACCCTCGACAACGGGGGTGTTTTTTGTTAATGAATTTAAAAAAAATATTCAATGCCGCCCTCAAGCACACGAAGCGGGTAACTTTACCTTCGTGCAACTGGTGCTTGAGGGTGTTTCACCTAATGCACACTTCAGCTGTACTACTCCTTAACCAATCCATTCTGCAATTGACGTATCCCGAGTATCAGAATAAAGAGGAAGAAAATTACAGTCAGTACCGGATTCCAGAGGATGTCTGCAGCAAGCGCACCAACGATGGTTCCAACCAGAGCCCCCGGAACGAGCCATTTCGCCAGCGAAAGATCGAATTCACGTCCCCTGAAGTACGTAATCCATCCCGCGAAGGTCGTTGGCAGTCCTGCGACAAATGCAGAACCCTGCGATATCACCTGCGGAAGTCCTCCCAGAATATTTCCGAGTGGAACAAAGACCACTCCGCCGCCGACTCCGAAAAATCCGGAGATCAGGCCTCCCAGCGCACTCAGTACAGTGATCGTTAGAAATCCCGGTACCGACAACGCTACCGGATGTTGCGGTAGTGCAAACCACATGCTGACCAACGTGAGCAACGCCGTGATGATCAGAAAAATTCCAAATGCTTTCGACAGCCTTCGGTTGTCGAACGATTGAGCCAGGCGTGCGCCAATCAATGCACCGATTAATCCCCCTGTCGATAACGGCAGCGCGAACGACCAGTCGATGTTGCCGAGTATCCAGTAAGCCGCTATGCACAACGGCAGGCGTGACGTGATTACAAACAGGCTCGTTCCCTGCGCCTGTTTTTGCGGTATTCCCCAGCGAGTAAGGAACGGTACGATCATCACACCGCCGCCGATCCCGATCATGGAACCGATCATCGACGCGATGAAACCAAGCAGGAGGAGACGCCACCATGGCGGCGGAACCGGTTGCACTACTTCGTGATTGTCGGATTGCGAGGTCAAATCAACTGATCAGTTCTTGCCTGTGACTTTTCAATCATCTAGTATATCTTAATCACCTGCTTTTGGGATGGCCAATGTCTGACAAGGCGAAAATCGAACAATTCGACGAGTTCCGTGACAGGATGAACGAGATCATCCTCGATGAAGCCCCTCTGGAGATCAAGAGGTTCTTCTCACTCGACAGCCAGATCTACGGCGACGGTGTTCTCGACGCGAAAACCAAGGAATTACTCGGGCTTGTGGCGTCGATGGTCCTCAGATGCGACGACTGCATCACATATCACCTGAAACAGTGCGTCGAAATGGGCTGGACGGACGATGAGTTATGGGACGCGATGAGTGTCGGGTTGATCGTGGGTGGATCGATAGTAATCCCGCACCTTAGGAGAGCAGTGGACACATTGAAGGGACTCAGGGGGGCATAAAGCTAAACAGGAGACGACACGTGAGCGTTCACACAGACAAGTTGACCATTAAATCCAACGGCAATGGCGACATCGTCGATATAACGACGAAACTCGGAGATATAGTGACCAATTCGGGGATATCGAACGGTATCGCGCATATATTCTGCGCAGGATCGACCGGGGGGCTGACCACGACAGAGTTCGAGCCGGGAGCCATCAGGGATATCAAGGAATTCCTGGATCGGAACATCCCCCCGACACCGCCCGGTCCCGATTGGGGGGATTATTTCCATCACGAGACGTGGCACGACGATAATGGCCACTCTCACCTCAGATCGAGCCTGTTCGGGCCGGACATCACGGTACCAATACGGAACGGCGGGGTACGTCACGGGACATGGCAGCAGGTGGTGTTCATCGATTTCGATACCCGTCCGCGGGACAGGTCACTGGACGTGACTGTAATAGGAGATTGATCAGGTTTATCAGTGTTAACAGGGGGAGGCGGGAAGTGATGGGAATCCCAAAAACAGCTGTTGACAAGCCCAAATCAGTATGGTAGATTACTCGTTTGTCGCTTCACGCGTTTTGGGGCGCTTGTATATCCCCATTATTTTTGTGTGCGTACCTTTTAGGATGCGACGGATACCTGTACCTTGTTAGAAATGAAGAGCATTTGAGCGAGAAGACCGTGATCCGGTCGAGACTGAACGCGCCGACGTAGCTCAGGGGTAGAGCAGCTGATTTGTAATCAGCCGGTCGTCCGTTCGAATCGGATCGTCGGCTTTTTTTGTCGGGGAGATGCCCGAGTGGCTAAAGGGATCAGACTGTAAATCTGACGGCGTACGCCTACGGTGGTTCGAATCCACCTCTCCCCACCACCGCGCGGGAGTAACTCAATGGTAGAGTATCAGCCTTCCAAGCTGGTTGTTGCGGGTTCGACTCCCGTCTCCCGCTCCAAAGTGATTTCGACTGGAACCTGACTCGCCCATGTAGCTCAGGTGGTTAGAGCACTTCCTTGGTAAGGAAGAGGTCAGCGGTTCGAGTCCGCTCATGGGCTTAGACTGAAAAATAACCCAAAGACCCGATGCCCCGGAGGGGAGCACTGGTCTATTATGCCGATATAAGGGCAAATTTATAAATAACATACTTCTCTCACCTGCACCGCACGACGGGCATGGAGGAGCATCGCAATGGCGAAAGCGAAATTTCAAAGAACGAAGCCGCACGTAAATATCGGGACGATCGGACACATCGATCACGGCAAGACGACGTTGACTACGTCGATCACGAAGGTCCAGGCCATGCGTGGCCTGGC
>JAUWTM010000036.1 GCA_030614715.1 Planctomycetota bacterium
AATGCGCCGATGGGACATCGCCGCTCCCGCGGACCAGAGGTCCCCGCTCCCAGTTCTTCGCTCCCGGTGCAGGTATGTTTAATTAGTGCGCCGATGGGACATCGCCGCTCCCGCGGACCGGAGGTCCCCGCTCCCAGTAGTCGCTCACAGTAGACGCTCTCAGTAGACGCTCTCAGTAGACGCTCCCAGTAGACGCTCCCGGAAGGGCACCACTCCAAGAAGGAACCGGATGGCATCAGAAAAATACGGTCTAATGCAGGTTAGGGCGATAAACAGCTTTAAAAGGGAGGTCATGTTGCGTTAAAATTCGACCATGCGAAAGCGAGATGTATTTTACATGAGATATTCAGCGGCATTGGCACTCGTGATCGGACTGACTGCAATTCTAAGTCAGGGCGGGTGTTACCTTCGGCCAACAGCTCCCGAAACTCTCAGGATTATCTTTACTACGGACACGCTGGGAAATTTCACTCCCTGCGGTTGTGCCGGAGGTCCGCGAGGCGGGATAGAGCGCAGGGCTGCTGCGATCCAGGAAGCCCGTGAGGAAGCGACAGGTCCGGTGATACTTGTCGATACCGGGAACTTCATGTCCGGCTACGGTACCAGTACGGAGCGTTTGAAGGCGGATTACGTAACACGTGCAATGGCCGAACTGGGCTACGATGCCGTGAACGTAGGGAAGTTCGATGCGCGTATGGCAAGGCTCGGGGTAATGGAGTTCGACCAGCCCGGAGTGCCGATTACGTCCGCAGGATATACATACGAGGACGAAGAAACCGGTGAGCGGCTATTCTCCTACCCCACAAGCATTATTGTAGACGCAGGTGGCTTCAAGGTGGGATTTGTCGGGAGTCCGATGGATGACTTCGATGAAGAAATCCTCGGCTACCAGAACGAACCGACAGTCACGGGTCCGGAGCTCCTTCAGCTGTTAAATGAAGTGATCACGGTCGACGGGGCGAGTATGGTGATCATGCTGACCGATATGTCGGGTTCGTGGCAGGACGCGCGGGTGGTGGGATCACGATTTCCACTCGCCAGTGTCATTATCGCCGGAGAGTCCGCGCCATCGGAATTCGTTGAATCAAGGACCGCAGAGAATATCGTGTACCCGGTAATAGTCCCTCGTGCCGACAACTGGGGACGGTCTGTCGGTATTCTCGACCTCACACTGAGCAGGCACGGCGGCATTCTCGCGTACGATCTCAGGTACGTGGACCTCGATGAGGAATATCCGAAGGACCCGGGGTACGCCGATATGCTCGAGGAATACCTTGCGGCAATCGAGGAGGGTCCGGGTGGAGTTCCGGAATACGTACAAACCGGATACGTTGGGTCAGACGCATGCCACGACTGTCACCTTCCGCAATCCGAGCACTGGAGCGAGACACGTCACGCTGAAGCATGGGAGACTCTCGAAGAAACCGACAGGCTGAGGGAATCCACATGTATACCCTGTCACGTAACCGGGTTTACAGGACACGAGTACGTACCTGAAAGACTGGTGGGATACGACAGCAGGGGTGTCGGATGTGAGGCGTGTCATGGACCGGGTGAAGTGCACATCATGTACCAGGAATACATTATCTACGGCACGCTGACAGATGAGGTTCGCGGCGAGGACCTCGAGGACCCGATCATTCTGAGACCGTCGGAGGACGTCTGTCTTGCCTGCCACGTTGCACCGTACGATGAGGGCTGGATGTACGCAACCAAGATGAACCGCATACTCCATGACTGAACCCGAAGAAACCGGACCGGTTACCAGGGAGTACAAGCCGGGTCCCGTGCGCGGGTGCGGGCTGACTATCGGGATGCTGATAGTGTGGGGACTGGGCGCCTATGTAATCGAGCTTGTATACATCTCAATTCACGGATTTTCCAGCATTCTCACAATTGATATGGCTGCGGCCAGTTTTTTATGGGCGTTCATAGTCGCAGTCTCGTTCTGGGCGATCGCAGGAGAGACAGAGTACGTAAAACAGGTCGGTTTAAACATACAGGCGTGGTTCTCAGCTCACTGGTTGATCGGGGCTGTCACCGGCGGTGCAGGTGTGTTTGTAGCACTGGGGGTCATTGAGCTGGCTGGAAATGTCTCAATAAGCACACGGGACCTTTACGTGGCCGGCGCACAGGAACTGGGACCCGTAACATGGAACACAGCAATTGCTGTATTCATCCTGTACGCCGGTGAGGAAGAGATAATACTTCGAGGCCTGGTATATCCGCTGTTGAAGAGGTCGATGGGAATTGTTATCGCACTGATTTTCTCATCGCTGATATTCACCGGATTCCATATCCTGAATAACGGATTTTCAGCGATCCCGTTTTTTGGAATATTCCTCGCCGGAGCGTTCATGGCACTGATGCGTGAGCTGACAGGTAATCTCTGGCTGGCCTGGGGCGCACATTGCGGCTGGAATTTCACACTTATATCTCTTGGACTTCCTGTAAGCGGGTACCTGGTGCACATAGAGCCCGTTGACTGGCATTTCAGGGCTGCCGGACCCCAATGGGTGACCGGGGGTGGGTTCGGTCCTGAGGGAGGACTCAGCGGGGTCGTTGCGACGCTGCTCCTCTGCATCGTCACAGGCTACCTTGTCGTGCTGAAAAACAAGCGGGAAAAAAGCAGTGCAGAATCTGAAACACCTTCAGAAAGCAAGTACCTCACAAAAATCCCCTGAGCTGTAAAGAAATGGGTGGAATTAATCAGGATCGTCCGGATTTAAAGGACCTCCCGGTCTGGGACCTTCCGGCCCGGGTCCCCTGCCCCTGGGACGTCCGGGACCCTCGATAAACGGCGGTCTTCCGTCCCGAGACGGTCCAAGACCATCCGGTCCTCCGGGTGGGAGCTCAGGCAAATTCTCTCTCAACTCCGGATCGATCGGAGGAAGGTGAATGCTGTCCGCGACCTGGTCCAGAATGTCAGGCGATACATTTCCGTAGAGAAGAATGACAAAATCGGGGAAGACACGGCCCACCATTGTAGTGTGGAACACTTCCCTTACCTGGACCGCCTTATCATTGATGACACGCTGGAGCTGTGAATGGTCGAATGCCCTGTTTACCATTCTCTGCGGAGGAAGCAGAATGACTGAGATAGTGTTCAACCTGTCTGTGAAAATCAATTGCAGGTGACCTGCACCGAGTCCCTGACCGCCTGCTCCCTGACCACCCCGAAATCCTCCGCCCAGACCCTCACCGCGCATCCGACCGATTGAGCCCATCCCGGGGAACCATGTCTGAATCTCCGCCGGTGCGTCGATGTTAGGTATAATCCTTCCACCGGCAAGGTTGAAACCCGGCGGAAGCCACTCCGGAAGCGGGACGGGTCTGTGGCTAGCCATCAGACCGATCTCGTCTTTTGTAAGGAGGTCGCATTCGCCAAGGAAGGGCATAACGCCGGGAGTATCGGTAAGTCCAGAGGTGTCCTCAGTATTAATGAACCCAGCTATGGACTGGAATCGGTAACCGCGCACGAAGGAGCCGTCGTACGCGTAACTTCGCCAGGCCATAAGGCCGTTACGGTCGGGATGTATCCAAAGCTCTATTGAACCACCAGTGTATTCGGCCGGGGTCAGCCTGATTTTCTCCACCGGATGGCCAACAACCCGTGTTCGACCCATGTGCCTGATGTCAAGGCTGTTGAAGAACCCCTCGTCGGGTCCCGTCTGCGGGAAAAGGTCCTCTATCATCTGCATGAGTGCCGGGTACTGGTTGTAATTTTCAAATTCAGCCCTGATGCGGTACGTGCGCTGCCCAAGACGGTACTCCAACAGGCGCTTTCCTGTTAAATAACCGGTCTGGTTATGATCCCATGCATTCTGGACGAGGTCGCGGCATTCCTGTTCGGAAAGGCGGTCCGGACGTGCCCAGAACATCAAGGCACCCGCAGCTATCACGATCACTGCGACGATCGCAAGGCCGATGTAGAGGATTATTTTGCCTGTCTTGGACATGCTCAGGTTATCAATCTTCCGGTTCGTACGGTTCGAACAGGTCTGAATGTGTCTCCTTCACAACTTTCCATATTGCAAGCGCCTGACCGCTTGTAAGGCCGGGGTCGGACATGAATTCCATGTTGGTCGCAAGCACGTGATCGTCAAGTGAGCCGGCGATCACCCGGTCCACGAACGCATTTTCCAGAGGAGTCAGACCTGCGGCCGGTCCGATCATCGGTGGGGGCTGCGGACGCCTGCCAAACGAGACCACAGCGATAAGGATCAGGACTGCTGCAATTGCGACAACAAGGTAAGGCCGGAGGTCCTTTCGTTTGCTGTGATCTGGGACGCCCTCGGACGCGAGACGTGCCCTGAGCGCGTCAATGAAGGCCTCACGCTCACCTTCGGGCACCTCGACAGATTTCAGTTCAGCCATGAGGTCGCGCATTTTCAGGAGCCGTTCGAGCTCCGCCTTGCAGTAAGGGCACCGTCCGACATGGTGCTCGACCTCGGCGAACTCATTACCGTCAAGTTCACCGTCAAGGTAATCGTTAAGAAGATCTGTGCATTTCCTGCAGTCCATGATTATCAGTCAATTTATATTGCGTCCATGTCCTCCAGAATTTTTTTCAACTCAGTTCTCGCGCGTGCGAGCCTGCTTTTCACTGTGCCGATATTGATATCAAGGCTTTCGGCAAGCTCCTCGTAACTGAGGCCCTCGAGCTCGCGGAGTATGATGATGTTCTGAAAGAGCGGATCGAGCATTCCGAGGGCGGTCCTGACAAGTGCGACCTTTTCCGAGGACGAGAAGCTCTCCTCGGGGGTCTGGGAGCTTGTCGGGAGCTTAGCCTCGATTGCATCACGTTTTTCGTCATCATCGAGGCTGACGAGTTCGAGGCGGCGCTTGCGAAGCCTGTCGATGCAGTAGTTCGAGGCGATCCTGTACAGCCAGGTATAAAAATTGGAGCGTTTCCTGAACCGTGGGAGAGCCTGGAAGGCTTTAAGGAAGATGTCCTGCAATGCGTCGTCAAGCTCGTCCTCGCGATGGAGATGGTGATAGACCAGGGCCCGAATGCGATCGTAATAAAGCCTGACAAGGTCCTCGAACGCTTCTCCGTCTCCGGCGAGGGTACGGGAAACAAGCCGGCTGTCGCGCGACCGCAGCGCCAGGGTTTCATCAGCGGTTTCGCGTCGGGCTATACGGGTTTCCTTATCCACAACCTCGGATTGTCCCTTGCTCGGGGGAGTAATTCTCCCCGGCTTCACGAAACGTAACGCTGCGTAACCACGTACCCCGGGGGAGCCCGGTCGGTGGATTTTGACGAATCAGCAGTAAAAAAGTTCCACCCGTCGATGAAACAGTGTGTGAATTGAGGAAATAAAGGGGAATATCATTCATCCCCTTGAATCGGCGAAAAATTAATTTCCACCCCGCCGCCTGATTCGTAGGGTATCGGAATCAGCACAAGCGTGTACTCGCCGGTAACGAAGGTATAGACTTCTCGAAGCTCATCCTTCGTCTCAGGAGGCGTCCCGAGAAGGTCAATGTAGTAGTCACGCACATCAGCCATATAGGCATCAGTCTCGTACGTGCCCTGCGAGAGTTCCACCGAGCCGGGATAAACGGGGTACTCGATGCCAACAGGCCTGTTACCGGAGCCTTCAATGACGCCTGTCGGCATGCCTCCCGGACCGGTTTCACTCTGTTCAACCGGCTTCGGACAAGCGGTAACCATAAGGACGCAGAGTCCCAGCAGCACGAAACCGGAGTACCGGATTATATGCGACATTTCAGTCCCCTATGATCGGTTATTCACCGGATTCCTCGGTCGTCTCAGCCGTATCATCCGATGCAGCACCCGCGTCGTCGGTGTTATCACCGGGCTCCAGCTCGTCAACATCGATCTGCTGGTCTTCCGGACGGGCGGGATTCTCTTCATTGTAGCCACCCGGGTAGCATGAGGTCAGGAGCGGTAACATCAACATGGATCCCAGAAGAAGGATTGCTAATAGTCGTTTCATGTTTAATCTCCCAGAGTTGCAGATGTACTAATCATAATTTACGGGAAAGTGATCCCGTTTCACAGATTGATTATATTAAGACTGATTAACAGGGTCAAGGTATGCCGCAGCTAAAATCAGGAAGGAAGACACTAAGGAAGAAATGGAGTAAGAGAAGATCGTTACCACAAAGGCACAAAGTGCACGAAGGAAGACACGAAGGAAAAGCCGCCCGGTTTAAGGGGCGGCTTGATATTAGCTGGAAAAAATGAATTGTGAAAGTTCTCAGGTTTATATTGCGTCGGGATCATCGTCCTCGACGTTAATATCCTCTTCATACTTCATGTCTTCAGCACCCTCCGCTGCTGCTTCGTCGTCTTCGATTGTCTCACCGAACACGTCGTCCGAAGGCGCTTCCTCATCCGTTTCCCCTTCTTCCTCGTACTCTTCCCCGGCAGGTTCTTCCGGCGGTTCCTCCCCGTCATCAGCAAGCATCCTGGCAAGGAGTGCGCGACGTTTCAGGTCCTGCATCAGGAGCAGCGCAACCACACCGAGGATGATACTGGCAAGCTGTGCGACCGTGATGAAGTTCCAGAGGACGATCGACGATCCGACCTTCTCAATGTCAGGGTTGTCGGGATTACCGAACCGGAAGTTCTCGACGAAGAACCTCAGGAGCGAGTAGAGCCAGATGAACATCAGGAACACGTGACCACTGAAAGCCTTATTTTTTCTGAAGTTCAACAGGAACCAGAAGATCAGCAGAGCCCCGAACGCCTCGTAGAGCGGTGCCGGGTGACGTGCGTACTCCCCGGCGGCAGCAAGGCCGGCGTTGTAGAGAACCGCGAGGTCGGGTGTCATGCCGCGCTCAAGCCAGACTTCGGAGCCGGGATAAGTAACACCAAGCGGGAAAGACTCGTCGCACTTGCTGCCGTAGCAGCAGCCGTTCAGGAAGCACCCGATTCGTCCAAAGAAGATACCGAGCGCGAGTCCCGGCATGATGAAGTCGACCATCTTCCAGTATTCCAGACCCTTGATCTTACAGTAGACAAATCCAAAGACGAGTGCGCCGAGGATACCGCCGTGGATCGAAAGGCCGCCCTCAGTAATTTTCAGGATATTTCTTGTCTCGGACGCGTAATCCTGCCACTGGGTAACCACGTAGATCAGCCGGGCGCCGATGATCGAACCAATGATGATGAAAACCATCAGGTCGAGAATCGTGTCCGCTTCAATCTTGGGCTTCTCCCACCTGCCCTGAAAAATCAGCCAGATAGTGCCAATCACGAACGAGATCATCAGCATGAAGCCGTAGCTGTAGATGGAAATGTGCTCGAACGTGTACGCAGGATCGTTGTACTCCTTGAAAAGAGCGTTGAACAGGAAATACGTGATAGCGTTACCAATAATGAGAATACCAAGGCTCACAACGAGAGCGGGAACCAGCTTCAGCTTCTTCGCGCTGGCGTAGGACTGAGCCAGTGCGAGGAGCAGGAGGCTTACGATAACGAGTGTAAGCCACAGCGGGTTGATGTTGTAAGAGCCGATATAAATAAGAATTTTATACACATCAGCCTCCGAGAGTGCCAATTCGCGAATGCCCAAAAGGGCATACCAACAAAATCCGGGTACTACCCCGGCAAGATGAACAAGGTAGGATATCAGGGTGTATCCGGTCTAGTCAAGGCGAAATCACCAGTATCCCAAAATTGTTCTTTAACATTACTAATATAATCTGATCGGAATCAAGGATATTTTACACGGGTTGGGGAGTTGCGCTCTAACGTCCGGCGATAACCTCGTCGAGGCGCGCGCTGACAGCGAGTCTCCGGAGGAGCTGGATTGTAACCTCACGTTCGCTCCAGTCCACGTAAACCGCAACGTCACCCTGCAGTGTTATCAGGTCGATCACGTTGATGTCGTGCTCGGAGAGGAGTTTCGCGATGTGGGCAAGGATTCCCGGCTGATCCTGAAATTTTGGCGATGAGATGGTGATCCTCGCGACATTACGTCTCAGTGCAAGTGATTTGAAACTGGCTTCAGCCTGGAGACGGTTATGGATTTCATGGTACGCCTTGTCGCCCTGCTGCTCAGGAACAAAAATCCCCATGTAGCCGTGAGTGACAGCGAGTCCGTGGAACGTGATGCCGGCGTCGGCAAGGCATGCGGTCAGATGGCTTATCAGTCCCGGGTCCTCGATCGATTCCTCGCCGACAACGCTGATTAATGACAACGCGAATGGCGTGGATCGGAGGGTTGCTCGCAGGAATCCCTCTATTAACGTGCCGCCCTCGGTGATTTCCTCGTCCCTGAAGTGCACGACACGGGCACGCATGTCGGGGGTTTTATGTTCCAGCGAGTGCGGGTGAAGTACGAGGGCACCCGACCGTGCCATTGAATCGAGCTGGTCGGTAGAGATGTACGACAGCTTCTCGGGATTCTCGACCGCACGCGGGTCGGCCTTCATGATGCCCTCGGTGTCGGTGACTATTATAACTTCTTCGGCATCGAGGAGCTTTCCAATTAAAAACGCGGTTGTGTCGGAGCCTCCCCTGCCGAGTGTTGTCAGGTTTCCGGCGGGATCCTTGGCAAGGAATCCGCAGATTACCGGAGTGATGCCGTCGTCGAGTAATTTGACAACTCCCGCGTTCAGACGCTCGCGACTTTCCTTCTCGTGAATGGTCAGACGCCGGTCCTCGTTAATTTTTTCAAGGCTGAGGGCTTCCTTACGGTTTTCGCTGACGATCACAGGCCATGTTTCGTCGGTGGGAATAATCGCGCTTGCACGGCAGCCCTGCGCTTCGAGCGCGGTCGCGAAGAGGGTCGCGGATTTCATCTCGCCATAGGCCGCGACATTCACAGTGTCCTGCGGGGTCGGCTGACCGCCCGTGATCTCGTGTGTAAGGCTGATCAAACGGCTTGTTTCGTCGCCCATCGCGCTGACAATGACGACAACGCGGTTAAGAGTTGCGATTCGGGCGACCTTTCGAGCGTTATCCGCGATGCAGGTACCGTCAGCGAGTGTACGTCCACCGAACTTGATGACGAGTGTTTTCTTTTTCGACTGAGAGTCGGTCATACAGTCGATATTCTACATGAAAGTGTGATGAATAGTAAGTAGAGAGGGGGCGTAGCGAGGGCTGTCTCCAACCGCCCCGTATTATCCTTGACTGTCAGTTATTTCACTCTGCGGTATAATTCACCCAGCAGTATCCGGATTTGTTTTTTTAAAGTAAATAAAGGGTCCCGTCAATGTAAAAAAAACCTCCGATCATGAGACCGAAGGGAGAAATTTTAAAATTTAAGTAAATGCGCGATTTAATAATTTACCAGCAGCCATCGGACATGTACTTCGTCAGAAATGCGTCTTCCATGCCGGTCGATATGTGTACATCCGATGGATCCGCGCATTCTATGGTCTGTGCGCATTCCACGTCATCACTGAAGTAGCCGGAGGCATAGATATTTCCATCTCCATCGAGATCGATTCCATAGCCTCTGTCAACTCCGATGCCGCCCCATACGCGCGTCCACTGAGGCGCCATCATATCGAACCAGGTGATGTAAACATCGGATTCACCCTGGGAGGTCTGAATGTTACCTCCACCCATAGGATCGAAGTCGCAAACGTCCGAGAACCATCCGGTTACGTAAACAGTGCCGTTACCAGATGCAACGAGGTCGAAACTGTTGTCGGATTCGATTCCGCCCCATGTTGCCACCTGGTACCAGTTTCCGTTGTAATCGAACTGGGTCAGGTAAGCATCCCTGGTGCCGTTCGTTGGTAACCAGTATTCAGTTGCGGGATCGGGATCGAAATCGCAGATATCGTCGAAGTAACCTGTTACATAGACCTGCATGAGATCATCAACGTCAACTGCGATACCGTACGTGCAGATTACTCCGATCGGATTATCCGAGCCCAAGTCGGCGGCCCAGTTGAAAGCTCCGGTAACAGGATCGAATGAAACGAGGAATCCATCCTGTGTAGCAACTGCAGTATGCAGATCTTCTCCTATTGGATCGGGGTCGAAATCGACCTCGCCCCTGAACGTTCCGGTCACGTAAACACCGTGGTCGGCGGCGACAACGACCACACCGCTGTCAAAATACACACCGCCTAATGTGTTCTCCCAGACAACTGCGCCGGATGTATCGAGTTTTTTTACGAAAATGTCGTTGTCTATATAACCCGTAATATACACATGTGTCGCATCAGTGCAGACACCATAGCCGTTATCATGTCTGGTGCCTCCCCATGATTCAGCCCAGACGAAATTGCCATCTGAGTCGAACTTGCTGAGATAGACATCCCTCATTCCGGCAGAGACGAGTTCATAAACATCAGCGCCCGGATTGAAATCAACTGTTCCACGATAACAGCCGATTACATAAACGAAGCCCGAGGGGTCCACGGCGACCTTCCAGGCGTAATCTGCAAAAGGACCTCCCCAAGTAAAGTCCCAGAGCATAACGCCGCAGGGATCGTATTTTCTCAGCCAGGGATCCTTGTTAACATAATTTATGCTGGAGTGCCCGCAGACGTAGGAGTAACCTTCGTCATCGGTAACTACGGTTCGGGCGATGTCGGTTCGCGTCGTACCCCAGGTTTCGGCCCAGCCGTTATCACAACCACTGCCACCGTCATCGCAGGCCTGGACTTCATGGTAGAAGTACATCCACCAGTTACCTCTCGACTGCCGGGTTCCCTGACACCATGCGCCCTCTTGCTGGATTGCTTCGCCAGCGTCATTGAGCCTTATAACTTCTGCATGGACCGAAATCACAATGCTATCGCCTGGAACCCAGTCTCCGAGTTCGATCATCGCATGGTTTTCATACGGATAGTGACCGGGTCTCGGATTTCCCCCATTGTTCAGGGGAAGATCGTCAATGGAACCGACGACTGCCACATGAGTTTCGTCGAGAACCCATGAATCGAACGTTGTTATATCAACGTAGATATAACTCTCATTGTTGGTAATGGTAATTTCTCCAACAGTATCGTGCCTGCCCGCAATAAGCGGAACCACCGTTGCATCTCCGCAGTAATCATCGGGAATGTTCCCGGTATCGCGGGGCGAGTCCTGTTGGGATATTTCGACAGGATTTGTTGACCCTCCGCATCCCATCGCCAGAAACGTGGTAAATGCGAGAATCGCAATTGAATAAAATGCGTACTTCATTCTATGTACCTCCCATCCGGTTTTGCGAGACTGTAATATTATACCATAAAACATGATAATTTGACATATTAAGATTAAATCTGAATAAAAGTTGAATCGATTCTTGTTACCACCCCGATGGTGGGTGCTATCCATGGGCAATTACGGGCAAGCTGCGGGATCTCGATTGAGATAAGGTCCTCGCTGACCCACCCCCGATGTCGTCCTTCCAGTTGGGAATTATTTACTGTGTTGAGAATTATTTACTTTGTGGTCGATTGGGCCTGGATCTCGTCGACAAGGTTGTGGGAAAGGAGGTAGTCCTTGATTTCCTGCTTGTCGAGTCTGCCGTTGGTCTGGGTTGAGTAAATTCTGAAGTTGTCGCCGCGTTTTTCGCCGAATGGACGCAGCACGAACATGTCCTCGCGTTCCTCGGTGTAAGCGGATTCGTCCTGAGTAAGTAATTCCTCGTACGTTTTCTCACCGGGACGTCGCCCGACATATTCCAGTTTGATCTCGCCGTTGGCTTCGGGAGCGGTTATCTCGATCAGGACCTCGGCAAGGTCGGTAATTTTAACCGCAGGCATTTTCAGGATGAAAACCTCGCCACCCGCCGCTTCGGCACCGGCCCGCAGGGTCAGTTTGACAGCCTGGGAGATCGTCATGATGAATCGTTCCATCTCGGCATGGGTGATCGTGACCGGGCCGCCGGCTTTTATCTGCCTGATGAAAAGCGGGAGGACACTGCCGGTACTGCCTATCACGTTCCCGAACCGGACACTCGTGAACCTGGTTCTGTGGCTTCCCTTGTAGAGGTTCGCTGCGATGATCAATTTTTCCGCAAGGAGCTTTGTAGCGCCCATCGTGTTGATGGGACTAACCGATTTATCGGTGTTGATGGCGATGACCTTGTCGATCTCGTTATCCATCGCGACCTCGATCAGGTTCTGTGTCCCGAGAACGTTGGTCTTCACCGCTTCGAACGGGTTGTACTCGCAGGCCGGGACATGTTTCAGGGCAGCTGCGTGGAAGATGATGTCGATATCCTCGCAGGCGCGCCTGAGCCGATCCTTGTCGCGCACGTCGCCAAGCAGGTATCTCAGGTTTTTATGGTCCGACCACTTCTTCTGGGCTTCGTACTGGTTGAACTCGTTGCGGGAGAAGATCCTGATGACGGCCGGGTGGAGTTCGAGGAGCTGTTCGACAATCTCCGAACCTATCGAACCCGTTCCCCCCGTGACCAGAATCCTTTTTCCGGTATAAACACTTTCAAGCATGACGGCCCTCCTGGCCTATAGCTGTCCGAACTTCCGGGGAGGACGCGTACACTCCCTTGTAGCGCGTCCTCCCCTATTTTTGGCCTGTCCATTCTATTAAACCCATTCAGGTACCACAGGTAGGGCTCCGAAAGCCCGAGCTTCCCATGTTATTGGGCCAGCACATCGCGGGTGATCTCGTCACCCTCGCTGAGTGGGCCGTTTATAACTCTACCGATTATCTGAGCATACTCACTCGCCTTGATTTCACCTTCAGGACGTGTGAGCTTGAAATCGTTTTCCGTAAGTACCGCACCAGCCTCGAGATCCCTGGACGCATAGACTCCCTTGCGTCCCTGGTCTCTTTTTTCAAGCTCTACCGGGCACGGTTTCTTTTCACCGTCGCCGAGTCCATCGTAGACCATGTTGACAGCCGCTATTAACGCCTTCAGTTCGGCAGGTTCGACCGACAACGCATGATCGGGTCCCGGCATTGCTTTATCGAGTGTGAAATGCTTTTCAATGAACCGTGCTCCAAGCGCAACCGCAGCAGGTGCTGCCCAGATTCCCGTGGTGTGGTCGGAAAATCCGATCACCTCCGGAAATTCAGCGGCGAGAGTGACGATTGATTTCAGATTTAATTCCGCAGGACTGGTTGGGTACCTGCTTACACAATGGAGGATGGCAAGTTTGTCGCAACCCGCTGATAACAGGGTGTCGCGGGCACCCGTGACCTCTTCAAGGAAGCTCATACCGGTCGAGAGAATGACCGGAAGGCCCAGGCCACCGACACAATTCAAAAGCTGGTAGTTGGTCATGTCACCGCTGGCGATTTTTATCGCGGGGACCTCGATTTCCGCAAGGAACTCAGCTTCGCTGACGCCAAACGGGGTGCTGATGAAAGCCACTCCCGCGTCGCGAGCGATGTCACGAAGAAGGATGTGAGCGTCACGGTCGAGTTCGACCTTCCTGAAAAGGTCGTAGTATTCGGGAGCTTTCTCCGGATGTGCGAGGTCCGCGGCATTGAAGGTCTGGAACTTGACGCCGTGAGCGCCAGCGTCAGCTGCAGCGAGAATCAGACGTCTCGCGAGGTCGACATTTCCCTCGTGGTTGATGCCAATCTCGGCGAGGACGTACGGCCGCGAATCGCGGCTGACCTTCACTCCCTGTATATCGAACTCATACATAACCGATTGCATCCTTGCACTTCTTCAGATTGTCCCAGCCGCTTTGATCCACCCCGGCGTTGATGTTCATCAGCTCGGGATGCTCATCAACGTAAGGGACTATCGAATCAAGCGTTGCGTCGGGACCTAACGCCTTCAGAATTCGCTCAACAACCTGTAAATCCTTTTCAGTATCAATTGTGAAGCGCCAGTCGGGTCGACGCCATTTCTCCGGTGGTTGAATAAGATGCATCCTGAATAGTTTGCTGTTTTCATATAACGCGAGAGTCGGATGCTCCCGGAGTCTGGCTGTGTCAGCGAGGTCCATGCCGCGCCTTAGAGCATCAACCGTTACAATCTCCGCTGTTGTGCCGAGAGGAGTATCATCCATCGCGGCGTAATCCCATTCCCCGCTAATAAATCCATCCCACGTTCCAGATACCACTCCGGTATCGACAAGCGGGTTATCGCCTGTTACCCGGTAAATTACGTCCGCCCCGACACTCTCCGCTGCCAGAATCAGACGGGATAAGACGTTGTCTTCGCTTCCACGGAACACTTTCATGCCAATATCCGCACCAATTGCGGCAAGCTCATCATCCCTGTCGCAATCGGGTATGGCGAGGACGACCCCTCCTCCATCCGTCACTCCAGGGAAGGATGATGCACGTCTCAGAGTGTGCGCAACCAGAGGCATACCAGCGAGGTCGCGAAGCATTTTGCGTTCGAGACGGGTCGATGTGACCCTTGCCAGTATTATTGCGGCGGCTTTCATGTGACTGGTCCGGAGAATCAGCCTTCCTTGTCGAGGTATTTAGGTTCCGTTTCCTTCGACTGTTTTATGTAGCCTTTAACGACCTGTTGTTCACCCTTCACGGCCTTCAGGGCATCCTGAAGAGTGTCCATGATTTTTTTCATTTTCGTTTCGAGTGCGCCGTCCATCGTAACGAGGGTCATGAGCATCTCCGCGACTTTCCCGGATGCAACGTCGGGGTCCTTAGGGTCGGGATGGCCCATGTGCTCTGTCAGTTCCTGCCGGCGTTTTAAAAGCGTAATGACACGGTCCACGTCACCCTCGTCGAGAGCGGAGTCGAGTGCCTTACTTATTTCCAGCATCTGGTTGAGTTGCTCAAGCATGGCCGGTCCTCGGTAACTGCTATCCTGTTATGTTCAAACTCGGCGGGACATCTTCAACTGAAACCTCAGCTTCAACGAGCTTCGACCCCTCAGCCGGCTCGTAAACACCGGTTTTAGGAACCGATTTCGGATCTATGGTCGCAGGCGCAGGCTTCGAGATCGCATCGTCACCGATGTCCGCCTTCGCTTTTTCAATGGTTTCCTTCCAGAGGTCGCGGATCTGTTCCGCGAGTTTCAACCCGATCCTGATTTTATCAGGATTCTTCTCCATGTTAGCCTCGATAAGGAGATTGTACAGGAACTGGTAGACGTCGCCGAGGTCCTCCGCGAACTTCCCGGCGTCCAGGTCCAGTGTCAATGTCAGCTCGAGGTAAATGTTCTGAGCCTTGACAAGGTAATGGTTGACGTCGTCGTATTGTTCCTTTTCGAAGGCAATCTCGGCGCGACGAACAAAATTCACCGCACCGTCGACCAGGAGAATCAGAAGTCCCTCCTGGCTGGCGGACTCAACCATCTGTTCGAGGTATTGAGTCCTTACTGATGATTTCTCTTCAGGCATATCTCCTCCTTCTAGTCGTCGCCTTCCCCGTTTCGCTCCTTGAGAGTATTGAATCCCATGATGAAGAACGGGAGCACCCCACGTGCTGTTCTACCTGTAGACATGAAAAGGTCGGTGAAGAGGTCAAGGGACTCGCGGAACGTAACGCGCGAGAACTCCTTACCGTGAGTCGCCTTATATGATCTATGGAAATTAAGGACACCTATCTGGTTCGCCGTCTCGAGGAAAGACCCCATGGACGGCTCAGCCATCATTTTAAAGCGAAGATCGTCGAGATCCTTGACCACATTAAGCGCCCATGATTTAGGCAGCGTGTCCATGTGTTCGATTGAATTTACCGCTTCCCTGATGCGCGCTATACCTTTCTCGCAACATTCGATGCAGGTCTGAATGCTGGCAATGTTTTCGAAAATGCCTCTCTTCAGCGGCTCGAGGTCGTAACCCTCGAAATTCGAACCGGCATTATGTATTTCAGCGATCGCGTCGAACTTCTCACCGCTCAACTGTAAAGCGGCTTCGCTGAGCGGCATGATCTCGCAATTTTCCTTCAGGATACCGCCCTCGGTAGCGTTTATTACCCTCGAATCCGTACGGCCGAACTCCGTGCGGAACCATTCCTTGTAGGCGAACATCTGACGGTTTGTTTTGACCGGTTCGCCGTAGATATCGGTCAGGCTGTATGTGCTGTATTTCTTTTCGAAAGCATCGACCGACATATCCATCTTGACTTCGTCCTCGAAATACGTGCCCTCGACGTAAGTTCGTCCGCCGGGGAACGAGAGGTCCTGGCCCATAAAAATTATCGGGTCGCAGCCCATTTTACGGGCAAGGTCGAACGCCATTGTAGCGACAGAACCCCAGCAGAGCGTATGTCCGACCTCGGGGATGAATTTTTCGAGCCAGGTCATGACCTTGTCGCCGTAGCTGGCTATGAACAGTCGGTCCTTGAAATATTCGATACTTGCGGGATATGTCATCGGTTCTGCAACGAGGTGTGCGGACGTAGTTTCAGCTCCCCTGAGGTGTTTCCAGTTGGCCTCCTGCGGGTCGCCCGTGCAGATCAAATGCGGCTCGATACCAGCATTGAGAAGTGGTTTCAGCGTGGTGTCCACAGCGATAATTACGACCTGATCTCTCAGCTCTTTCAACTGGTCGATGTTTTTACTCAGGCTGGGACCGGCGCTGACGATGATGGCGGGTTTATTTTCAAGCGCGCCGAAGAGGGTCCTTACCGGCGGTTGATCGATAATGTGCCCGAGGCTGGTCATGGTGTTCTTCTGGTACTGCCACGCCATGAGCATGAGTGTCTGGAGGTTACCACCGGTAGTTACGATCACACCCTTCAGTCTTTCGAGGAACTTTGCGTAGAATTCCGACGACGGCAGTTTGCTACGTCCGGCAAGTTCGATAAAACCGACACCGTTAACATCGGCAAGGTTGTAACGTCCGAGAAAAGCCGCAAGTGAGTTATCGATGTTGGGTCCGAGCGTAACAACGATGCGCTTGTCGGAAAGGAGACCGCTGACATCGCGGGTTTCAAGGGTCTTCCGGAATGCCGCCATGTGAGGTTCTATAACAAGGAGCCTGGCATCGCTGCCGATTTCAGTCGCGAGGTTTTCTACAGCGTAGCCAAGTCCGAAACCGAGAACAACGAAATAATTCCGTTCCTCTTTTTCCAGAACGCCACTGACCTGCTGGTCCGCTTCCCTACGTGGATCGTACGTGGAATGTATGCCGATCTCGGAGTCGCCATAGATGGCAAGCATTGTCGGCTGCCCGTTACGTGCATCGCGAACGATAAATTTCAGACCCGGGAATGCAGGATCGTCGCCCTCCGGATCAATCGCAAGGATGTCGTCGGCCAGAGCGGCATTATTGATTTTAAGAGCGGCGAGGTTACGATCGAGGATCGTCCCGGCTCTTCCTTCTTCGGCAAGTACAGCTTCCGGATGGGTCATTGCCGACTCCTTTCGGCTTTTACCGGTCCAAAAGTGCTTCCATGCTGGTTCCCATCACGTCCACCCCAGCCCTGGAATACACACGACCAGACTAAGAATCCCATCCAACCCATTAACAAGACTAAAAGCCCTCCTCCAACCACCACACCCGTGACCCAAAGGTTACGGATGCGGCTTTATACCATGAATCAGTCCCCGATTGCATCCCCATCATCAGGGAGCCTGTCGGGAAGCAGGTTCACAATTTCAGGAATTACCGCCATCCATTCATATAAAAGCGGTGATATTTCGTATTCGATAAGGTCGGCGAACAGAGTCCAGTTCTCATCATGAATCGCCTTGAGTACCTCGGATGCAAATTTATTTAATTCAAGGAGTTTATCGAGCAGCGTGAGATCGTCGATCCTCACCTGGGCGAAATCGATATGGAAAACCGCGCGTATTCCGTTCAGGACCTCGCCGAACTGGCTGATGTACTCAAGGGCCTCACTGGCGTTCTGCAGTCCGGTTTTAATATCACCCTCACGGATGACCTTTGCGGACTGCTCGAGGATCGCTGACAGCTCAGGGAGATAGATCTGGGAGTCGTTAAGCGCTTCGTAAGCGAGTTCCAGCCTGTCAGCAACGAGGAGCGACAGCGATGCTATCTCTTCAATCGGGAAGGAACCGAACCCGACCTCCTGGCCCTCGTCAATTTCCTCTTCGTTAAGGACCATACGTGTAATTACGTTTGGGAAACCGATGTGTTCACGTTCAAGGTAATCGACCAGGTCCTTAAACGTGACGAGGCCTTCAACATCGACCGGCGTAGACTGTCCGTTAATAGTAATTTCCATCTGTTCCAATCCTGTGGCTTGTGCGTCCATTTTACTACAGTCTCCGTCGTTTTACAGCGATGAAATCGGGATTCCACCCCCGCTGGATGAATTGCTGGATGATGCGGCAAGCTGAGCGGAAAGGAACTGGCTGGTTGTTTCGAATTGGGCCAGTGCGACCTCCATCGCGGCAAACTGACGCCTGAGACGGTTTTCGTATAAACTGATACGGTACTCGTAATCATCGATGCGGTCGCTGATCCTCAAAAGCTCCTGGTCGATCAGGCCGCCCAGCCTGATTTTTTGCTGGATCAGGCCCTGTGAGCCGGAGTAACCGTCGAGGAAAGTATCGAGCCTTCGTCCAAGGCCTGCGTTAAGATAAGCCTCATCTCCAGAAGTGGTCTGCGAAGCAATTCCAAGGACGTTGGCGATGCCGGAGCCGCCACCAAGGTCCTGAATGCTGATCCTTGCCCGTCCGGATTCCGATTCACCGACGAACTGCAGGAATCCACCGTCGGTAATGTAGGTCCTGATTGCGCCACCCATCCCCACTTGTGCCAGCGAGTTGGTAATTTCACTGATAACCTGTCCGGCAGGATGGAAACCTGCATCAAGTTCCACAGTCGCTTGAATTGCACCGTTACCAATGCTGAAACTCATCGGGGCAGTCAGTGTAATTCCCAGGGAGATATCCACACTACCGGTCAGGGTCACCGTGGACTTTTCCTCGTTGCCGAAGATCGCCAGGACCTCTTCCGCATCATCTTCAAGCGCATGCTGGAGAGTGGCGTTGCCCTCAAGCCGTGACAGGATTTCATCGCGGTCGGTAGTGTCGTACACGAGGAACGAGGATGCGGCAAGATCGATTCCCAGGCCAACACTGCCGGTGGTAATTCCAAGGTCGGCAAGCGACGCGAGATCACCCTCGTCCACACTTGCAACCGGGAGGTAAGTGTTAAGGCGCAGGTTTGTATCCATCCGGCTCAGGGTGGTGGAACGATACAGAAATTCCTGAATGTACAATTCCTCCCTGAGGGCTTCGTATTCGTCGATCTCGGTAAAGGTCAATTGCGATCGCTGTTTATCGGTCAGAGGGGAAAGGAAATCGCGTTCCTCTTCACTGAGAGCCGCGATGTTCACAAGTTCCTGAACCTCGTTATACGCTACCACGAAATCAGCAATGACTCCATTGGCTTTTGATGTATCGGCAGTGATATCGACTGCAATCGGGGTATCAGAGGAACCCTTCAGATTGAGCGTGACATCGGAAATGATATCCTGGATCTCGTTAATGTCACGGGTGTAGTTGATCCCGTCGACCGTAAGCTGTGCTTTGACCCTGTCCGACCCAATCCCCTGTGGGACCTGGTAAGTATCGGTCATCCGCATCGAAGCCCAGAAATTCGACGTGTCCGTCGCAGAGCCTATCTGGATCTGATTGAAATATGGTGGTTCCGTAAGGTCCTGACTGAGGATGAGCCTGTCCTGAAGGCTGTCGAAAAATGCGTTGACCCCTGCCGGAGCATCGTTGATGCGTTCGATGATGTCGTCAAGGCTGTCTACCGCGGTGTTTACCGTGATTTTTACACCGTTAATGGTGAATGTCCCGCTGACCATGGGAATGCTCAGGCCTGCGAAATTCAAGGCGCTTCCGGTCCTGGTAGTACCTTCAGTGGTGCCCGCATACTGAACCGCTCCCGTTATCGTCTGAAGGCCGAGGGCTGTAAAGAAATTCGATGAATCCCCCGCACCACCGATCGAAATCGGGTTGGTGTTGCCGGCTTCGGGACGATAAACGATGAAACGGTCGTGGACGGAGTCGTATTCCATGACAACCCCGGCCCCGGAGGAGTTAACAAGTCCCATAACCTCGTCGATGGTCTGGGTCGCAATGTTATCTATCGTGATCTGAACGCCGTTGATTGTGAAAGTCCCCGACGTCAAGGCAATATCCAGGCCGGAATTGTCGATAGTCGTGTATATGTTTGTGCCCGGTGTCGAGGTGTTCGTGGGGTCCGCGACATCGCGAGTACCGAAGATCATGGTCTGTGTCGCCGGGCTGACGTTCATTTCACTTGACTGGCTTGTGTAAATCAATGCAACGCCGTCGCTGAAAGCCCCTCCGAATCCCTGGAGCTGGACACTTTCGATCAAGTCCTCGATGTTATCACCGGTTGTCCCGACCACAGACCTTCGCTGGACAGGACCACCGTTGTCCGGTTTATAAATAGTAGTAAAAGTAAAGTCCGCTGTGTCGGTAGTAGCGGAGTCAACGGAGCCCAGGGCAGCATCGGTGAGGGTACTGATATCGGTATCGATGCTGAGGGTGTCCGGGTCGAGTACATTTTCAAGGATACCGTTACCCGCGGCATCGTCGGACAGCCGAACATCAACACCGCCTTCGCTCGCGAGAATCTGGAGGTTGTACGCACCAGCGCCATCATCGACGAGCTGAGCAGTGACTCCGGGCACCTGTGCATTAACGGCATCGATCAGATCCTGCACGGTACTGCGCTCAGACACACCAAAAATGGAGACCGGGTCTATGATGCCACTGCCGTCATCACGGTCGATCGTGAAGAGCGACGCCTCGGTAACGCCAAGAGAACTCAGAATCGTCCCGGCATCGAGGCTGACAGTGCCTGTCACGACACCGCCTTTGCCTTCGGTTCCCGTAACGAGATGCCGTCCGACTGCTGGAGTCTCGAAACCCGACGTTCGAATGGTCTGGCTGATATCGGACGAGCCCTGATCGACTGTAACGAATGTACCCGTGTTCAGATTCAGGCTTCCGTCCGGATCATCGAAGTACATCGAGACTGTTGTCTCGCTCGATCCGGTCGATTGATCCCTGAAGGTGATCTTACCATTCTCAAGAGCGACTACAGTCTCCCACGGAGGGTTGGGAGCGTCGTTGTAAAGCGTATTTAATTGGGTAATAAGGTCATTGAGAGTTGTCGTGGCGTTGATGGCGAAGGAATCCGTCACCGCGTCGCCGTCGTACTGAAGTCCGTTTATTTCGAACGTTTCATCGCCGGAAAGTGCGCCACCGGAGTACTGGTCGAGGTTGATCAGGAGCTCGGTACCATTGGCGATGACAGCGCTGTTGCCGGTCGTGAAGGTGCGGGTACCGATGATGGTCCTGTAGGTCGCGGTGTTACCTGCAGTCGTGTTACCGAGTGAAATATCGAATGTACTGCCCGAGAAATCCGCGTCCTGGAATGTCAGGGCATCGAGGGAAATCGCGGGAACGCCGGAGGGATCGGTCTCAGTAATAACGAACGCACCGTTTGAGTCGATGGCGACCTGTGCTTCACCCTGAAAAGCCTGCTGAATGGCTTCGCGAAGACCTTCCATGGTGTCTATAGCGCCACCTTCGAACTCAAAATAAACAGTGTTCGAGGTAGTATCCTTCAGGGTGACGTCGATTTTGATCTTGTCGCCTGCCGTTACCGATGCAGCTCCCACACCCGCCTGAAGGGTATCGGTGAGCACGGTGCCCGAAAGCGCACGGGTGCCTCCTAGAGTGTTGGCGGTCATCGCGATTGTTGCGATACCGGCAGTGTTCCCGAATGCCATCTTGACCGCAGCACGCTCGAGTGACTTGTCGCCAAGGCCCGATATGGCCCTGGATCCACGGGCGATTGAGTTGATCGTGACCGAATGACTCGCGGGCTGTGCGTTAAATCCTGCAGTGACCCCCAGGAGTCCGGGCAGTGAGGACTCTGCAAGCTTCGAGAGGAAGGTGGATTCGAGCCTGAGGTTCAGGAGCGATGATTTAAGGTTCAGTATTTTGGTATTGACCAGGGAGTACGCGTCTTTTTCAAAGACACGAAACTCAGCCTGGTTTTCCAGCTGCGTTATCGGTAGACGTCTCAGGTCGACAAGTGCGTCAACAAGATCGTCTGTCGGTATTCCGGAGAAAAGACCGGAAAAAGTAATGCTTGTACCCATGACGGAATCACACCTTCCGAAAGATGTTGAAAGCAGGCCCTTTTATCAATATATCGACCGGCTATCGACAGCCTTCGGGTTTTATTAAGCTTTTAATCCGGTTTTTTTGCGTTTTTATTACCCTTGAATTCCATCCTTCACGAAATTGATTGGGAACCCTCCGTCCCCCGTGAAGAGGAGGAGGGTTCCCTCGATTACTGATTTAGAAGAAGCTCGGATCGTCCACCTTTATCCGTCTGGTTGGCCCGCCTGCAACTACAGGGGACCGGGAACGGATAGCGTTTTCACGCTGTTATGTCTGTAACGATAGATTCACCGTTTTTCAAGGCCTCGGTGATCTTAGGTACATCATAAGGTGGAATCTTCCGGATTACCTCGCCGGTCCGCTGGTTGATAACCTCGACGGTGATATCACCCGTTGTTTTATCGATGTGATATCTCGCCTGGATCTCAAACAGGTCGAAGGTGAGGTTCACCTTCTGGAGCATTTCAGCGAGTTCATCAACTGTCATCCGCTTGAACTGCTCCTTATTTTCATCCATGGCCCGAACCCGCCCGTTCGAGGAGTCCCGAGATTGAGGAGCTTCTTCCAGCCGTTGGATCTCTGCAGCACGCTTAGCGTCTGCAAGAACATCCGTGCGTGCTTTATCGATTCGATCCGGGGAGGGTAATTCAATTTTTACCCTATCCTTTCGAACGATCGAACTGGAATCAGCAGCTCCCAGGTTTCCTATCGTAGCCATGAGATAACCTCCCTAACCTTAGACCATGTCAGAGTCGATTACCCCAGCAGCTGAAGGACACTCTGAGGCAACTGGTTAGCCTGGGCCAGTACCGCAATACCGCTCTGTAGCAGGATCTGATTGCGGGTGAAGCTAATGACTTCCTCGGCAACGTTCAGGTCCCTGATGCCACTTTCGGCGGCTGCCAGATTCTGATGGGCAATGTCAAGGTTCCTGATCGTCGATTCCAGCCTGTTCTGGACGGCACCGAGTTTGCTTCGGAAGCTGGCAACCCGGTCAATAGCCCCGTCCACCTGGGTGATTGCGTCCTCAGCTGCTTCCTGGCTGACAACGAATACGCCGCCAAGACCGATCGCATCGGCACTCATCTCACCGATCGCAAGCTGAAGTCTCTGACCCTGGTTAGCACCGATCTGGAATACCAGTGCGTTAGGTACGATATGTACGAAACTCTCACCGGTAAAGTTGGAGGTCACACTGATGCCCGGACGTATGTACGGATCGAGGTTGAAGGGTGCAATAACCTGGTCGACCGTTCCGTCAGGATCCAGTTTATAGCCCTGCGTTGTATCGAACCGCACCTCAACACCCGCGAGTACACCACGAAGGATACCCGTGTTGCTCTCACCGGTCGCTACCAGGCTGCCGGTCTCGATGTCGACCACGCTGACCTGGAAGTTGGCAAGAGTCGTATCCTGGATCTGGAAAAGGCTCATGGCGTTGATGACTTTCTCATCGCCTGAGAAGACTATTTCCACACCAGGAATCGGGGTCGTGATGGAGATAGTACCCTGTGCAGGCCCGGTCAGGTTGTAATGGACCAGGTCGGGATACGAACCACCAACAAGTGTATCCTCGAGGTTCAGGTCGAGTGTTGAGTTCGGATTGGCTATTGCCAGGCTGATCTTGCCGACAAAGTCCTCCATAGTATCCGTCTTATTGACGATGATACTCGTTGTGCGTCCCAGAGGAACGGCTGCGAGGCCGATATCCACATAATCGCGACCGTCGAACACCCCGTTGTCAGCAAACGCTGCAATTGATTGCAGCTGAGTGGTGTTCTGGGCCGGCAGCACGTTGTTTGTGCTTACATGGATAATGCCGGTCTCGCCAGTTACGAGGATGGCGTCGAACGCAAGCCTCAAGCCCTGGAAAGTATCAAGGCTGAGTGTCGCGGCAGTACCGGCCTGTGCGATCGAGATTGTGCTCGATACACTGCCGGTGTCGACGTTGGTAACCCTGTACGTCCTGTCTGAAAGGGCAGACACGCGGAACGTGTAGAAGCCCGCAGGTATGGACGTCTGGACCACCGTGCCGTACTGCTGCAGCTCGTTCGCACCAAGAGTGTTAATAATGATCTCATCTGATCCGGTTGTCACGGTTCCCGCGAACCTGACCGTCAGCTCACCCGTAGTGGCATCACCGAGCAGGAACGGAGTCCCGCCGGTGACAGTCTCAACGACCGTGTTCGAGTTCGCCGTGATAGCGGCTGAAACTGTGTCGATGAAGGTCGCTGTAAATGCTGAACTACCAGCGTTGATGCTGAAGGCTGTGACGCCGAGGTTCAGCTTACTACCGGATACGTCAGCATCCGAGAAGGTCAGGTTGCTGATGACAACCGACGTACCAGCACCGAGGCTGATTGTCAGCTTACCGTCCGCAGCACCTACTGTCACAACACCGTCAGTACCAGGTGTGGTGAACAGCTGGGTCTCGAGGAAGGTAGCCATGGCTGCCCAACTCGTCGCAGCGGTGATAAGAAGCGATGCATTGACGGCATTACCGTAAGCATCGAAGCCCTCAAGCCTGATCCTGTCGGTTCCGAGCGTGATCTCCTGCGAGTTAATCGCATCGAAGATCGTGTCCGCTGCAACAGCGACACTGGTTCCGACAACACTTACTACCGCTGACCCGGCACTGACAAGTAACCGACCATTAGCCGTCTGACTCTGAACCTCCATCTGGTCAAGACCGATATTGGAGGCGCCAGACAGGAAATCAGCATGGTTGAGGTAAGTAACCTCACCGTTGATGATTCCGACCCTGTCAGCACCAGCGATCGTGTGCATGTGATCGCTCTTGTAAACGGCAAGTGTCGGAGCCTCCAGGAGCGTTGTGTTAATGGTAAAGTTACCGCCCTTACCAACGTCACCGGTAACGATGAGCGATGTTCGGGTGGGGTCGTCGACGCTTGTCAGCGCCGCGGCATCACCATTTAACAACGTCTTGGAGTTGAACTGCGTGGCAAGCGCGATTCGGTCGATCTCGTCGATCAGCTGGTCGACCTCACGCTGAATCTCCGAACGGTCATTCTGTGTGAGAATGCCGTTGGCGGCCTGAATTGCCAGTTCGCGGACGCGCTGCAGGATTCCGTTGGTCTCAGACAGAGCACCTTCAGCGGTCTGTATGAGGCTGATGGCTTCCTGTGCGTTCTGACTGGCTCGTTTCAAGCCGCTGACCTGGGCGCGTAAGCGCTCAGAAATGGTCAACCCGGCAGCATCGTCTGCCGCACGGTTGATCCTCAAGCCGGTTGCCAATCTCTCAACGTTCTTGGTCAGAGCCCGGCTTGTCTGCCCCAAACTTCGTAATGCGTTCAGGGAGATAATGTTTTGATTAATCTGTAGAACTGTCAACTGTTGTCTCCTCCTTGAGACTAAAAGTTGTGTGGTTGTTTCAGGGCATTTACCTGCCCTGAGACCCATCGACGGCCATCGGGGATCCATCCCCTGCCCGTCGCGGGTCGAGTTGATTTTGTGCTAAAAGCACGAATTCCCCGGCTGTCCCGCCAATGGCGGATTCCGGGCTATACAGTCAGCTCACCTCCAGCGTGATAGGGGCACCCCTGCCCATCTGCCACCTTCTTCCGTTATTTGGTGCCCATCCGGTGTCGCGAACACACGGATTACACCATGGAATAATACGGAGATACGGTTCCGTATGAGTGTACATCGGCAGGAAATTGAGCGTCTTTAGCCTATTTTCGGTTTTTTTCCATTTTTTTTCAGTCCGGGAATTAAGGTCCATACGGATCTGACGAAATTATATACTGTAACCTTGCAGGGAGCAGGAACGTATGAGCATGCCCGAATCACAATCCCTTATATCGAAGTCGTGGACGTCCAAGCCGTGCGACATCTGCGGAGAACCCGAGCAGCATACCGTACTGGGAAACAGGACGGAAATTCGACCCACCCGTCACGGACTCTATGAATTCGCACATACCGATGTTATCTGTGACAAATGCGGGTTCGTGTTCGCAGGCCGCATTCCGAATGACGAATTTCTGGAAAATTACTACCGTGATGCATATTCACTGCAGTCCGATATAAAAGTCATCAAGCCCGATTTCGATCCTGAAGCCCGGTTGAAGATAATACGTCAGTTCGTCTCCCCCGGCTCATCCGTGTGGGAAATCGGTGCTGCATCCGGTGAATTCTGCGATATTCTGAACGATTATGGCTACCAGGCGATCGGGATCGATCCCCTGCAGAAATGCAGTGACAATGTCGAGGAGAAGGGGCTGTTCGAATCCGGGTCCGGGATAGTCTCGTCTGTAAAATTCGACTGCGCTGCCAGTTACTTCGTGCTCGAGCACATCACAAGACCCCGTGCATGGATCAAGCAGATTCGACGACACCTGAAACCGGAAGGTATTTTAATCACAGAGGTGCCCAATTTTATCGATTACCCCGAGGAATCCCTTTTCCCGGAGCACATGCTTCATTTCACTCCCCACCACCTGCAGGTACTCTTAGAAGGGATGGGATTCGTCATGCTGATGCTCAGCAGGGATGGAGCAAGCCGTCCATTTGGATTTACAGCGGTTTCAATGTTAAAAGCTGACACAAGAGAGGATTACAGGGAATTTTATGTTCCATCGCAGGATGCAGATCTCCAGGAATTGATCGCTAATGAGAATATCGCATATGAAAACGGGATAATAATCAAAAAATCAAAAGACGAAAAATACCGATCGCTTGGACAGCACATCGGCAACACTGTGGAAAATCTGCAGCCTAAACAGGTTAAAATCTACTTCTGGCCTGCGAACGACATAGCCGGAAACATAGCGTCGAAGCTTCCAGAGGAGCTCGGACCGGATGTGATTGACAGCTCATCGAGCAAGATCGGGTCGCAGTACCCCGGATTTACCAAACCTGTTCAGCCACCTGCCCTTGAGAAGAACGATACACACCACAGAATTTTCATCCTCTGTTCACCGTCGTGGAACAGTGACATCGAACAAATGATCGCAGAGAAGGGACTTGAAGATATCACTGTGATCGACGGAGTAGCGTGGAATACCTGACACCATCTTTTATATAAGTACATTGGACTGAGTCCCCAATAAAAGCTAAACTGACCTTATGTCCCACATTTCTACTGATAAAGCTTCAGTTCGAATCTTTGTCATAGATTATGACGGTGCAGATGTACTCCCTCAATGCCTGACATCGCTGGCCGGGACCGTCCCGCCCGAAGTGCCCGTGACAATTATCGATAATTCATTGCCCGCGGCATCGGAAAACCTGGTACCTGATGAGCTTAAATCCCGGTTCGAGGTGGTCGGACTGGATTCCAATATCGGTTATGCCGGTGCAATCGCATGGGCGTGGGAAATCTGTACAGAGGATTTCCTTGTTATCTGCAATAACGACCTCGAATTCACACCCGGATGGCTGGATACGCTACTGAGGACCGCACAGGACGAAAGTGCGCACGCTGTCAGTGCAGTGATCGAGCACGAGGACGAGACTGAGCTCGAGCGAACCACAAATGCCAGCCTTAATCCGCTGATGTACCTGATGTACGGGATTTTCAAGGACCGGACGGTAGCCGTTTACCCGTCCGGAGCTTGTTTCCTGCTGAAAAAAGACCCCGATCTACCGATTCCACCGGTTGATCCGTCGTATTTTCTGTACTACGAGGATGTTTACATCGGTTTCCTGCTCAGGGCACTTGGGAAGAAGGTCGTTCAGTGCCCTGAATCGCGTGTGAAGCACGCAGGAAGCCATTCAGTCGGGAGGTCGAATCCGAACAAGGTGGCATTTTTTCAGGAACGTAACCGACTGATCACACAGTGCCTGTTTATCGACTGGGTCTCGATGCTCCTGATCGGTCCAATGATCCTGCTCGATTCGATACTGAAGCCCTTCAGCTGCCTCTTCAGGCGAAAACCGTACTGGGCAACGGTCGGGGCTCACTGGTGGGTGCTCCTCAACTGTTTCACGATACTCGGAAAGCACATCAGGCTCAGGCAGACACCGGGATTCGATGCGCGCAGGATCTACCCGTACCTGACGGGGAAAATTCTCCCCGACAGCTTCCCGACAGCCCCGCACCAGAACTGGTCGTCAAGGATATGGTTCAGGGCAGCCCTGATGGACGTTGACAGGGTCGCCGAGGAGGGTGAACGGTGACGTTTGAACCTCGGAGCGAACCGGGATCGGGTCACCTCCCACCGTCGGAGCGCCCGGAATTCAGGCGGTTCCGGCTTGTCGGGCTTACATTAACGCTACTCATACTGCTAGTACTTTGTCTTTCAATTTACTGGGGATGGCGAGCACCGCTGCCGACATGGGGTGATGAGGCATTCACGATACGGGTCACGCATGGCACGTGGGAGGATTTTAACCGTGAAATGCGTGAGGACGTGCATCCACCGCTTTATTTCGCTCTCTCCAAACTGATTGTGGCAATCTCGCCCGAGGACAGCACCGCACCATACTTTGAATCGCCATCAGTACGTACACTCGCCTACAT
>JAUWTM010000144.1 GCA_030614715.1 Planctomycetota bacterium
ACTGAGCACCTTCGTCGATTTTAATATGCAAGACACCGTGGGACGCAAGGACCCTGATCAGCTCGTCTACAGTATATTTTACACCAATAACCACATTTTCGGCTTCTTTTGGCAGATTTTCCGAAAAATTGACCGAGCTCTCGAAGTAATCGAGGATACGCAGCAGATCCATCGCAAGGTCGTAGCATGCGTACTTCCTGATAACGCTCTTCTCATCGTCCACCCTGCGCTTGAAATTCCTGAAACTGGCACGTTCGCGCTGCCAGTTCAGGGTCATTTCAGCAAGCTGCTCGACCGGGTCCGGTTCCTCATCCACTTGATCGGGTTGAGCATTTTCCTGTCCCGGACCCGCTTCGTCAGAGTCAGGAAGGACATCAGCGGTTGCAACATCCTCATCGGGGACAATGTTGGTCTTCGGATCGGGTGTCTCAAGGCTCTCAGACCTCTCGATGTCCGCATCGCGCACATGAATTCGCTTCGACCTTTTCTCATTCTCTGCCATATTATATCCCTGTCGAATCCTTACTGTGTAGTGGTCTCATCGCCCGGTGTCCACTGGGGATTATCATCTGACGGTGGTGGTACATCGGTAAACTCGGCACCTCCGTCCGGGGGCGGTGCACCTCCGGCAGCCTTCTGCTCCTTCTGCAGGGTCTCGTAGATCGCCGCACCGATCTTCTGGGCTGCATTGCCCAGGGATTCGATCGCGCGACGGTAGTTATCAACGTTGTCTGACTCGAGTGCCTGCTTCGCGTTTGCCAGTTCCTTTTCCACATCAGCTTTGATACCCGCATCGACTTTCGAACCGTGCTCATTCACATGCTTCTCAGTCTGGTAGATAAGGCTTTCGAGACGATTCCGCTCTTCGGCCTCCTCGCGCTGTTTCTTGTCCTCTTCAGCGTGAAGTTCCGCGTCTTTCACCATGTTCTGGACCTCATCCTCGGTCAGGTTCGTTGAGGATGTGATCGTGATTGCCTGCTCCTTGCCGGTCCCGAGGTCCTTGGCACTGACGTTAACGATGCCGTTCGCGTCGATATCGAATGTGACCTCGATCTGGGGGAGCCCTCGCGGGGCAGGGGGAAGCCCGGTAAGTGCGAACCTGCCGAGCAGCTTGTTCTGCGTGGCGATAGGCCGCTCACCCTGGACAACGACAATCTCGACCTGCGACTGGTGGTCTGCAGCAGTCGTGAATATCTCGGATTTCTTGGTTGGAATTGTCGTGTTCTTGGTGATCATGATCGTGTTGACATGACCAAGCGTCTCGATACCCAGTGAAAGCGGGGTTACATCGAGAAGTACCACGTCAGAAACCTCACCGCCAAGCACTCCGGCCTGGATAGCGGCTCCTACAGCCACCACTTCGTCCGGGTTGACCGTTTTGTTGGGTTCCTTGCCCGTCAGGCTCTTGATGAGCTCCTGGACGGCAGGGATACGTGTTGAACCACCGACGAGAATGACCTGGTCGATGTCACCGTACCCGACTCCGGCGTCCTTCATGGCCATCTCGGTCGGACCCTTCGTCATCTGCACGAGATTGTCAGTCAATTTTTCGAATTCAGCCCTGCTCAGGTCCTTTACAAGGTGCTTGGGGCCTGCCTGGTCCGCTGTGATGAACGGAAGGTTGATCGTGGTGGTGGACTTGCTCGAAACCTCAACCTTGGCCTTCTCAGCCGCTTCCTTAAGGCGCTGGACAGCCTGACCGTCCTGTGAGAGGTCGATTCCGGTATCCTTCTTGAAATCCGCGGTAAGCCAGTCGGCTATCTTCTGGTCGAAATCGTCTCCACCGAGAAGGTTGTTACCATTCGTGGCCTTTACCTCGAATACTCCCTGGGCAATTTCAAGGATGCTGACATCGAACGTACCACCGCCAAGGTCGAACACCATGATTGTCTGCTCTTCCTGCTTGTCGAGTCCATATGCAAGTGCTGCGGCTGTCGGTTCGTTGATTACGCGCAGCACGTTGAATCCGGCAATACGTCCGGCATCCTTGGTCGCCTGCCTCTGAGAGTCGGTAAAGTACGCAGGGCAGGTGATAACCGCGTCGTTGATCGTCTCACCCAGCTTGGCCTCCGCATCGGCCTTCAACTTCTGAAGTATGAAAGCGCTTATCTCCTGCGGGGCGTAATCCTTACCATCTATAGTGACCTTGAAATCCCGTCCCATCTGCCGCTTGATTGAGCTGACAGTACGATCAGGATTCATGGCAGCCTGATTTTTGGCCATTTTGCCTACCAGACGTTCTCCGTCCCTGGTGAAAGCAACAACAGAAGGGGTAGTACGATCCCCTTCGGCGTTTTCAAGCACCGTAGGCTCTCCACCCTCCATAATCGCGATAACAGAGTTAGTAGTGCCGAGGTCGACACCTGCGATTTTAGCCATTATTGTCCTCCTTGGACGAAATCCTTCAATTTGATGCTGCTGTCATTATATAACCTGAGTCTAATTCTGTCAAGTGCAGTGCATTAAAAATCCCGGATTTTCCGGTATATTTTCAAAAAACTGCTGTACAACTACTAAAAACAGGCCAGTATTTTATAAAACTCTGATCTCACCGAGTTTGCTGCGTAGTTCTTCGACTCCTGATATGCAAAATGACCTGATACCGTAATTAAGTGCTGCATCGACATTCATGGCGTTGTCGTCGATAAACAGAACGTGCGTTTTATCGATCCCAATTGTCTTGATCGCATGCTCGAAAGCTTCTCGATCGGGTTTAAGAAAGCCTGTTAAGTGGGACGGAAAGTTATACTGAAAATGTTCTTCGATTTTGAACTCATTGATCATCCTGACCCAGTGAAGGCTGTTTGAATTACTGAGGCTTGCCAGGGTGTAGTCCTTACTGAGTATTCTAATGATCTCCTCAGCATCCGGGAACCATCCACTTGGCCACATCTTGAATTCAGCGAGAAATTGTTCTGGCTCGACCGGCAGACCGAATTCAGCGACCATCGATCGCGCGAACTCATCCGGAGTCGATTTTCCCTGTTCAAATGTGCGGACAGCGGGGGACGTAAGCCATTTATTCCAAAGGTCCGTAGTTGTTGTCTCGTTGCTTTCCCAGCCCAGCCATTCCAGCATTCTGGGCACGCCGGTCAATTCGATCAGCACACCAACGAGGTCGAAAATTATCGCTTTGGTTCTGGAATCCGGCATTACGGGAACAGTTACTAATCCTTCAGGTGCTGGAAGGAGAGCACCCAGTCCTTCAGGTCGAGTTCGTAATCGATTAACTCTTCAGGCTTAAAATAGATTTCAATTTCACGTGCAGCGGTCGAGGTGCTGTCGGACGCATGAATGACGTTCATCGGAAGCTCCTGGCCGTAGTCAGCCCTGATCGTTCCAACATCAGCTTCTGTGGGGAGCGTTGAACCGGCCATCTTCCGGACCTGCTGGACCGCGTCCAGACCTTCTATCACAGCCACTATGACCGGTCCGGAGGTTATATAGCTGAGAAGTTTCGCGTAGAATTTTTTCCCTACATGTTCCGCGTAGTGGACCTCAGCAAGCTCCTCTGTTACGCGGATGAGTTTCATCGCGACTATTTTCATCCCGCGTTTTTCAAATCGCGAGAGTATCTCGCCTGCGAGACCACGCTGGATAGCGTCGGGTTTTAACATAATGAAGGTTCTATCGATTCTCATATATAAGCCCTCTTAAGAATTATCGTCAGTTACAGCTGCTTTTTTCAGCGCGCGCCATTCAACGACCTGCCTGACAATGAAAGCGACGATCACGGCGAGGATCAGTACTACGATCACGCGGTCGATAATGTGAAAATACGCTTTAACGGATTCCCAGTTTTCCTTCAGGTAATACCCGGCCCATGCGAGGAACATGTTCCACATGACAGCACCGATGATTGTCATGGCCAGGAACGTGGGAATTGGCATTCGGCCCATCCCTGCGGGAATCGATATGAAATGTCTCACAACCGGCACGAAACGGCAGATAAACACGGTCCATGGACCATATTTTTTAAAGTACCTCTCGGTAGCGTCAAGGTGATGGACGTTTAGCAACAGCCATTTCCCGACCTTCAGGACCAGCGGTCGTCCCCCGTACATGCCCATAAAGTATGACGCCATGCTTCCAACAATGGAACCCAGTGTGGACCAGAGGGCGACAAGGGTCCAGGTCATCTCCTCCGAATAAATAAGAAATCCGGCAAACGGCATGACCGCCTCGCTCGGGATCGGGGCGATCATCGATTCAAGTGCCATCAGGAAGAACACACCGGGTTAGTGTGTGGTCCTGATTTCCTCGGTGCACCACCCGGAAATCTGCTCGAAAATGCTTGTGTGCTCAGATGCGATATCCGGTAACGCTTGAACCTGCTCACCAGCAGCTTCAGCGGCCTGTTGTAGTAATAGGAAGAAATCGAGTGCCAGCATAAGATATTCCGCCCGGATGAATCCTACTTGAAGTGCCTGCTCACGCTTGTCCCCGTATGGATAGAATGTACCGACCGGGCAAACAACGGCGCGACCGACAGGACCTTGAGTTTATTTTTCCTGCCTTTGTCGAATATCGGGACGGTGTTAGTAACTACAATCTCCTTCACTTCGGTATTTTCAAGTTTCTTAAGGGCATCCGGACTGAAGACCGGGTGCGTACAGCCCGCGTATACATCCTTTGCACCAGCCTCTATTACGGTCTCAATTGCACGGATGATGCTGCCACCGGAATTAATCTCATCGTCGAGGATTATCGCGTTGTGGCCCTTAACATCGCCGACAACCCCGTGAATCTTGAGTTTACCGGTAATTTTATCGCGTCGTTTATCAATGATCGCAAGGGGATATTTCAGTCTCTCGGCATATGCCCCGGACCTTCGCGCGCTGCCGGCGTCGGGAGCCACCACTACGGGATTCTTGATTTTCAATTTACTGAAATACCTTGCTACGATCGGCTTTGCGACAAGCTGATCGACCGGTACCGAGAAGAAACCCTGTATCTGTTCCGCATGAAGGTCCATCGTGAGAAGCCTGTCCGCACCGGCGGTTTCAAGTATCCGGGCTACCAGGCTTGCGGTGATAGGAATGCGCGGACGGTCCTTCTTGTCCGATCTCGAATAAGCGTAGTACGGCATGACCATGGTTATCCGCTTCGCGCTTGCCCTGACAAGGGCATCGATCATGATAAGCGCTTCCATCAGGTTGTCATTCACGGGACGGACCGAGGTCTGCACCAGGAAGACGTCGCATTCCCGCACGTTTTCCTGAATCGAGCAGAAGGTGTTGTCGTTGGCAAACTTTTTGTACTTGACCTTCCCGGGCTTAATCCCGAGTTCCTTGCAGATCTCTCGTGTAAGGTCGACAGATGCCGAACCTGGAAAGACCTTCATCTTCTGTGCTGGAGTACGTCTGCCGTGTGTTGTATGTCTCTGGCCGATAGGTCGAGGCATTGAGAGGGCTCCTTACGTTTGATCGACAATGGATGCAGTATAACCGCGTTGCAGAAAGTGGGTCAAGGAATAAGGAAAACTGGCATGTTTCGTTCTATTCTGCCGTATCGAGATGGTCTTCGGATTGTCCGTTTTGTAGATCTATAATTTCTTGTAGTTTTTCCTCAGTTGCAGGTTGATCGATCTTCGTTATTACATCTCTTGCGAATCTTTCACTGAAGCCGCATATGAATGCAATAACCAACGTAAAATAAATATTTTCACTTGGTTTTACTGCCCAGATATCGATTACACCTGATTCAATCAAGCTTATTACTATGATGCCAAACGCCATTCCTACAAAGGGTTTAAGTGCGCATGATAATGCAATTGTTTGTGGAGTGATGTCTTCCCTTAGTGCAAACCTCTTAAACCTTACTGCTACACTGACGATACTCCCTACAGCACCTAATAATCCTGCAATAACAAGCAGGTCCAGATCCAGATTGTATTTTATTAATGAATTTTTTAATGCTCTGAAAATATTAGTAGATTCCTCATGTCTGTATTTAGGTTCTTCATCTTCTTCGAGATTTTCAAGACCCTCAACAGATTCAATTATTTCCAATTCATCATTGCCCCCTATGTTTCCGTCCACGTCTGTGTCCAGTATATCTGAATCGGAAGCATCCAAAAGCTGTTCTTCTGATCGATTCTCAGAATTGAATTTGGTTTGTACGGATCCATACTCCTGGGTTCGACCAGCATAGTCGATAAATAAACCAAATTTTTCGTTTAAATATACAGCTGTCGATACTCCAATAACCAGCGAGACAAATAATCCAAATATTGCCATATACAATGGGGTCGAGAAGAAGATTATAGAGTTCTTCATCGGGCTTCTGAAATATAAACGAAGCGACTCAAGTAATCTTGTGGCGAGTACTAAATTTGGTTTCGGAAGCAGTAATGCTTCAATACCGAGCTCTATTTTTTGCATATGGCCGGATAATCCTGGTTTCCCGACATCGGTAAGATATGCCAGGAATTCACCTAAAGGTTTCCCTACGGCTTCATCTAAACCTTGAGCTAAATGCGTCTTTACTTTGTCCTTAAGTACAGTGATTTGAGTTTCTAAACATTCTTGTTCCATGATGTTCTCCGCTGTGATACACGGTAGGTTAGAAATATTGTTTTGATTCTCAGGAGCTTATAGCAGCATATGGCAATAGGAGCCTATCATAAAGTAAAGGCTTTAGATAGTATTAACACAACACTTCACAATGTGGCTGAAACCGCTTTAGTTTAATCCAATTTTGGATACCAATCCTGCAAATATTTGATCTTCAGGGGACGTTAAACAAAGCCCTGACCCTACGTCAGTAATTTCCTCAGTTCCTCATCGACAACTATTCCTTCACGGAGAATTCCCGGTGGAGTGCTGGTCAGGTCGATCACGGTCGACGGGGGCAGGGGAGCCGTTGACCGTCCGAGGATGATCATATCAACCTCGTTTTTCCACCAGGTAAGCAACCGATCATGTAGCGCTGACGGCCTTACGTTATGCGGATTTGCGCTTGTCAGCGCAAGTGGGACTTTAAGCCCCCTGACGATGCTCCTGACGAGACGGTGATCGGGAACGCGGAATCCGAGTGTTGCCGACCCACCGCCAACCAGGCTGTCGATAGTGCCGTTGGATTCCAGAACGATTGTCAACGCGCCGGGCCAGTACCTTGCTGCAAGTTTATCGAACAATGGGGGCGGCTTACATGTGTACAGCTTAACCGCGTCCGAATCGGCCACAATTACAGGGACGGGCAGGGTGGCTGGACGGTCCTTGAGATCGAATAATTTCAGGACGGCTTCATGATTGTCCGCACGGCAGCCGATACCGGGTATTGTGTCTGTTGGAAGAACGAGAATCCCGCCTGCGTCGAGAACCTTTACGGCTCGTTCCACCATGACTTCTTCGGCTATCTTCTTCTCGAAAATGATTTCAGTCATGTCTTGCTTCCATCATTTCATTCTTCCAGCCTGAATGCGTGCGGAAGAAGTTCTCCAAGAGTGTACTCTTTGAAACCATCTGACCCATCTGCGATAAACACTACCCCATCCTTCTCCATAAATTCCGATAGAAACTGCAGGCACATACCGCACGGCACAAGGTTCCCGGCCGGACCTTCATCGCGATTCCCCCCGGCGATCGCAATTGTAGTAATTTTCTTTTCACCGTGCGCGATCGCGGCACCGACAGCTACACGTTCGGCACATGTACCGACAGGATAGCTCGAGTTCTCGACATTGCACCCGAAGTACGCCGTCCCGCTCTCCGCCCTGCAGGCCGCACCAACACTGAAGTTTGAGTACGGCGCGTGCGCAACCTTCCTCAGGTCACGTGCCAGCTCGAGGAGCATTTTGTCGGTAAAGCATGGTCTGGATTTTTCCGTATCGTTCATGGTCTCGCTATCAGGACTCTCATGATGCCGTTGAGGTCAGGTATGAATCCAACGTCGCCCCATTTTTTAAAGATATCCGCGACACTTTCTTCCTGCCGGTACCCGATCTCGCAGAAAAGTAATCCTCCCTGAATTAAAATCCTTTGCACGCCGTCCGCGAGGACCCTGAAATGATCGAGACCATCGGCTCCACCGACCAGCGCATCGTAATTCTCATGTTTCAGGACCTCAACCTGCAGGTCGGATATTTCGTCGGTCGCAATGTACGGTGGATTCGCGGTGACGATGTTAAATTCGCGTTCCAGCTTCCCAAGTTCATCAATAACATCCGATAAACGGAACTCGGCACCTGACGCCCCAGGGATTTCCCGGTTCTGTTGAGCACAGTCCAGGGAGACACTATCGTAATCGATTCCCAGCCCGGACGCACGTTTACACTCGAGTAATATTGAAATCAATATGTTACCGCAGCCGGTGTACAGGTCCAGAATTCTCGGGCTTTCGGCTTCAAGCAAGTCGATTGCACTCACTACAGCCTCTACAAGCACCTCGCTTTCAGGTCTGGGCACCAGTACTCCCGATGCCACTCGAAATTTGTGACCGTAGAAATGGGCAAATCCCAGGATGTGAGCCAGCGGCTCACCGCTCAGTCTTCGGCTGAGAATATCATCAACCCGGTCCTCATGTTCAGCTGTCGGGATGTCGGCCAATCCTGCACGGATTTTAGTGTAATCGGTTTCGAGAACGGATTCCGCTATGATATGCCCTTCCTGGCGGTATTCCTCGATACCCTCGTCCTTAAGCCTCTGGGTGACGGTTTCAAGGAATTCTTCTGCAGGGCTTGTGTGGACCATGACTACCCCGGAAATTATTGCCCGACTTCGGCAAGTTGTTCGGCTTCGTGAGCAATCTGCAGGGCGTCGATGATCGGATCGAGTGTGCCCTCCATTACCTTTATCAATGCCCTGTCCAGACCGATCCTGTGGTCGGTCACGCGGTTCTGCGGGTAATTGTACGTCCGGATTTTAGCCGACCTGTCGCCTGTGGTGACCTGGCTCCTGCGCTCGTCGCGAATCTGCTCGTTTCTCTCGGCTTCCTTCCGCTCCAGCAGGTACGCCCGGAGGATCAGCATCGCTTTTTCCTTGTTCTGATGCTGTGAGCGCTGGTCCTGGCTGGAGACGACGATACCCGACGGCATGTGAGTTATTCGTATCGCCGAATCGGTCTTATTAACGTGCTGTCCGCCGGCTGATGATGCCCTGAACGTATCGATTCTCAGGTCACCATCGTCGATCTTAACCTCGACCGGATCAGGCTCGACCATAACTGCAACAGTCGCAGCCGATGTATGAATCCTGCCACCGGATTCGGTCACCGGCACACGCTGCACCCTGTGCGTACCACCTTCGAATTTTAGCCTTGAGTATGCACCCTTTCCAGTGACCTCGATTATTATCTCCTTGTAGCCGTGACCGATTGGCAGCGGGTTTTCACTGAGAATTATCGATTTCCAGCCTCGATTTTCAGCGTAACGGGAGTACATCCTGAAAAGGTCCCCGGCAAATATCGCAGCCTCGTCACCACCTGTGCCGGCACGGATTTCGATTATCACGTTCTTCTCGTCGCGGGGGTCCCTGGGAAGAAGTGCACGTCGAAGTTCGTTCGTTTTATTTTCCAGCTTCTGTCTTGTTTCCTCAATCTCATCGACCGCGATACGTTTCAAATCCTCATCGTTATCCTGGATTATTTCCTCAAGCTCGCTGATTTCCGCTTCGACTCTATGGATCTGACGGATCAGGTCGACCACAGGCTGGAGCTCCTTGTGTTCCTTCCCGAGGTCACGCATGCGGTTGCGGTCCGATACAATCGACGGATCGGCAAGGGCTACCTCTATCTCGGTAAATCTCTTCTCGACATTTTCAAGCTTTTCGTTGATCGTTGTCATTAAATATCACCATTCGAAAACGATTATAACACGCCTGATAGCTAATAGTATTACTTTCAAAAGCTATTGAAAGAATGTGCGTTAAGGGGCATTATATTGGCCTTGTATGGTGCTTCCGAAGGAAATAGCAAACCTGGATCGATCGCTGAAAGGCGCATACATCCTGGAATTCAGGTTGAGGTCACCTGTTGGAATAAAGGTCGGGAAGCTCGGGCTGTTCCATTTAAAAAAGGGCTGGTATTACTACACCGGGAGCGCGATGAATGGTCTGAGGGGTCGCATCGCAAGATACATCAGGGGCTCAGACAAAAGACACTGGCATATCGATTACCTTACAGAGAAAATCAAACCGGTCAGGTTGTGGTTTGTGGTCTCGACCGTGAAAATCGAATCCGATGTCGTTCGTGTGGTCGGGAAGCATGCAGAACCATCAATTAAGGGCTTCGGCTGCGGTGACTCACCCGGTGAATACACTCATCTGTTTCGCAGCGGGAAACGGATTAATTTTATGGCCGGTTTGAGATCAATCGGCCCGACGACTGAGGTGGAGATCAACTAATTACGGTGAAAATCGTGCTAATATAGAGATCTATGAGCAACAGAGATGACATTCCTCGCGAAGGGGACAAGGTTACGTTCAGGGATCACGGATGCTTTGTGTGCGGGAAGGCGAATCCTATCGGGCTGCATCTCGAATTCGATCTCGACCGCGAAAATAATAT
>JAUWTM010000010.1 GCA_030614715.1 Planctomycetota bacterium
CGATAGCGAGTGTCAGGCCACCCTTCCGGTTCGTGATGAGCATGTCTGTCAGAGTCCTGTCGAGGGCTGCGATTCGATTCGATGGCAGGCTGATTTTCAGGTGGAAATCCCGCTCAACTTCTTTCATGCGCTTGATGAAATTCTGCAGATCGGGCCAGTCGGTCGCTGATAAGGCGAGAAAGCTCTGCTCCTGCTGCCCGGTCGATTCGAGCAGCGTCTCGGCCTGATCGACAAGGAGGTCAATCGACCGTTGTCGGTACGGACGGTAGATCATCCCGGCCTGGCAGAACCTGCAACCGTGCGTGCAACCGCGTACAGGCTCAACTGTCACACGGCTCGACACTCCCTTCATGTGCGGGATTGGAGGTTGTATCACCCACGGTGCGCTGTCCAGGTCCTTTACGAACGCCTTCTCAATGATCTCGGGGCCACCTGCGATGTTTGTGATACGTTCGATCATGCCTTTGTCGTCCTGCACGACTTCAAAATGCTTCGGGATATACACTCCCTGTATTTCCTGGTTGGTTCCCGCTCCACCCCAGATGTCGAGGATCCTGTTTACAACCTCCCTTTCCACGTCGGGATTACCCCGTGCAGTGTCGATCTCGTTCCGGTGTTCCGCTATCACGGAAACAAGATCTAACGTCACCTCCTCCCCTTCTCCAAGGACGAACGCGTCGACAAAATCAGCGATCGGTTCGGGATTAAAAGCCGCCGAACCACCGCACACCACTATCGGGAAACCTCTCTCATCAGAACGAAGCGGTAACCCAGCGAGGTCGATCAACTGTAGCATGTTGCTGAAGCTGAGCTCGTGCGAAAGCGAGACTCCAAGTACATCGAATTCGTTTACTGGATGGTAACTCTCAAGCGCGTAGAGAGGTGTGCCGGTTTCCCTCAGACGTTCCTCCATGTCGGGCCAGACTGAATAAACTCTTTCACAGAGGTACTCATCGCGCGAGTTTATTACGTGCTGGATCAGTTTGTGGCCAAGGTTAACGACCGCAATTTCGTAGACATCGGGGAATGCAATCACGATCCTCGCCCGTGCAGTCTCCCAGTCTTTTATGACGATACCGATGTCCCCGGCGAAGTACCGTCCGGGCTTTTCCACGTGGGGAAGGATGTCATCGAGGCGTCGCCTGATGTCAGCAGGTCCAATTGCCTTTAAATCTCTTAACACGTCATTCAATTATACAAAACATGGACGCACATAACCTTACGATACTACTCAGTGTACATTATTTCGCACTAAACAGTTTTGTTATTGACAGGCCGGCTGGTTATATGAAATTCACCGGAAATCGGATCAAAAGAATATGTAGAAGGAAGTGATCGATTGATGATCAGACACGATTGTTTTCATTTGAAAAGAGTGACCAACAACGATATCCACGAGGGTTGCAAGGGTACGCTCCGCTGCGACGTGAACCGTGGGGCCCCGGACGGCACCACAGTCGCGGGTATCAGTTGTCCCCAGGACTGCATGGGTTACCGTCCCATGCAGGCCAGGAAAGATACACCGTTTTCCAAGATCAAGGAGAAATTCATGTCGCTGATCGGCATGGATTAATTCGCACCCCTATCCCCACAACCTGATCGGTGCCCCAGGCCTACTGTGCCATCACCTGCATGGTAGATTCCAGCCTGTTTAGAAGGACTATCGTCGCCCATCCGAAAAACGCACTCGCAATCAGTCCCCCGACAAAACCCAGAATCGCCATCAGACGCGCTTCCGAGTTGTAATTTTCCCTTGCAAGGGAGCCGAGAGACTTGAACGCTGCTATCAGGCATCCGAATGAGAGGAAAATCGATCCGAGCAATCCAAGTCCGAGTATGAACATCGTGGACAGGATAACATCTGGGGATTGGGGATGGAATGGATGTGAATTGGGAAAAGGGGACAGGCCTCTGCAGGAAAAGGGGACAGGCAGCCTTTTTGCTGTAGAAAAAGTGACCTGTATCTATGCTTGGACGACGCAAAAAGGTGACAGTTCCCTTTTCCTTTGCACATAATCTATTACAGGTAAAAAGGCTGCCTGTCCCCTTTATTCCCCTTTACGCTTCATGCCTTTATTGATAAACTGAAATTTGATGAAATCGAACCATCATTACCTGATACGAAAAGGATTTAAACGATGAACCTGAAAACTGCATTCCCTGCCATGTTCCTGACAATAGCTGTCATGATATTGATCGGGTGCACATCAACTCCCGATTCACCGGTAAACCCCGGCGTTCAGCAATCCGATTCAACGACCCAGTCATCTCGTCAGCTCTGGGGCTTTTACGATGTAGAGGTCATTCCTGACAACCACGGAAGCGCAGACGTTATTTTCACTCCCCTTCGTTCGACCCAGATACATATGAACGTAGTCGGGCTGATGGAATCCGGCTCGACAGGTTCTGCTGTCGGTATCGTACCTCCGGTCTCGTTTGTCGACGGGGTACTCGATATCGATATCAAGCTTACCCATCCGTTCCCGCTGCCCCAGTTTACGGGATTCGATGTACGGGGAATTATGATCGGGCATGGGTCGATCGCGGGATTCAGTGAGTCCTTTTTCTATGCAGGCGTCAATGATATCGACCTGCTCAATGCCGATGGCCACACGAACCTGTGGAATCCGACCGAGTACACCGGGAACGGGTATGTCGATGGAAAATTAGGCGTACCGGATACAATCGCGAACTACACCGCCACGCTGAACGGTTATAAATACTTCAGCAACGATCTAACCGCCAACCTGGGCATTTCGGACATGGTCAAGGCTAATCGGGGTGCATTCATAGCCGGCTCGATGAATGTGCGCCATTACACGATCAAACTCGGGGACCAGGGCCTTACATTCCAGTATGCAATCGATGCGAACTGGTGGTCACCGAATGAACCATACACTGTACCGGATGACTTCGATGTCGAACAGGCCAATTGCCCTGAGCCTTATCATCTCGATCTGTGGGTCGGGCACGGAATCACGGGTGACGGAGGATCGGCACCGTTCCATGTGGACGTCTACGACTGGCAGAAGGATGTTGACACGATCTACCTCGAGGCTCCGCTGCTGATCAACGAATCCATGACACTGACAGGTCCGGAAGACCTCGGCGATTACGTCCGATTTTCCGGCACGCTCACAAACGAGCTGCTTCCCGCAGCCGATCAGGTAGATATTCTTGTCTACGGTCGTGGTGAAGATCCTGTGACATCGATAACATATACTGATTACCACCTTTACCGCCTGCCGACACCGCATATACCTTCGAGCGGTGTCATTATCACGATCCCGGAGGACATCGCGTACAAAACGATCGGTGTGGAGTACACGTACGGCAGCTCAGGATACGATTACGGTGGAGGTAATCCTGCGCCGATCGATTACTCAGACGCAAACGGGCCGTGGGACTTCACGCTGGTCCCGAACATTGATTCAGCGACGAGAATTGCGCTTGCACCTACCGATCCGGAGGTAGCCGGGTTCGCCGGTGATTTCAGTGCACATGTAACGCACTTTTTCAAGACGCAGATGGGTCTCGGGGGTGACCTGAACGAGGTATACCAGGCTGAATCGCACAACGAGGGTGCAAATATCCAGCGTCTGTGGGGTATCTACTCATCGGAGGAGATAGTAGAGGGTGTTCAGGCGTTCCCACTCGACCCACCGGTCGATTTCCAGTATCCGCTGACCACATCGACCGACTACACGGTTAATGAGAACTACACAATAATTCCGTTCCTGCTGACGCTGACCGTAACATTCTCCCACGAAGGGCTGGGAGAGGGATTCGCGTTCGTCCCGGTCGAACCGGGGGTTTACGGCTGGGGATGGGACGTCCAGCCGGCACTCCTGACGAGGACGATCGCAGAATTCGAGACAGGCGGGTTACTGGGACAGGGCTCGATGGGCAAGGCCCTGTTGTATGAATGGATCGCTGATGACGGTACCGGTTACGGCTCTATCTCGTGCGGAAACAGCCCCGATGCAGATCCGAATTTCAACGAATCTACGTTTGAGATCACGGGATCAGCGTCGGCAGTGGCATTATATGCGGTAAATTAGTCGAAATAAGGCCACACACAAAGTCGAGGATGATTCTATCTACCAGGTTGGATTTTAAATGAGCCAATGGGATCATACTTGCACCTTTGGTCCGAATCCTGCATCATTGAATCTCATTAAGACCCTTACCTGTAGCCTGTAGAGTGGAGGACTGCATGTTCGCTCCATTTGGAAACCTCGTGACCGCGATGGTCACACCCTTCGACAATAAGGGCAAGATCGCAATGGACCTTGTCGAGGGGCTGGTCAAGCGCCTGATGAACTCGGGCACGGACACGATACTGGTCGGCGGAACCACCGGTGAAAGCCCAACCCTGACCGAGGAAGAATTAATGTCGCTGATCGAGAAGGTCAGGGAGGAGATCACCGAGGACGCCAGGATCATAGTCGGTACCGGGACCAACTCCACCGAAAAAACGGTAAAGCTGTCGATGAAGGTCGCCGAGATGCCCATAAACGGGCTTCTCATAGTGAATCCGTACTACAACAAGCCGACGCAGAGCGGCCTCGAGGCACATTTCAAGACGGTGGCTGAGTCTGTCGATGTCCCGATTCTCCTTTACAACATTCCAGGACGTACCGGTGTTAACTGCGAGCCTGAAACCATCGCGAAACTCGCAGGAATAGGAAACATTGTAGGTGTAAAAGAAGCTGCCGGGTCAGTCGATCAGGCTGCGTGTATCAATGCTTTAACAGATGAGAGCTCCTTCGCAATCTACTCCGGAGATGACAGCCTGACGTTACCGATGATGTCTGTTGGTGCCGTGGGTGTGGTGTCGGTGGCATCGCACATTGTCGGTGCGAAGATCAGGGAAATGATTATGGCATTCCTCGACGGCAGGACCGATGACGCAAAAAAAGCTCATGTCTCGATGCTCCCGCTGTTCAAGGCCATTTTCTGCAGGACAAATCCGATTCCGATTAAATACGCTCTGAACAGGATCGGCACACCGGTGGGGAATTACCGTCTACCATTGACCCCGATGGACGACGAAGGCAAGGAGATAGTCGATAAAGCGTTGAAGAATTTCGGCTTGATCTAAAAGAAAAAGAGCAGGGAGACCAAACCATAAGGCTCAGGTTCCTCCCTGCTTGTGACAAGGATGTGGATCACTATGTTTGACGAATCCCATCCAGACTTGTTCCCCAACCCCTGATTTTCGAGATTACTTCCCCCATAAACCTTGATAAATGTTCATTAAATCTGTACCTGATACCGTCGTGCAGGCCGATATTAAATCAGATATACTAATGACTCTGAATGACCGAAGCCCTCTGGCTTGAATGCGGGCAGGCGACTGTATTTTCCTGCCCGTGGAGGACACTGGTAAATGACTCGAAACAGGGTATTTTTCGATGGCGCAATACGGTGGGAGGATGAAGCACTAATCAGTCCACTCTCCACCGGACTTCTATACGGTGACGGGCTTTTCGAGGTCATGAGAAGCTATAATGCCGTTCCCTTCAGGTTTGCCGACCACTACGAACATCTCCGTGCAAGCTGCGAAGCACTCCGTCTCAACCTCCCGTTCGACGAGGAGAATCTCTGGCTGGTCATGCGTGAACTACTCAGGCAGAATGATGCGACCGAGGGTGACGCTTATATTCGTATTACAGTTTTCGGCTCAGAGCTCAATATGATCGCAACGTCAGCCGGCGTGACCACCCACACATACGCACATGCCCGTCCGTTCACACCACCGAAACCGGCAAAGTATAAAAACGGGATCAAGGTTCGGGTATCCAGCTACCATACGAGTCCTTTCAATCCGATAGCCGGGCACAACACGATCTGTTTTCTGCCAATGATACTGGCCCGTCGCGCAGCATGGGAGCGAGGGCTGGATGAGGTCCTGGTTCAGAACACCGAGGGCGGGATCTGCGAGGGCACTACATCGAACCTCTTCATAGTCCGGAAGGGTAAAATATACACTCCACCGGCTGCCGACGGCATCCAGCTTGAGACAGCGAGGTCGGTGGTAATTGAACTGGCCGGGAAGATGGATATTCCCCTCGAGGAGAAACGTATAAGCCAGAAAATTCTCAAGGCTGCCGACGAGGTATTCATAACCAACAGCCTTATTGAAGTGATGCCTGTCAAAGAGATCGACGGAGTGATAATCGGTAAAGGCAGTGCCGGCACAATAACGAAGAAATTGCACAAAGGTTACCGTAACCTGGTAAAAGCTGAGTGTAGTTAAAATTACTCATGACCCGATCAAAGAGGCTCGGTACGTGTCAAGCGAAACACATGACAGGAAGGTGACCGGAGAACCCCTGCGTCCGCCATGGATAAAAGTGAGGGGAATACGTGCCGATATCCAGGCGGAGATGCAGAGCAAACTCGCCGGATGCAACACCGTCTGTCTCAGTGCGAAATGCCCGAACCTTGGCGAATGTTTCGGACGCGGTGTCGCGACGTTCATGATCGGCGGTCCCACATGCACACGTGCATGCAGGTTCTGCGGTGTCGGTCACGGGCATCCTGAGCCGCTCGATAAGGATGAACCCGGTAAAATAGCTGAGAGTGTGAAAGCACTTGGACTGAATTTCGTTGTTATTACAGGCGTAGCCCGCGACGATCTCGACGACGGTGGAGCCGCACATTATGCAGATACAGTGCGTGCCATCCACGAGTTAACACCATCGACAGGGGTGGAGGTGCTGGTACCCGACTTCAACGGATCAGCAGAAGCGTTAAAGACAGTCCTTGAATCCGGGCCTTCGATCTTAAACCACAACATCGAAACCGTACGGCGCCTGACCCCGGATGTCAGGAGCAAAGCGACGTACGAACGTTCACTAGATGTATTGAGAGTTTCAAAGAGCATCGCACCGGAGGTTCCGGTGAAAAGCGGGCTGATGGTCGGGTTCGGTGAGACATGGGAAGAAGTTGTCGAAACCCTGGAAGACCTGGTAAATGCCGGCTGCGAACTTCTGACAGTCGGGCAGTACCTTCAGCCTCGCGCATCAGCACAACTGAAGGTGGTCAACTACTGGACGCCCGATCAATTCGATAAATTGAAGGAGGTCGCACTGGAAATGGGCTTTACAGGTGCAGCATCGGGTCCTTTTGTCAGGTCCAGCTACTTTGCAGAGGAAATGGCACTTAAAGCAGATAAAAGCGACTCCCCCTCGTCATAATGGTCCAGAAAATGTAAAATTGACCAGCTCTATAGAAACTCAGCAGGGGAAAAATCCTGATATGCCGAAAACAACCGGGCCTCGCCCTCACACACCCATTAAACCGTCACCCATGTCACAGCCGTCACTGAGTCCAAAGGGACCAAGGCCTGATGGCGACGATAATTTTCCACCACCTCCGAATCAGCGATCGTTCGTACAATGGTTTTTTAACACGGACAATCCCTTGTGGCTCATGTTCCCGGTAATCCTGTCGGTGGCGGCACTGTATTTCGCATACAAGTCAAACGTGATCAACAGGGAATGGGCGGACGTCCACCTTCGAATCACCCAGCAGGCGTTCGTGGGCTGGATGACCGGTGATTTCTTTGTGGAGGATGAGGTCTTTTACTTCACAGCCACCATAGGAGACACCTCGAACATCGTTGAACTGATGGACCAGGCAACGATAGCAGGTAATGAACTCAGTTTTAAGTGGTACGCCGAAGCCATCGGGTGGGAAACAGAGGAAATTGATCCGAACACACTGCCGTATAACCAGTACTTCCTGATGTTCGCACTGGCAAACGACGGAGATCAGATTGCTGAAAATCTGTACGTGGAGTGCGAATGGTACAACGCAGAGGACGACGATGCGCTGCGGGGAGAAGACCCTGAGGTCGAGGGTGTTGAACCTGAGGAATGGAAATACGGACCGGGGGTTCTGGCACCGGGTCAGTGGGTAATAATACCAATTGCCTCCTGTTTCCTCAGGATCGATCCGAACAGCGAAGAGCTCTCAGTCCGGTATATCGGGGATTACTATAATCCGGTGGCTATCACGTATGAATCAACGGTCAGTGGAACTCACAGAATACCTGTAAATCTTGACGACGTCCCACAGACCATGACAGCCTTCACAAATCCACCATTACCTGAGGCAGATAAGACCGGGGAGGAATCAGTCTACCAGGATGTTCCCGAACGAGAACGGGACGAGGGACGTACGTCAGGACGTGACAGCAGGGATTACCGCAGAGATTAATTTGAGTGGTTAAAAGTCGCGATTGGTAATTTTTCCGAGCAGGTCCCGGAAAGCGTCGTTTGCCTTACCCGGTGGCAGCCTGTCAAGATGGTCCAGCGCGATCTTGCCGTGGTGCCTTACGAGGCCCTGCGCGTACTGCATTGCACCATTGGACCGTAACACGTCGGCAATTTCGTCAACTTCTTCACTTGTGATATCCCCACGTCTGAGGATCGGAACGAACCGCTCGACGAACTCCGCGTTTTCCCCGAGGGCGTAGATAATCGAGCACGTGTAGATATCGCTTCGAATGTCCGATCCCTTGTGCTTGCCGGTGGCATCCGGGTCGCTGAAGAGGTCGAGGAGATCGTCCGACAGCTGGAAGGCCAATCCGAAGTTCAGGCCGAATCCTGCAAGATCCTTTTCCTGTTCGGGTTTCGCTCCACCGAGGTGCCCGCCAATTGTCGCGGCCATCCTGTAGAAGTTAGCGGTTTTGCCCGTAATTATCTCCAGGTGCCGCTCCTCGGTAAGATCGAGGTCGCGGGTATGCCTGATCTCCTCCATTACGCCCTCTGCGAGGGAGCGACACATGTCTACAAACAACTCGATGATCCTGAAGTCACGGTCCTTCGTGAGGAGCTTGAAAGCGAGAACGAAGAATTGATCGCCTGCGATCACAGCACTCTTGTTACCCCAGATTGAATTAGCCGCCTGCTTCCCCTTTCGGATGGTCGCCTGGTCGATAACGTCGTCGTGGAACAGGCTGGCACAATGGATCAGTTCCGCAGCGGCGGCGCAGTCCACGGTAACCGGGAGCGTTTCATCGATAAACATGTGCTGTGACAGGAGGACAAAGATGGGTCTCAGACGTTTTGCGTAACCGAAAAGCATGTGCCGTCCGATTTCCCTGGTGAGAGGATCACCGGAACTAATCTCTGACTGGAGCAGATCCTCGACGCGGGCGATCATGCCCTCCACCCACGGATCGGGACGGAAGTAGAAGTCGCTCCGGTCAGCCTTGTAACCAAGGCGGTCGGGAATCAGCCCGTTCGATCTCAATGTGTTAGTATCCGGTAATGCATCCATGCCTATAAGCCGCACTTATTCTGCGATTTCGGATTATAGCACACCCCCCCGTCGATGGGCATGTTTTAAACCCGTTTAAGCCTCTCTGTACTTACTCTTTTATGACAGACTTGCTGATTTCGTCGCTGAATTCACTCCAGTTACCGCCTGCAGCCCAGTTTACGCTTTTGCCGGACTGAGTCAGAATGATCCGACCGGTTCTCCAGGGTAAATACAAGGCGAGAGTCAGGCCGATTATCAACGTGAAGGCTCCGAAATACACAATTGGCACGCCAGGATCATACACGTATTGAAGAATTGTATATTCGTCAACCTGATCGAGTGCTATTTCGTAATTACTGATAACAAGCGGCACGTCCTCATAGACATAACCGAGTAGATCAGGCTCATCGGTCATTCCTGCGAAAAATGCCCTCAGATCGTGCAGCTTTATCCTGTACGGCATCTCCTCACGGGTGCCGTCGAGGGTCTCCCAGATCCCCCCGACCGAATCCACAGGTGACAGGCCGCTCTGTATTTCAATCAGCGGCAGAACAAACGCCTCTCCGGCAGCAGTTGTTACACTCTCCTGAGTGCCGTCCGGAGCTGTGACGGTGAAATGGTAGATGGATCGAACCGAGGTCTGATAATATCCGATCCCGTTATACCTGAGCGGACGGTTTACCTCCACCATCTTTTCCATGAGCACATTATTGTCGCCATTGTGTTCGTGACTGACCACCTGGACATGGCTTATGTAGTCGGACGGCATTCCCTTGTATTCAAGCGGGAAGCCGGACACCGGGTCGATTCCGGGGAAATCGCGTTCGCGGTAAATATTCTGGTATTCGACGAGGTAAAGCCTCTCATCCGTGTCGGGGGTGTATTGCTGCTGAGCATCTGCTGCTACGCTGGCTTCGCGGGACCCAAGCGGTTTCATGTCACCCTCGCCCAGGATCACGTAGCCATCGTAGCCGAACGTACGCTGATCGCCAATGATACCGCCGATCAGGATAAAGACGAAAGCAAAATGGAATGCGATCGATGCTATGTGACGTATCGCATTCTTACGAACGAGGAACCATTCGGTTCCAGCATCGTCCTTTTCTTCGAAAACCTGGAAATGATGGGACTTCAACCACGACCTGACGCGGTCGCCGACTTCAGCAACGTCGTCGTCGACAGAACCACTCGCGCTGTTGGACATGGCCTTAACAGTGTCCACGCTGACCTTCGGCTTCTTCTGAGCAAGCAGCTTTCTGGTAATCTTCACCTTATCAAATGCACACAACATGGACGATATCGATAACAGCGACAGCAGGATGAGATAAAGGTTAGTTTTGAAGATACGGTACAACTGCAGCGGATTAACAATGTTGTGGTAGATAAACTCACCAGTGGTGTTAACGCCGTCATCGGGATCGATACTGAAAATCTTAATGTACTTGTGTGCGAACTCATCCGGGTCCTGCGTCAGGTGCTCCTGCGGAAGAATAGTGCCGGCAAGTGTGAACACGGCTAAAATTATGAAGACCCAGATCGCGAAACTCATCGTCCGCATGAGCTTTGGAATATCAAGAATCGCGGCCCAGACCAGCTCGAACAGACCCATTCCCTGATCCGGGGGCTTTGCGTTTTTATTATTTTCTGTATCTGTCATTTTATTATCAACCCGCGTATGTATGCAGTCCGGGATTTTCAAGTAATCGACTAACAAGATTCAGTCCAAGCCAGGTAAACACCACGCAGAAAAATCCTATCAGATTGAAGATATTAGCCCTGACACCTTTCCAGCCCATGACAAGCCGTGCGTGGAGATAACCCGCGTAGACCAGCCATGTGACCAGTGCAGCAGTTTCCTTCGGGTCCCAACCCCAGTAACGTCCCCAGGCTTCGTTCGCCCAGACCGCACCGAGAAGGATACCCATGCCCAGCAGCGGAAAAGCGAATGTAACGAGCTTGTAACTCAATTCGTCGACCTTCGGATTTCTCTTAACAAGGTAGATAATGCTTGCACCCGCCGAGATAGCGAATCCTGCGTACGACAGGAAAGCGGTAGCAATGTGCACGTCGAGCCATGGTGAATCGAGTGCCGGCACGAGGGGTGATCCCTCACGAGAGACATCGGGCCATTGCCAGATGTATACAAGTATCAGGCCGGCGATGATGTTTGCAATTGTGCTTGGGAGCCTTGATTTGACCGACAGGTCGGCAATCACAGCTATCAATGCGATCGACCATGCAACGAAAAGGTACGTCTCGTACAGCTGGACGTATGGAATATGCCCAACGTTGATGTACCTTACAACGAGCGACAGGGTCAATACGAGAGTTGCCAGTATCGTAACCACGAGTGATCCGACACCGACATAGCCATTCCTGGAGAACCAGTAGATGATGCTCACAAGAGCAGCCAGTAAAAAAATCCCCGCAGCAATTTCCAGAGTCAGAAACTCCAGCGCTATCTGTGGATCCATGACATCCTGAGTCAGTTCAATTGTTTCCTCAACCATGATATTTCCTTAAAACGTCCTCTGACGGCTTCATTCAGCCGCTTGTCGATAAGATCCCCCGACTTTTTACATCCCGCTCAGGATTTATGTCCAGATATTGTGGTCTCCGAATTCCCCATTAACCGGGTATTGCGACCTTACCATCCTTACCACCTGAAACATCCTGCCCGGCCAGGTAGTGGGATAAAATCTTCAGCTCACTGGCAATGTCCACCTGCAGGCATGTGATTTCGGGTCCCGTCTTTATGCTCACCGGTGCAAAGTTCAGTATCGATTTTATACCGGCTTTAATCACCGCTTCCGCTGCAGCACGTGCAGCCGGAGCCGGGACGGTCAAAATCACGATTTGAATATTTTTCTCTTTAACCACGTTAGCCAGGTTATCGACATGATAGATATGAATTCCCGACCTGGCGCTGCCAACCTTCTCAGGATCATCGTCGAACAGTGCGGCAACCCTGAAACCTTTCTCGTTAAGCCCCTTGTACCTGAGCAGGGCGGTCCCCAGGTTCCCGACACCGATTATCGCGATCGCCCATTGACGGTGAAGGCCGAGAATTTTTCTCAACACCTCAGCGAGTTTCGAGACGCTGTAGCCCATGCCCCTTGTCCCGAATTCCCCGAAATAAGCAAGGTCCTTCCTGAGTTGGGACGGTTTTACATGAAGCTCGTTAGCCAGCTCTTCGCTCGAAATCGTTTCGTAGCCCTGTTCCGAGAAATGTTCCAGCACGCGAAGGTATCGTGATAAACGTTTTACGGTAACCTGCGGTACTTTTTTTCCATTTTCAATCATCAGCCAGTTCCCCTTCGTTGCTAGGTCTGATTCCTTTTGAATAAAATCAACTCTGTAAGCAGTTCATTCACCCGTCTCGGGTCCGCCTGCCCTTTGCTTTTCTTCATTGCCTCACCCACAAGAGCGCCGATCGCGGTTTCCTTACCCTTCCGGATGGTCTCCACGATTTGCTCGTTTTCCTCCATTACTTCCCTGACCAGCGTGACAAGTTCATCTTCATCGGTAACCTGAACGAATCCCTCCCGCTGGACCACGTCCTTGACCTTCCCCCCGTGCTCGAGCAGGAGGTTCAGAGCCTTCTTTGCGTTCGTGATGCTGAGCTCATCCCTGGAGACCATTTTTGTAATCTCAGCCAGCATTTTTGGTGTCAGATCTGTCTCATCGAGCATACGTCCGGTCTTGTTCACAAACTCAAAAACGGTACCGGTGATGAGATTAGCCGTCTGTGTGCCCTGGGCACCGTGACGGTCGATGGCCTCGATCAGGAAATCCGCCATGTAGTACGGATTCTCCTCTGAAACACCTGTTCCGGACATCATCAGGTTGGCACCAAACGGCGGGACGCCGAATCGGTCGATCAGTTCACTGACACGACGTGCCGGGATATTGTTCAGATCGAACGCCGACTCGTTCATGATATCGCCTTCGAGTGTCAGGTTCGGCAGATCTGGTTCAGGGAAGTAGCGGTACTCGGATACGGTTTCCTTGAACCTGTGATGCACAGTCTTGTCGATGTTTTCATCCCAGCCGCGGGTTTCCATGCGGATTTTCTGTCCGCCGGCAAGGATTTTTGTCTGACGTTTTATCTCGAATTCGATTGCATGCTCGACCGCCCGAAAACTGTTCAGGTTCTTAACCTCAACCCTCGTGCCCAGTACGCCGCTATCCTCCGGGCTCAGAGAGATGTTCAGCTCGCACCGAAGGTTACCCTCCTCCATGTTGGCGTCCGAAATGTCGAGGAACCAGAGAAGGCGCTTCAGTTCCTTTAAATACCGTACCGCTTCGCTTCCTGAACTGATCTCCGGCTTGCTGACAATTTCAAGGAGCGGCAGACCGGCACGGTTGAAATCAATATAGGTCCCTGCTGCACCTTCGTGGAAAAGCTTTGCAGTATCTTCCTCAAGATGTACGCGTTCTATTCCCCTGCCCTTGGACAACTTGTCGTGCTCGTTCATCAGGTCGATGTGACCCTCGGTTCCGAGCGGGAAGCGGTACATCGTAATCTGGTAACCCTTTGGAAGGTCAGGGTAGAAATAATTTTTTCTCGCGAACTGAGCAATGGGTGGGATTGCACAATGAAGCGCTCTTGCAGCTTTCAAACCGAGTACGACTGCTTTCCTGTTAACTCTCGGGAGGCTTCCGGGCATACCCAGGCATACCGGGCATGTGTGAGTGTTAGGCCTGTTCCCGAACGACGTGGAACACCCGCAGAACATTTTTGAGTCAGTCTTGAGCTGCGTGTGAACTTCAATTCCAATTGTCGGCACGTAGTCTTTGATCATGACTTCAGTCAGTCGACGAATTTATACGCCATGTACGATTCGCCGGTTTCGGTAGACATCCACGGCCAGTTAGTGCCGGTAGAAGCCTTACGGAAAAATTTCCCCCGGAATTCCTCCTCCAGGCTGAGATAACAGTTTTCCCCCACCCAGATTTCATTGTCGCCTGCGAGAAAGTGAAGGTTCTCAGCGATATGAGTAGGGGGACCGAGCGGGACAAGCGAATTGTTACCCCTTCGGCCGACAGCAGCGATATGAACGGGACCCTGGTCCATTCCAATCGAACATTTTAATCCCTGGGGCAGCATGCGTCCGATGAACTTGTCGGCAAGGTGCTCTATGAAATTTGTCATGTAAAGAGCCGCCTGCAGAGCGGATTTAGCAGAGCCTGCGGCCTCACGGGCCTCCAGCCCGAACAGGGCGAGAACCTGGTCGCCCAGGATTGTTACGGTGATACCGTTGAAATCGGAAATAACCTTTAAAACAGTTGGGATTACGGTGTTAAGGAGCAGCGCAGCATTCAGGTTATCTGAACCTGTACGGGTCAGGACCGAGAACTTGACGAGGTCGAAATAGAGCACGGTCGTGTAATAGCTGTTAGCCTCACCGACCAACAGATTGTCCGGAAGCGGGCTGATTTTACCATCGGCAATCTTCGTGATACGACCCTGTGCCGCCTTGTAGTTGGCGGTCATGTCGTCGCGCAGGATGTCGAAATAATCTTGCATTGTTCTCTTCCGTCGTCGATCTTTACACGTGTTCCCGCTCAAAAGTCCTGGCTGCCCGCAGGAGATTGCCTTCCATGAAGGGTGCAGTGGTCAGCTGGAGTCCAATGGGAAGCCTCTTTGTATATTTGCCGAAGCAGTTTCTCCTTTTCGATTTCACGAGTTTTGTAACCCCGTCATCATCAATTTCAGTCCACCCACCGTTAACACTGATCGCTGGGCATCCTGCCATCGCCTGCATCAGCACGAACCTGTCGGCCTGGTACATTTCATACGGATCGACAGTGGCTGATTCAAGCATGAAGGGCGGAGTCGGTGACGTGGGCGAGATTATCACGTCGACATCGGTCCAGAGCTTGTCCATTTCGGCTCGCAGCCTGCTCCTGACCTTCTGAGCCCTCTGGTAATAAGCATCGTAGTAGCCGGACGACAGCGCGAAAGTACCGAGCATGATCCGTCGTGTAACTTCCGGCCCGAATCCCTGTCCACGATTCTTACGGTAGAAATCCATCAGGTCAGCGGCAGTGTTTTCATCGACCTCTTTTCCCTCTTCCTTGAGATCGACACTCGGCCCGTACTGTATTCCGTCGAACCGGGCAAGGTTGCTGCTGACCTCGGCCGGCGCGATGATGTAATACGCAGCGAGGATCATGTCGAAGGACTTGATACTGATCTCCTGCAGGCTCTTTGCATGGCCATCGAACCATGCCACGTTTTTCTCGAATGATTCCTTAACCCGGGTGTCTACCCAGTCGGCGAAACTGACGTCCAGCACCCCTACTCTCAGGTCCGACATGCCGTTTTCAATGGTCTCGAAATAATTTTCCTTCGGCCTCTGAACGAGGGTGGAATCAAACTCGTCGGGTCCCTCGATGACCATTAATGCGTGCGCTGCGTCGCGAACAGTATTGGTGATCGGTCCAATCTGGTCCAGCGACGATGCAAACGCGATGAGTCCCCACCGGGATACTCTGCCGTACGTGGGACGCAGTCCAACGCATCCGCAGAAAGCTGCGGGCTGTCGGACGCTGCCACCGGTGTCGGATCCGAATGCAAGAGGCGCCATTCCCGATGCGACAGCGGCAGCGCTGCCACCGGAAGAGCCACCGGGCACACGTCCGGTGTCCCACGGGTTCATGGTTGGACCCCAGGCTGAGTATTCCGTGCTTGAACCCATCGAGAATTCGTCCATGTTGGATTTCCCGATCAGCCTGAAGCCGGCCTGGAGAGCCCTTGCATCGACAGTAGCAGCGTACGGGGGTACGAAACCCTGCAGTATCATGCTCGAACAATCGGTCGCGATACCGGTTGTACAGATGTTGTCTTTCTGGACGTAGGGAATACCACTGAACGGGCGTGCCGGATCGTACTGCCATTCGTCGATACGAGCCACAGCCCTGTCGAACGTCTCCCGGTTAAGGGCGTTAATGGCGGATTCGATCCTGTCGACCTGCTTGTTGCACTGCTGGATGAGGTTACGGGGGTGTAGTGCGCCCCGTTTGAGCTCATCTGCAAGCTTCTCCATTTTCAGATCATTCAGCCCGTCCATAATCAGTTGTGCACATAGTGCACGGGGGTAATTCTCAGTCTCCTTCGTCGTGAATCGATGGTGCCCGGAAGAACTCGTCGGTACGTACGCGGGTGTTGGCCAGTGCTTCTTCCTGGGAAAGCCAGTTGAGCACCTTGTCGTCTCTCAAAGAAATTGGTGTCGGGTTAATATGGATAGTCGGATCGATACCCTCAACCGTGACCTTTGAGAGGACCTTGAAATGTTCGAGAATCCTCGAAAGGTGATGCTTATGCATCGCCATTCCCGGGGCAAGCGGGTCCAGTCTCGCGAGTTCGATCACCCTGGCGATCACGTCATCAGTGATCTGGGGCATATCAGATTCTTTAAGCTTCATAACTCAGCCAACACGCATACAAAAATCAGCGCAGTCCGGATTACCGTCAGCGCACGAACGGGTCATTATATCAAAATTAAAACTATTTAGGATGGGTTAAATGAAAAAAGTGAAAATATTCACGATCCGGTATCTATGCTACTCGCCCGATATCCGGTCCTTTGTCCGGTAGGTTTTTGTGGCAATTTTAGGTAATTCGTGCAGGAACATCGATTTGCTTCGCCAGAACCCGTTTCTGCGTCTGACATAGACAAGGGCAGCTCGTTTTCGCGCACGTGTAATGCCGACATACATCAGGCGTCGCTCTTCTTCGATCTCCGATACCGTCTTTCCAAGAGCCAGCCGGTGCGGCAGGTTGCCCTGTTCGAGGCCAAGGATGATCACGCGCTCGAACTCAAGTCCCTTGGCAGCGTGAAGGGTCATCATCCGGACCGCGTCCTCGTCCGAATCGAAATCTCCGTTGGTCAGGAGCGCGATATGGGCGAGGAATTCAGCCAGGCTTACGTCCGAACTCTCGTCCTCCAGACGCAGGGCTTCCTCCCTGAGAAGTGCGATTCGGCCTGCCAGTGCCGTGTCCTCTGATGACATTTCAAATGAAGTCCGCGACAGGGTCTTGAGCGTATTCACAACAGTGTCGAGACCCCTCGGGCTCAGGTCTTCAGCCAGCGACACAACAAACGGATACTCACCGATCTCGCCCTCGTACCGTGCGATGAGACGTGCAGCAGCTGTATTAACTATCGCTGCATCGGCGTCGGTGTCCTGATCGACTGCATATGCGACAGCTAGTATGACCGGAAGATCCTGGGAGAATGCCCTCGCGCGTGTATCGTCGTCAGTCGCGATTAATTCATTAAAAACACCGATGTTTGTCCGGACATCGTCCAGCGCCCTGTGGGCCGTGCCCTTGTCGATGCCGAACTTGTCAGCCAGTACACCCAGCCTGTGAGGTTCATCGGGATACATCCGCCTTGAGATCGGCAGGGTATCGAGGGTCAGGTTCGGGACAACGCCGTCCATGACTTCACTCGCGTAACGCCTTAAAATCGGGACGTCGAACTTGTCGATATTATGGCCTGCAAGTGGTGCGTCGCCGATAAATTCCAGGAATCTCGGTAGTACATCCGCAATGGACGGTGCATCACTGACGTCATCATCGCTGATGCCGTGGACCGCCTTTGCTCCGGCTGGTATCGAAGACCTGGGCTTGACAAGCGAATGAAATTCACCGACCTCCCTGTACTCGCCACCCTTCAGAAGCACCTTGATTGCAGCTATTTCGACGATTTCCGAGCGGAAAATGTTTGTGCCGGTTGTCTCGAGGTCGAAAAATACGATCACCTCGTCCTCTCCGCCACCGGGACGGTATCCCACGAGATCAGATGCGAATTTGTGCGCAACAAGTGCCAGAATATAGCTCTCTTTGTATGCCGCCGATTCAGGTGCAGTGTCCGAGACACCTTCGGGGGAAAGGTAGGTCGCTCCCGAAAGGAGTGTCTCGGTCAGGAAGAACATTTCCGGTGAGTAATTCAGTCCGACAAGGCATACCGGGCGCCCATCCACCGGAAATTCGATCATTTCATCGCCGGGAAACGGCAGCGCGATCCTTTCGACCTTAATACCAAGGATTTCAACACATGCAGTCTCGAGCATTCCGGCAGCGAGGAGTGCGGTTATAGTCGGTGCATGGAAAATACGGATACCGTCCTTTGAGTCCCGCCATTCATCGAGTACAGTCGCCGCCGGGACGCAATCGATTCCGCACAGCGTACGTTCCTCCATTTTCAACCATTGATCCTCGTCTTTGCGCCAGGGTGATTTTGATTCGTACAGATGTGCTGTCACAAGGTTGAGCAGTATCGACGGGGCTTCCGTGGGCTCCTTTCTCCTGAGTGCCTTAACGAATTTATCGAGCCTTGACAACTGAGTACGGGCGAGTGAAGACAATTTTTTAAACCGTGACGGTCGACCGAGAAGTGTATGCAGCGGTACGCCCTCCCTGATTGCAGCAAGCCTTACCCGGAGGTCGTCGAGCTCACCGAGACGGTCCCTCGGCAGGCCGATTGCGCGGTCCCAGTCCCATTCGGTGTCGTGCGACGCAAGCCGCAAGAGCGGAAGCGGGTCACCCGGGACCTCATCACGCTGGCGGTCGGGAAGCAGGCGAAGGACCGGGATGTCCTGGTTGATGAGATAGCTTTCGCATTCATCGGCGAGGTAGTGCACGCGGTACAGGATTGCGATGTCCCTGTACTCGGCGCCGGCTTTTACCCAACTGTTTATCAGCTTTGCGGTGACATGCGCTTCCTCTTCCTCGTCCTCGAGCTCGAAAATACCAAGGGGCGGGTGTAAGCGAAGGTCGGATGGCGGTTTGGGGGCAAGCTGGTAAAACCGCTGGTTTTTAGCTATGAGCGAACCAGCGGAGTAAAGGATTCCATCGGAGCAGCGGTAACTCGTGCCAAGCGGAATCAGTTTAGCATTGAAATCAGCCACGAATTGATCGATGAAAACACCCGACGATCCCCTGAATGCATAAATTGTCTGATCTTCGTCGCCAACCGCGAACAGGTACAGTCCGGGGTAGCTCATCGCTTCAATAAGGCGATACTGTGCGGGATTTATGTCCTGGAATTCATCGATAAGCAGGTGTTCGATCCCGGAAAGGATCTCATCGCGGATGTCGGGATGCATGTAAAGGAGCCGCAGCGCGTTAAGAAGGATATCCGCAAAGTCCAGTGCCCCACGAAGACGCAGCTCCTCCTGGTATGACCTGAAAAGGTCTGAAATAAGCTCGAAGTGCTCCGGGTCGTAGCGCGAGTCCATCAGGGGGTACGCGACCTCCGCTTTCACCCGGTCGAGGAGCTGTTTCAGATGCCGAACCGGAATTGCTTCCTCGGGAATCCTTCGCTCTCCCAGGAGGCGCATCAGTAACTGCTCCTGCGCATCCTCGTCGAACACAACAGGCTCACGCGGGTAGTCGAGGATCTCGTAATATTTCCTGACAAGCTGGTATGCCCACGAGTGGAAGGTCGACACCTGCACCTCGCTCGCAGGAGAGTCGCCTTTATCCGGTGACCGTCCATGGAGTCGCGTACGCATTTCCGCAGTTGCGCGATTTGTGTACGTGATCGCCAGGATCTTGTCAGGATCGACGCCTTTCTCTTCGGTGAGCCACACTATGCGAGCTGTGAGGACACGTGTCTTACCCGTGCCGGGCCCGGCGACAACCATGACCGCCTGTTCTTCAGACTCGACAGCCTCCCTCTGATGTTCGTCAAGTTCCCACGGCATGGCCTGATTATACCGGAGTCGAAGTCACAAATGTTGGTATACATGACAGTTATTAGTTTGTTATAATATGCGATAGGCGATGGACATCAATTCCGCCTGATTAAAAAAAACAAAATCATCTGGGGGTCTCCATGTCACGCGGTTACTTCACAGCTGTGCTGCTGATCGCAGGTATGTTTGCTGTTGCCTGCTCAAGCGGTACGTCGTCACCAATTCTACCCGGTACGGGCAATCCGGAACTGACATCCGGATCGACTGGAATTCAAAGGGATGCCACATCCAAAGGCACCTGGGGCATCTGGGAGGTGTCAATCGACACAGCAACGTGGGATGTGACAATCGTTCCACTTCGGGGGACACAGTTCACTGTTGACGTCGTCACGTTCCTGCAACCACCTGACGGGAATCCATCGAATTTATCGATAGATGTAACCGATGTATCCGGGTATTTCGACCAGGGCCTGATCACGGTCCTTGCCGGACTCAGACATCCGTTCGCCGGACTGGACATGTACACCGGGTACGATGTTTACGGAGCACTCATGTCTCCGGGGTCACTGTTCGGCTCGTACGATGCCGATGTCTCCTACTCAAACGGTGTATCTGACGTGAAACTGTTGAATCCGGACGGTTACACGCGCTGGATGAACCCGACAGAATTCCCTGACACCGGGACTATCCTTGACTTCACTCCCGGCAACCTGGGAATCCCGGACATCAGCCTGTTCACCGCGACATTAAACGGGTACAAATACTTCGCCGATAACCTTGATGCCGAGACCGATCTCGGTACCCACTTCGAGCAGGCGTTAAACGTTGAAAATCGCGGTTACTTCCGTCCCGGCTCATTCAACCGCAGAATATACGAACTCCAGTTCCCGATGGTGGGTGGAGAACCTGCACTGATATTCCAGTACGCGGTAATCGCAAGCTGGGTTGATCCCGATCCTGCACTTACGGGCGATCCCTTGCTGATTGATGTACCGGGTGATTTTCCATACGAAGCTAACGCCGATGAAGCGATCTATATTCGGGCGACGGATGACTCGACATTGTTCTATATAGATGGCAGTGGCGGTGGATCGATCAATCTAGGGCTTGAGGTTTTCGACTGGGGAGCGATCCAGGATGGGATCTCGGTACCAGATGAGATTCACCAGATCATTGTCGAATCACCGGGAATAATCCCCGGCGACTTCGTATTCATCGATCAACCAACCCTGATTGCTAACGCTGTCGATGGCACGACAGTAATATCATCGGTATTCAACGTGGAAATTTCAGGATGCACGCCGATGTCAGGCAACGACGCACCTGTGCTTGTAACTGTTGAAAGTTTCGCTCCCGACACATTCGATGTCGGTATTGGTGTACCCAACAACGATGACCGTCTCGCGGGTTATTTCAGGTTCGACCTCCCGGTGCTGGATATTATTCCACTGTCGATCGAGGTACTTAATCCCAACGGCGGCGAAACCCTGTACATGGGAATGAGCCACGAGATCATTTGGGATCCGGGTCCCCCGGGGATCACGAATGTTGACATAGAATGGTCGACGGATAGCTTTGTCGATGATGTCCGGACTATCGTTGAAAACACACCCAACAGCGGCTCATATGAGTGGAGACCTATACCTGTCGAGGAAACTACGACCGGCCGTGTCAGGATCAGCAACGCTGACGGCATAGGCTCTGACACATCGGATGCGGATTTCTCGATTGTCCTGCCTGTCTGGCTGGCTTTTGAGGACGCATTTACGTTCGATGACACCTCAATTCCGTGGACCGGATACTACCCCTACGAGCACCAGAGGGATGAAATCTCTCCGGCTATCTCACAGGACACGGATGGCATGGTGCATATCCTGTTCTACGGTGTTAATTCCGGTGTTGGCAGCAGAGACATGCAGGCAAGAAGTCAGACCGGTACAAGCTGGGCAGGTCATACCGGCTTTTTCAACTCGAGCAACATTAACTATGGTCGTGCCGATTACGCGAAAATTGCACCATCCCATAACGGTCTGAGCTGGGCGTGCTGTAACCTGTCCTGGATCAGCGTTGGCTGGTACTCCGATATCGACCGCATGTGGGGCGGCCCAGGCTACTACTGCTTCGACGGACCTGGTGCTCGTTACGGCTATCCCTGGGATCCGAATTACCTGTACCCGGAAATCGCTACGGACTCAGCAGGCTACGTCTTCATGTTCGGTGACGACGATATCCCGAACCGCATCGACTGGAATAAGACCATCGTGCCCGGATTCACGGCGTACGGCGGTGCCGGACAGGTGACCTCGATTCAACCGCTTTCAATTAACGGAATGATCAGCAAGTCAAGGTCATGGGCACGCCAGGATACCGGGGTCGCTCTTATTTATTACACGGTTCAGGGTGACATTAAACTAGCTGAAACGACCGATGCCCCTGCCAACGACACGTGGGATGACTCAGAGGTTATATTCTCACAGGGCACCGATTACCAGGATGCTTTCCATCCCTGCATCAATGCGGACTCGAGCGACAGGTTGTTCGCTGCGTGGATCGCACAGGACAACGTCGGTGACTGGTACATACTCGCATCGATGCGTGAATCCGAAGGCGATCCATGGTCCGATCCGGTAATTGTAACAACGTCAACCAGCCAGTTCCTGGACATCCACATCTCGTCAGCGCAGGTCGATATGCCGACCGGCACGACTGAAGATGTAGCGGTAGTCGGATGGGAAGTCAATGGTGAAGTCGGATCGGCACTGTCACCGCTCGATCTGATGGCATTTCTGCCGGAACAGGACGTCAGCGACACGGGAGTCAACTGCCTGTCGCCGGATGTCATGTGCCTTACCTCAACAATGGGATACCAGTTCGATGTCCTGTTCTCGTACACAATCGAAGATGGCACGAACTGGGACATAACGATCAATAACGCTGATTTCGAAACGCCGTAATCAGCAATATAAAAACTGCCAGGTTAAAACACACAGGCGCGATCCACACGGTCGCGCCTTTATCTTTACTAATACAGGATTCCCCCGTGCAATTGCGCAATGCTATTTTATGCAGTAGTATGATTATGTAAACCTTCTTACAAACGTGCAAATCCGCTGAATCCTGGGGATATAGAAATGAAACGAGGTTTTATCGCCGCTATTGCATTACTCCCGATTCTGGTAATTTTCGGCTGTTCAGGCGGAACATCGCCAATCCTTCCAGGCCTGGCATCACCCGCATACACAGCAGGTCAATCAAACGGTCTCGACGGCATTCCAACCAAGGCCGTATGGGGCATCTGGGATGTCATTATCGATCCGGATACCATGGACGTGACAATTGTCCCGCTTAGAAACGCTGAATTTACAGTCGATGTAGTAATGTTCCTTCAGCTTCCGGATGGGAATCCTGCGAACCTGCAGATCCAGGTTACGGACACGTCCGATTTCTTCACCGAGGGCATCCTGAATGTGGATGTCGGGCTGACGCATCCCTTCCCGGGACTGGATCAATTCACGGGTTTCGATGTACTGGGTGTCGTGCTGGGATCAGGCGGGTTTGCATCTTATTACGATCCGGCTGTTCAGTATTCGGACGGTCATTTCGATTTGAAACTGCTTAACGCCGATGGATACACCCGCTGGATGAATCCAACGGAATTCGAGCCAAACGGTACAATCCTCAGGTTCTATCCGGGTGCCCTTGGAACGAACAACCTCGAAGCCATCACCGCGACAATCAACGGTTATAAATACTTCGCTGACGGCCTTGCGGACAACGAAGACCTGCACGGATTTTTCATGAATCCAGGATCGATTGACGATCGCGGGAAGTTCTCCCCAAGCAACACGAACTGGCGTGAATTTGTCATCGATTTTCGCATGGATTCAGGCTTTCCACTCATCGAGTTCCAGTACGCGGTCCTGGCAAGCTGGATCCTTCCCGATCCAACGCTTTACGGAGAACCTAACGTAATAGATGTCCCCGAGGATTACCCGCTGTCCGCAAATACGGCCGAAAGCTTCCTCTGCACGGTCACCGACCATTCGAACCTGTATAACGACGGTGTAGACAGCGGAGGTAACATCGTCCTCGATCTTGAAATCTACGACTGGGCGTCGCTTGATGACGACATTACCGTTCCCGGTGAAATCAGCAAGATCACAATCGAGAGCCAGGGAACACTTATCCCCGGGGGACCACAGGAAATACTCGCACCAACATTCAACCTTACCGCAATGCCCGGTACGACGAACGCGTCATCGGTTTTCACGGTCGAGATTTTCAACTGCATGCCCCAGAGTTCGGTCGACCAGGAATTATTAATAACAATCGAACAGAACTACGGTGAGTTCTCACCGGCCGACGGCGAACCACCGCTCGTGGACAGTCCACTGGCAAGTTATCTGCTCCATACCGTGCCTGTATCCGACATCGCACCTGTCGATGAGTTCCAGGTGCTCGATCCGAATGGCGGGGAGACTCTCTGGATGGCTCTCTATCATGAAATTACATGGTTCTCTGACGATCCCGCCATCTCAACGGTCTCAATTGAGTTTTCAACTGACGATTTCACGTCCGAAGTGATCACGGTTGTCGACAGCACCGAAAACGACGGGACATACAGGTGGTATCCGATACCAAACATGCCGACCGACACCGGGAAAATCAGGGTCACGGATCCCGGCGGACTCGGGCAGGATGAATCGGACAACTATTTCTCGATCGAGCTGCCCGTATGGCTCGATTTTCAGGATGAAGTTCCCGTAGACGATGGAACCATACTATGGAACGACTGGGGTGGGACCACCGAGTACGACGGAACGTTCAGCGAGTACTCACCCGCGCTGTCGCAGGACCTCGACGGACTCGCGCACATCGCGTGGCACTCGGAGATCGTCCTCCCGGACGTTGACCCGCCCCATCGCGAGGCGCGCGACACAGGAATAAGGTCGATGGACGGTGTCGACTGGGATGGCGACGCGTTCTTCTTCACGTGGGGCGGTTCGCCGGACCCGGCACATGAGCTCCGGGGTGATTTCATGAAGATCGCTCCAGCCGCGAACAACACCACGTTCGCCGCGATCCAGCACTGGCACATTTATTTCTCGGTGGATGTCGATCACTTCCCGAACAGCCATAATTACTACAACTCCGGACTTCTCAACAACCGGATCTACTACGCTGCAGAGATCATGGCCGACGCGGATTACCTGTACCTTGTCAGCGACGGGTATACAGACGGGATTAACGACGGTCCGGGCATCTACCAGGAGCGGTTCGACACACCGGACTTCCAGTGGTCGGCACCGGTCATCCCGATGACCGTGATGACAGATGTCGGCGAGGTCAGCCACAGCCGATCGTGGGCGTTCCACGGTGGAGAGCTCGTGATGGCGTACTTCACGACCGACGGAACGATCAAGTTGCTGCGCCAGACCGACCAGGTAGACGACCTCTGGGACGACACGGAAGTGATCTTCGACGGTGCCGGATATACGGTGTGCAAGGACCCGTCGATCAGCGTCGACCCTACGGAGCGCATGTTCGCTGTCTGGACGGGCCTGAACAACGACAACAGCGAGTATGAAATACTCGCTTCAATGAAGGAAACACCGTTGAGTGCATGGACGATACCGATTGTTGCCAATTCGTCGGCAACACCTTTCGACGACCAGCACATGACGACGTCATTCGAGGAAGTCCTTCTGCCAACCGGAGATCTCGAGTACATGGTTCTGATCGCATATTCGCTGGAGGACGCGGTCTACTACCAGATCAGCCCGATGGACCTCTGGTCGTTCCTGCCGGAGATACAGGTCAGTGATGAAACGGATACGTCGAGGGATCCGGACGTGCTCTGTTACCAGGCCCCGTACGTGTACGATGCATTGTTCGCGTGGAGTGTAGAGTTCACGCCGGAGGACTGGGACATTCGTTTCAGAAACGGGGATTTTGTTACGCCGTAGTTTTCTGACCGATTAATTCCATCAACCTTTCCGCTGCTTTTGACGTGTCGTCCAGGCATGGGAATTCAACCTCACCCTTTAAAATCCTCTCAAGCTCGTCATTTATCTGAGACGGGGTCTGTATTCTGCTCCCGTAGCCCCCGCGGAGAAGCCTGTCGACCATCCTGTCCTGTTTCGATTTACTTCCGTTGTCATTTTTCGATTCACTCGCCTGGTACACGATCGGACCACATCCTGCGCTTGCCGCTTCGGCGACCATGCTGACCGAGTCGGATGTAACGATTGCCAGTCTTGATCTGCAGAACATCGCGTAGAGCGGATTACGTCGATCCCTGTGCCAGAGAAGCGACCACGTCAACGACGGGTATCCCGAACGGATCTTCTCAATAGCTTCTTCCAGCGATTCCGGGGTACGTCGCGCGGTCGACAGCCAGACCTGCCAGCCGTTGAATTTCGCCCAGACCAGTGTCTCAAGAAGTCCGCCAAGTACATGATTACCGTCGAAACGCGCGCTTGCTGACGGTCCCCCGATGATCCACGAGATCACCTTGTCACCGGGCGGCAATTCGTCCCACCATTTTTCTGCTTCCTCGCCAAGCATTGAATCGGAGACGCGGTTCGGGGCGGAGATTGTGCGCACGATGTTTGGAGCGTCCGGTGGATTGTCGTGTTCGGGAATGATGGCGAGGTCGAACATGGAAAGTGGAAGCAGGCTCGGTTTCATGCAGACGCAGGTTCTCGCTCCGGTGAACTTTCCAGCGAGAATATTGAGTGCAGCGGACAGTGTGCCCGATGAGATCACGGCTTTCGGACGATGTTCTCGTAATCTGTTGATTTCCGATTCGTCGAAAGCGTATTGAAGGTACTTTGCAGAATTGTTTCTCACGATACCGAAATTTCGAACGAGGAAACGCAGCCAGAATTCGTTGAAATCCTCCTTCAGATTGTGCCTGAAGAGGCGGATGTCGCTGTTCGGGATGTACTCGGCGATCCCGAGGCTCTGGTTTTCATGCCCGGGTTTACCGTCGGAGATGACAGCGATGGGGACTTTGTCTGTGATGTTGCCGCTTACCACGAAGGATGATTATACACGAGGAGGAGATGTGTGACATGGGTATTAGAATCCGAAATCAGGATGATTCCGGTCCGGCCGACAGGATGTTGCCCCTCCCAGTACATCAGGTCCGGCAGACAGGATATCGCCCCTCCATAGCTATGAATGCATGAGGGATGTTTGGCCTCGGAATCCGAAATCAGGATGATTCCGGTCCGGCCGACAGGATGTCGCCCCTCCCAGTACATCAGGTCCAGCAGACAGGATGTCGCCCCCCCCCAGTAAGCCCCTCGCAGGATGTCGTCCCTTCAAGTACTCATTAATTGTCAATTAAGAAAAGGTATTACCATGACTCAACAATAAAGGCGAGCGATTACCATTACTCTACGATAAAAGCGAGTGATTACCATAACTCAACGATAATCAATTCTATTGTGCTGGACTGTGTATTAACGCAGTACAACAGGTCACCCTCGATCGCACATTTTGTTACCAGGCTGTCGACTCCCGCGAAACTCACCGTGGCAGGTGCAAGGGGATCGATTAAATCCACGACTGTGATATTACCTAGTGGCGTGAAAGCAAACCGTCCGGAAATAATCGAATCGGAATCGAAATGCTCCCTGAAGGTAGCTGCAGGAAACGGCACTTCGGGATCGGATATATCCATGGCAACCATGTTGTAGGAACCATCATTCAGAATGTAATTATAGAGAGTTTGATCGTAGATTCCGACAACGGCGGAACTGTAAGACGTTTTACCCTCCGGAGCCGGGATCTCAACCATATTTACATGTTGGGGATTGTATGGATCGGAAACATCGAAAACCTCAAGGAATCCCGGGTTTTCATAATATGTCGCTGTGGTGAGGAAGACATAGTCACCGTAGACGATGCTGCTGCGTGAGGACATGATGAACCATGTCTCGCCTGTCACCTCAAGGTTATGCGGATCACTGATGTCTATGACCGTAAATGCGGACGTGTCCCCGTTAACGGTATAAGCATAATTTCCATCGACCGAAATATTCCAGGCTACCAGACCGTCGATTACGTCTGTTACCACAGGATTAAATGGATCGCGAATGTCGATTGCAACGACACTATAGTCCGGGTAAGTCCTTCCGATGATAGTGTCTCCACTGATTCCGCACACAACAAATCTTTCGGTAAACGGCAGGCTGGCAATTATTTGAGGGTTATAAGGATCCCGGATATCCGCGACATGGAGACCGTACGAAGTTGTACTTATGTACGCGTGATTTCTGTCCGCACGGATGCAATTATATGAGGCCATGGTATCGCTTTGCTCGATTTCTGTATAAGAAACAGCGAGAGGGCCCGATGGATCGGAGATGTCGTAGATAAATATCCCCAGATCACCACCGGCCATCACAAGGTAATTTTCATATACAGCGATATTGAAATAGTTGGCGCTGTAATCGAGAAACGGTTCTGGCGTATAACCCAGTATGACCGGGTTAAGCGGATCGGTGATGTCCAGATACTCTATAAATGAACCGATGTAAACTATGAGCAGGCTACCGGAAACTACAACGGGTCCAATTCCGTTCACTCGCGCGGTTGACGCTTCAAATGGATTATATGGATCGCTGACATCGATAATCGACATTTCTCCAAGCTTGTACACACCGTAAATTAAATTCCCCGACTTTACAGACCTGTGATAGTAGTTAATTGGAATCCCGTAACTTGCGACCTCGGTGATCCCCCCGGGATCTTCGGTGTCGAAGATATGAATGTATTCCTCTCCAGCGACATAAAGATACTGGCCATCGGGCATAATACTGCCCTTCCCGAACTCAAGATCCAGCGTCCAGACAACTTCCGGGGTTTCAGGATCACTGATATCTATGATGTGAACGCAGGCGTTGCACCCAACATAAGCTTTGGTTCCATCGATAACTATCTCTGTCACACCGCTGGTCTCAATACTGCAGTACCCCAGGTCAAGGGGATTAAAGGGATCGGAAACGTCGACCACTGAAACCCTATTAAAAAACGAATATACAACGGCAATCCCGTCAGCCACGTCAATCACACGTGGATTGTGAGTGGTTTCCCTGGAAACGACCTGCGGTGATGATGGGTTTGTGAGATCGACAATTACCACCCCCCCTGACTCGTCAGCGACATATGCATAATTTCCCTGAACTTCAACATCACGCGCATTGCCGAAAAGTTCCAGGTTTGCGACAATCGGCGGTCCAAGCGGCCAACCGAATGAGAGCCTGACAGGATCCGATTCCGTCACCCATCCATCCTGATCTGTTATGGTAAGTGTTATCTCGACATCGGATTCAAGGTCGTATTCGTGGCCTGCTTCAGGCTCATCCTGATCGTCCAGCGTACGACCATCACCGAAATCCCATGAGTAACTCAGGGTACCCCCTTCAGGATCGGAAGAGCCCGATGCATCAAAGAGAATCTCCGAGCCGGGCTGGAAACCGTCCGGTGCAACATACCAGAATGTCGCTGACGGTGGTGACCCCGGCGGGATGATTTCGACAGTCTGCGTAGTACTGTCTGTGAATCCCGCAAGGTCAGTGATGGTCACCGTTACTTCATACGTGCCGATGCTGCTGAAGACATGGTTGGTAAGGGGATTAACTGTTGTCTCTGAAACGCTTTCATCTCCCCATTCCCAGACGAATTTGACTATTTCGAAGAAGGAATCAACTGAGCACGAAGCACCAAACTCAACCGGCTCGTTCACAATGCAGTCGACCGGGTCGTTGAACGTAAAACAAGCCAGGATCTTCTGGTCGAAACCCGGCGCGATATTTCCGTTGTCACCCCTGCATCCTGAAGCAGCAACAAAGATCAGGATCACCAGAATTGAGACATAACATTGGATTTTCATGGCACGGACCGTCCTGAAGTGGAAGTATTGAAATTATACACTCATTTTGTGTTACCCGATATGGATATGTACTGATATCGGCGCCTGCAAACCGAAATCAGGATGATTCCGGTCCGGCCGACAGGATGTCGCCCCTCCATAGCTATGAATGCATGAGGGATGTTTGGCCTCGGAATCCGAAATCAGGATGATTTCGGTCCGGCCGACAGGATGTCGCCCCTCCCAGTAAGCCCCTCCCGTTGGGATATGTAATTTTTACCTGCTTTACATAACTTTTTGTAATCTCGCGATTGAACCCAGCAGTTCAACTTTAAGTCCCAGTAAGTAACATTAATCATGTATATCAAAAGAGAGGCTGTATCCTGCTTGCGACGTGGCTGTACGTATAGTAGGCTTGTTTCCTGACATAATCTGTTATAATCAGACTGAAGAATCAGTGGAAAACTCTCCACCGAGGTGGAAATAGATGAAATTACGCGTTCATCTTTTAATCTTAATGGCGGTCACCGCGCTTGGTGTCACGATGCTCGGAAGCGGTGCTGTCGCGCAGCAGGCAGGATCACCGAATATCGCGATCGACAGCGACCTCGCCATCCAGTACGATACCGGCGGGATGATCACGGACCAGGTGATTATCGAGTTCAACACGCACGCAGAGCAGCGCGCAGCACAGGCATCCGACATTCTGCCGGGTGTTATTTTCGACAGGGCAATGTCGAGCCGCCCGATCGCGCGGTATAACATCACTGATAACTCGACTCCTTTCGAGGTGATCACCCACCTGAGGAGCTTCAGCAGCATCGCCGAGGTTTACCCGAACTACAAACGCAGTGCAGCCCGAATCCCGAACGACCCGTACTACCAGCAGCTTCAGGCTGAGGAATTCCAGGTGGCACAGCTGCCAACCGCGTGGGACATCGAGACCGGCAGCCATTCTGTTCTTGTCGGCGTAATCGACACGGGTGTCGCGACGGCGCATGAGGACCTTATCGACAATCTCGTACTGCCCGGAATCAACGTGCGCGAGGGTGACCAGTGGCCGAACATAGTCGAGGACGACAGCGGTCACGGCACGGCTGTCTGTGGAGTTATCGGAGCGGTAGGCAACAACGGCATCGGATGCGCGGGAACCGCGTGGACCGTGAAAATGCTCCCGATCCGCGCCTGCGGAGGTCAGTACCTCGACTGCGACCTGTTCGATGAGGTCGAGGCCATCGATGCTGCCCGTTTAAACGACTGCGACATTATCAACCTGTCAATAGGCGGCATCGGAACAATCTCGGTTGAAGAGGCTGCGGTAACCGAAGCATACAACGCGGGAATTGTGATTTTCTCAGCCGCGGGTAACGCAAATCCCGGAAGATTATACGAAGCAACCGGCGATCCCGCTATCGACCGCACGTCGCTCTATTACCCCGCTGCACTTCCAGAGGTAATCGGTGTCGGTGCGATCGACAACAACGGTGAAAAGGCTGATTTTTCTAACTACGGAGAGGACATCCTGAGCATCATGGCACCGGGTGTCGATATAGTGACCACCGTTCCGGACGACGAAGTGTACCTGTACGATGGTGTCGGCCCTCCATACGGGCTTGCGAGTGGAACGAGTTTCTCAACCCCGATGGCTACCGGAGTCGCTGCGCTGATCCTCAGTCACTACCCGGGACTCAGTCCGGACGACGTACGGGCGAGAATTGAAATGACGGCGATCCCGATGCCGGGTCCTGATGACGATCAGAACGGCATTAACGACCATTTTGGATACGGAATACTGAATGCAGCTGGAGCTGTCGGCCAGACGGGATCAACGGGCAATAATTTCATGCAGGTCGGAGTCGCGCAGAGCCCGATATTCCCGGGTGAAGTGCTTGTGATCGTCAAGGCGCTTGTACCGATGACCAGCCCGCCGACCATCAACTGGTCGATGCGCGACACATCGGGCGGCGGAATCGTCCCGACATCCGAGGTCGATACCCGTCCGGGTCTTTACATTGGACGATTCAATCCCACCGATACCGGGAACATAAGTATCACGGTTACCGGCATGACCGACGGTGCACCTCTTACCCCGGTAACAGTGCTGTACCTGTTCGGCGGTTGATTTGAATAAGACAGATTATATCGAGGTTACTGCTTGAAAGGATTTGAGAGGATAAGAAAATGCGAAGACTTCTTTACGCAGCTTTGATAACGATAACACTCCTGGGACTGATGTCCTGTGGCGGAGGTCAGAGCGGAACCCTGATGGGACGCGTGGTCGACGGGTTCGGAAACCCGCTTGGCGGCGAATACGTCATGGTCACGCTGTCCGGAAATCCGGCCGTTCACCGCCCGGACCAGTACGGTAATTTCATCGTTCGAGCCCCTACGGGCAGTTACACGATGAGAATCTCATTTTCGAACCCAGCTGCGGGATTCAACTTCAGGCTCGATGAGAACATAGACGTCGTTCACGGCTCAAAGCAGCTCGGGACGTTCACTCTACTGAGCGTGCAGAACTCTGCCGCGTGGGAGAGATACCGTGCCGGGGACTACTCCGGAGCCGCGCAGCTGTTCAATGAACAGGCGAACATCGCGCGCGCCGGTGCTGTCTGGCTGCCGTACATGAGGTACATCGAGGGTGAGGAGGGCCAGAACACGCTGCTTACCCAGGGAGTGCTGTCGGCTGAAAACGGCCTCGGATGGTGCCTGTCGAGAGGTTCCGGAAATCACCAGGAGGGCATGATCCATTTCGAGCAGAGCCTGTTCGGCGGCTACAACAATTACGACGCGTTTGTCGGGATGGCAGGAGTCGCGCTTGGTGAAGGAGATCCTGCTCGTGCGCTTGAGCTGCTGCAGCAGACCATCGATGAGCCGGGTCTTTACGACTCAACGCAGATCCACGACAACGTCAAGGAAGTCGACCTTATCGCGTGCAAGGCTCTCGCACAGTTCATGCTGGGGCAGGACGGTTACAGCCGTGATACGATGGCGTCGATCAGCGATGAGGTCGCAACGGACGGCAATACAGGCTCGGTTGAAATTCTTGGCATTCTCGATACGTTTTTGTGAATGACAAAAAATAACTTTTCAGTTAAAATAGTGAAAATAATACTGAGCCCCGGCTTTCGCCGGGGCTGTTTCCTTGGTGAGTAACAATGTTACTCACCTTTTTATTACCAATTTAATAACAGCATGGTAGAACTGCTAATATCCATGCCAGTTATCTTTATAATCCCTGAGCCATTCCCCAAAGAAAACTCCCTGAGCATCCAGGAAATCATACATGTGTGGTGGCCTACCACCCTCATATTGCCACATCACATTATGCTTGGGTGTACCATAAAGCGATTCTCGAGGATATGCGGCTAGTTTGTTACAATACCACGGATCATCAGGATAATCTGTGCACCAATCGTTCACCGAGCAAGTTAGGTCCTGCACCAAGTATTCATCGTTGGGGTTTGAATCCAGTTCTGAAATATCAAAAAGGCGTCCAATCGCCCTGGCTAACAGGTTTGCTGAGGAGACATTATTATAATCTGGCCATTCACCCCATATTTCGGCGCCCATAACGATACATGTATTAATGGAGTTCTGATACTCACTTTGACAAGTCACTGGCCACTCGTCACTCCAGGCATACATAGACCCTTCAGTATCACCATCTATGCTCCAGACGTAATACAAGCTCAAGCAATCATTGTAACTATACCCGTAGTCAGGATCGTCAAGTACTAAATTGTGTAATTCAATAGCTTCGTCTTCATCCTCAATGTCCCAATAGTCATTCGACAACTGAATATGGACTGGTTCATTACCCATAATTGAAAACCTAATACCGTACTGCATGAAGAATTGGTTTAGGTTGTCAATGTCAGTATAAACGTCATCATCAAACCACGTGGGGAACCATTGATACAAATCCCAGTCATACCAGTCAATGATGTACGCCCTGAGCCATAGTTCTCTCTCAATCGGGTAACCATAATCTGTTGCCCCAATACCCTGCAGCCATGGTTCACCGTTGTACTCCAGGACTGGCAGAACGAAATAAGCAATCCGTGCATCGATCAAATCATACATGGGAACAGTCTCTTCAACATATTGCGAAAACCAGCCCTCATTTGTTTGCCGCGCATTCTCATCGATAAAGAATGACTCTTGTGTATGACCGAGATCTTCGTAATACCAGATCGCTTCATCGAAATCGTAATCGAGCCTGTATACATAGTACGTGATCATGGGACTCAATGGATGCCAGGTTAATGTAACCTGATTATAGACCCCATAATCAGTGCCATCAGCAGCCTTAAGATATGGCAGGTAAAGATCCAGGAATTCTACATCAATACATGCTATTTTATATGCTGTCTGAGATGGCACCTCATAATCCTGAACACTCACCAGGACTTTATACCTGCCCGGTGGTGCCAGATTGTAATTCGGGATATCAACCTCATACTTCTCATAATACCCGTAAATTGGATCAAAGCCAGAACCTGCATGGGTTGTTGGTAATGTGCCGATAAATAATTCCGGACATTCCACTATCGGTAGTTGATCATCAGGATCATAGGGAGGAGGGTTATAGGGGTCCAAGTCGTAATCGTAAACTTCGATGGTGAGTTCGGCACTTCCACCAACATTGTAAATGCCGGGAGTAGGGTCAACGGAGGTCTCGATGTTCCACGGTTCAGGGCAATTAGCATTGCGAGGGAAGTCATCAAATGGGTCATAAGGTGGAGTTCCCGGCGCCCAGTTTGCATCTACTGCGAATTCAAATGTGAATGATGTGGGTCCTGTATCAGAAAGATAATAGTGATTCTCGACCATGGTTTGATCGAAATAATGACGGTAGTTTATAAGGTGGGAGGTGCCGGTGAAGAAATACTTGTACCCGTTCAGGTTAGCAGTGGTTTCTGGGGAATCCCATAATGGCGTAAAACCATTCGCATTACATAGTTCGATAACATCCGGGCCTTGCAATGCATCGGCAACGATCATCGATGAAGCCGGGAATAAATGACTGCCGTTAAACATGGCAATCCCCCTAACATCGAATCCAGTAAATTCTGGACCAAGCGGATTTGTAAGCTGTACACGGATTACATCTACGAGTATCGTTTCACCGGGATGTCCCTCAGGGTCCCATTCCCACTCGTAATCCTGCAATCCAAGTAAGAACCAGATGCAGCCCAAGGGACAAATCTCGGGATTCATTAGTAGACCAGTGATGTCGAAATGCGCCTCCAGGCTCCTGAGCGGTACAGCCATTACTTCATTAAGCGCGGTATCTACGTGGACTTGCCAGTACCCCCAGAGGTGGCGACCATCAGTATTGGCCGCTTGTTCTCGATCTCCGTTGAGATCACCTACTATGGTGCTCGTCGGATCGGTGACTGCAGGTGCTGCCGGATCATCTGATCCACTAGAACAACCACACGTCAATAATAGTGCAATAAGAATTACACCCAAGAGACGATACTTGAGTATCATGTCTCTCCTCCTTTGATTAAATTTGTTTTGGTGGTTTATTTATATTAACGCCGAAGCGAGCCATCAGCATCGACCTTATTCCTCCTGATTTTTTCCGCCCCAGGGCGTTGAGGTTCCCGGAAATCAACAGCATTACATAGACGACCTGGTTAAAGTGTCCTATACCTCGTACACCGTTGGATCAGGAATACTCTCTACAGCATTAACAAGAATGTAAGGGGGGTACAGTCAAACAACCTCCACTGTTTGACCCGACAACATTAACCAATCCAGTCATGGATCTGCTTAATTTTATTATGCTTTTCTCCTCTCATCTCCCCAAATTAAGCCTGTAACTATTCACATATCATGTCATTTATATTTCTGCAAGATGTAATTGGGGGAAATCAACAAAAAAGTTGATTAAAAGGATTATTATCACTTAAAATATTTTGAGCTAAACTATATTATTACCATATACGATATAACTCACTGTAACCCAAATGATTTTACCGAAGGCCTTAACCACCTACCTGTGTGAGCGATGAAACCATCGGGAATCGATGGTATGCCACCTCGTAGCTTTCGACTGTTGCGATGTCTTTATATGTCTGGACCGTAACTCCGAGTGTATTGGGACCGCCGAGTGGAAACACGAACGCAACCACCAGCAACGACCTACTGTTACCGGATGAAACGCCGATTCCAAGGTCGGTGAACCTGACCCTGTTCAGACCGGTGACGTCCACGCTTGAAATCAGTTCGTCCAGACCGGAATCGTAGAATCCGTTGCCTGTTGTGTCCTCGTAGAGATCGATCTGAGCAATCGTGGCAAGCGGCTGGGTGCCGTAGAGCTGGAAATTGATGCCATCGATTGTTGTCAGCCCGTTCGAGGAACAATCCAGCCTGAGCAGGGCAACTTCACCACCTGCGGGACTTGCAGCGGGAGCGATGTCCACACCGATCACGTCGAAAACGGACTCGTTTTCAAGTGTCAGATCGTAGAGCGATGAATCGCCGACATTATTCGAGTGCACGCTCAGATACAGGGTCTGGCCCGCGATGACATCGATGTCGATTGACTCGACATTGTTCCATGGATCGTTAGCTATCGTTGAATCTGCAAGCAGATTGGTCATAGCCGGATCGGAATAAAGCGCCAGGTCGAGGTCCTCGCCCCAGGTATAGATGTAGCATGAGATGGTGAGAGGACCGTCGCCGACCACTTCGATTTTATAGAGGTCCTCGGGATCGTGGTACGGATTTCCCGGCACGTCATGGATGGTGTCATGGAAACGCGCCGATGGCAGGTTGACCGGTACGAATCCCATCGGGTCTTCGAGCAGCGAGTACCGGTCGGAACCGTACACGGCGCGGACCGCGTTCACCCTGCCCTCGCCCGACTGGTCGTCCCAGCCGAGTGAGTGGATGTCATCGCATGTGTAACGCAGGCGGTCGCGAAGCCACGCAGCGTTCTCGCCGGGATTGAAGGTCTTGACCAGCGCCACCACGCCAGCAGCCATCGGGCATGCACAGGACGTTCCGCCAAAGAAGAAATCGTCATTACCGTCCCAGTACGCGCTGTAATGTTCACCGTACGTGGTTGTGTACTTGTCGCCGTACGCGGAGATTTCAAGCTGGGTACCCCAGGTCGATCCCCACGGGAATCCGGATGCCGCACTGATACGCTGCTCCACGATACGCTGGTTGGCGTCGTTAAACGCGCAGCAGGCTGCGACAGCCATGACGGAGTCGTGACCGGACGGCCAGTGAGCGTCGTTCGTGCCGCTATTTCCAGCAGAACCGAGCAGGACGACGCCGTTGCCGTCATCGTAGGCATAGGAGCAGGCTTCATCCATGGCGATTGAATAGGTTGTCGATCCAAACGACATACTGGCGATGTCGGCGTCGTTGTCTTTCGCGTAGTGCAGTGCGTTTACAACGCTGCTGACGTAAGCATTAAAATTCCAGCCGTTCAGGTTGACCCTGAGCACCATGACCTTCACGCCCGGAGCGATTCCGGTAAGTCCGCGGTTGTTATCTATCTGTGCCGCGACGATACCGGCGCAGGCCGTGCCGTGGTACGGATAACCGCCAGTGTCGTGCGGACCATTGTCGCTGTAATGAAAATCCCACCCGAACCAGTCGTCCACGTATCCGTTGGCGTCGTCGTCGATTCCGTTGTTGGATATTTCGTCGTTGTTGTACCAGAGGCGGTAGAAAAGGTCCTCGTGGTCATAGAGGATGCCGGTGTCTATAACAGCGACTACGATGTCCTCTGTGCCGATCGATTCGTTCCAGACGATCGGAGCACCGGATTTTGCGGGACCCCACTGGTCGAAGACGTTGTCGCGCGGGTCATTCCCCGCGTCGCCGCGTTCCCACATCGGATCGTTGGGAACGTAAGGTGCATCCTCGAATGTGAGGATGTAATTCGGCTCAGCCCAACGCACCCTCGAATCGTTGTTCAGCTTGTCAACAATGTCGGTGACGATCTGTCCCTGAGGAATTTTCAGACGGTACATCGGACCCCAGGATACGTCGCTGATATCGATCACTCTCAGGTCGAATTCAGCAGCCCAGATAATGAGATCGGGATTGGACAGCGGCTCGTTCAGAGTGAGAAGGACCTCACCCGGAGCATAAAGGCCGTCACCGGAGTCACCCTCCATGGGATCGAAGATCGGACCGCCGGTGGATCGATCAGCGGTGTCGGGTGTTACCGGGGAATTTCCGCCGGAACAGGAAACGAGGAACAGGAGGATTAAAAACGCGGCCAGAATTACGGACCGCCTTCGGAGACCAAACAGAATTATGGATGTCATTTAATGCGAACCTCTACCGGTAATAACTGAGTGAACGAACTAATCGTATCATGTAAACGGGGTTACGACAATACATAGAATGCCACCAACCTTACGGTTGGTGCACTGTAATGGTACACCATAATGGTGTTGTATTTGTGTTAATGATAAAGGAATGGGTAAAGTTGTGATTAATTACAACAAATGCATCAGGCCGTAGAACTGCTCAGCGAGCCATTCGAAGTCGAAACGCATCACGAGAGCGAAAAATGGGAAGGCCAGGCCCAGTATAAACATCCCAAGAAGGCTTTTTAACGGAAGTCCGACAATAAAGACGTTCATCTGGGGGACCGTCTTCGCGATGATCCCAAGAGACACGTCCACGAGGAAAATGGCACCGACAATGGGCATCGCAAGTTTCAATCCAAGCCAGAACATCCGTCCGAACGTCTCGACCAGCCACGCGACCGAAAATTGCGACACCGCGAAGCTTCCAGCCGGCGCAATTATAAAGCTGTCCGCCATACCCTTGAGAAGTATGTGATGCGCGTCCATTACAAGGAAGTAAAGCATCGCGAAAAGGAACAGGAACTGTCCGAGGATCGATACCTGCTGGTTTGAAACCGGATCGAGCACGTTCGCGACCGCGAAACCCATCTGGTAGCCCATCATCATGCCACCGAGCTGCACTCCCGCGAACACGAGACTGACCGAATATCCAAGTGTCAGGCCGAATGCAACCTCTCCCGCGACAAGCAAAAACACCTCAAGCATGTTTACCGGTACCGATGCCGCTATCGGTCCCGTGACAAACAGTACAAGAATCGAGGTCAGGGCTGCGAATCCAACCTTTGCAAGAACCGGCATGGTCGAACCGCCGAAAATTGGTGCGGTGTAGAAGAATGACGTGAAACGTATCAGGATGATGATGAAACTATAGAAGTACAGCTCGAGTATTTGGACAGGAAAAGACATGGTGAAGCAGGTCGGATGCGTACCGACATATTAATTTCGATTAAATCACCTTCAGAGTGAACACTCTCAACGTGACAGTATTTTAAAAGGGCAAGCTTACTGACTGTTAAGCTTCTACGAATGCGCTATAATAAATATGATGTCCGGAGGGTCGATGATTTCCGTTACAAGGGAAATTCAGTGCTGATTCAGGGCATTTTTGAATACTCTGGAACCGTAAGTGCCGTTATAACAACCGAACATTACTGATTCTGTTCCCGAGAGGTGTTCCATGAACAAACCTTCGCTGGGATTTCTACTAATCCCTGCACTAATCTGGGCATTCTTCGGCTGCTCGAACCCAAATCCGGTCACACCGAAGGTTTCAGGCTCAAGGTCGGCCGACTCCGCACCGCTTGTGTGGGGGATCTGGGATGTGTTGATAACTGATGACGGAACTGTCGAAGCGGTTCCGTTACGTCATGCAGATTTCGCCTTGAATGTAACAGGGATGATCGACAGCGTCCCGGGATGTCTCGGATTGTCGGTCGATAACATCTACCATCACACCGGTTACACCGATATCACGCTCGATATCAGCATCACGCACCCTTTCCCGGACGCCACAAAGTTCACGGGATTCGATGTGATGGGTGTGCTTCTCGGCAACGGATCGGTCGCGCATCCGCACGATCCTGATCTCTATATGGCCGGACCGGATGACATCCAGCTTAGAAACGCTGACGGCTGGACGCGATGGATGAACTACCCTGAATTCCTCGGCACGGATCCTGAAATGCTGGGATTCATCTACGGAGAAATGGGCACGCAGGGACTCTCACCGTCCGCGATAATCAACGGGTACCGTTATTTCGCCGACGACCTTGAACCGAAAGTACACCCGATAGAGTACTTAACAAACAATCCCGCGAACCGGGGAATGTTCCAGGCGGGATCGACGAACACCCGTCACTATAACATTCGATTCCCCGACTCAGCTGGATTCAGCTTCCAGTACGCAGTGATCTCCCGCTGGGAGCAGAACATCCACAGCCCCGATCCACCCGAATACGTGCCAGATGACTTTCCATTGACCGCAAACGCCCGGGAATCGGTGGCATTTGCCATACTCGGCACGACGTCCGACTGGTACTGGGATGGCAGCTCGGGTGGTGGAAATTTCAGGGCTGATATCTCGGTTGGCAACTGGCACGTGCAGCCCGGACCCGGGAATGTCGTGGACGATTACGTGATCTCGCTTTATTCCGATGCATGGTCAGGTGCAGCTCATCCGGACATGACCGCAACGAGTTACGGTCCAAACCACTGCATCTTCGCGGTAGACATCCCGGCATCACCGACCGCTGCAGGACCACTGGATATCTGGGTCAGCATCGAGCAAACAGGTGAAACCTACGCAAACCCCTTCGGCGTACCGACACTCGCTGAAGATGAACCCCTTGTTGCGCACTTCTACTGGCTGGAAATCGTCCCGCTCATCAGTGAACAGTGGGAGCCGCCGACCGATCACGATCCACGGTTCCTTTTCATCCATCATTCGACCGGCGAGGGATTCCTGTACGACGGCGGGATGTGGACCAAGCTCGAAGCGGAGGGATTCGATGTGCACAACAGGACGTACGGCGATGGCTGGGTCGGGGATAACACCGATCCCGAACACTGGCCGACCACTTTCACGGATTATTACGACGACATGATCTCGTGGGAGCTCGAAGCAGGGCAGTACTACGATATCGTCGCGTTCAAATCGTGTTTCCCGGCCTCCTATATCTATGACCAGGCGATGCTCGATGAATACAAGAGCTATTACAACGCCGTGAAGACAGTCACGCAGCTGCATCCCGAGACGCTGTTCATTCCGTACACTACACCACCACTCGTGCCGAATGAGACAGAACCCGCGATCGCCGCAAGGGCGCGTGAGTTCGCCGACTGGCTGACGGGAGCGTACGATGAGGGAGAATTTAACCTCGTGGCTTACGACGTGTTTGACGTTCTCGCGGGTGATGATCCGATGAGCGGCGACTTCAACTGCCTGCGCTACGAGTACCAGGATGATCCGTGGGATTCACATCCGAACGTCGCGGGAAGTACCGCTGTAGGGAATGATTTCTCTGCGTGGCTGTCTGACTTAGTCTGGAACTGAAAATTAACGGGACATAAATGAGGGATTGAATGTCGATGAGCAAAATTCATAATGAACGAGAGGGGCGACATGCGCAACTTCAAGCTCACATTCATCTTCATTCTTGCCCTCTGCACGATCTGCCTTGGCTGCTCGTGTACAGGAGCCGCAAACGCCTGGAGTCCTGACACAAACCAGGACAACAATCCATCGGGGAACAACCCGGGCAGCACCGCAGACGGGCTGAAATTCCTTTTCATCCATCATTCAACAGGCGAGGGATTCCTGTATGACGGTGGTATGTACGACCTGCTGGTCGACGCCGGGTTCGACGTGCACACGCGGACGTACGACGACGGGTGGGTCGGTGACAACACCGATCCCGAGCACTGGCCGACAACCTTCACCAGTCACTTTGACGACATGATGACGTGGGACCTTCCAGCCGGAGAGCGTTACAATATCATTGCATTCAAATCATGCTTCCCGGCGTCCTACATCGAAGATTCCGCGATGCTGAACGAGTACAGGGATTACTACAACACGGTCAAGTCGGTTGTCGAGCAGCACCCCGGGACCCTGTTCATTCCGTTCACAACCCCACCGCTGGTACCGACCTACACAGAACCCTCTGTTGCAGCACGTGCGCGTGAATTCGCGAACTGGCTGACAGGGCCGTACGATGACGGGATCGACAATCTCGCGGCTTACGATGTGTTCGACGTACTCGCGGGAGATAATTCCGGGAGCGGTGATTATAACTGCCTGCGGTATTCCTACCAGTACGATCAATGGGATTCTCACCCAAACGAGGCAGGCTGCACAGCTGTAGCGAATGATTTTGTCGACTGGCTTGTGTCCCTTGGCTGGGGCTCGTAAGTAGATTATCTTCGACTAAAAATTCAGGAAAATTCGTGACACACGCAAACTCGTGATCGAGTTTGTGTGTGGTTTAGATAGCAACCATGTATCTAAAAGACCTTACGGGGTAAAGTATCGCCTGTACCCATGTTGAGGTAATCGACCGTCTCGGGATGGATCTTCAGCAGGATGTAGTCCGGGTCCGAGCTGTCGGGCCAGTACATCTCCCACTCTTCCTTCCACATTTCATCCTTTAATGCCTGGTCCTTTACAATCTCGGCAGTACCAAAGACGCGGACGTAACCCGGCTCTGCGACAAATATGGTGCAGACTTTCGGATTACCGGCAATATGGCGTGCCTTGTTGGATGATGCTCTGGTCGAAAGCCAGACGGTGAAGTCATCCTCAATTTTCACCCAGTGCATAAGCCTCACGTGGGGCTGGATATCATCGCATGTTGCGAGGTTAGTATGATGGACACCCCGAGCGAACTCGAGTGCATCCTGCAGAAGGTCTTCGGCCATTGCATCGCCTCCCTGTAATCTAAATCGGTACAGACAGCAAACGAGTGATAATTATACATCAACATGACCAGATTTCAGAAAATCGGCCTGATTTCCTCAAAATCTCTTTGCGTATCATAATCCTAATGATATATTTTGATCAAATTCGACTATCAGACTTAATATCACAGAGGAAGGAACAATATCATGGCAGCAAGGAAAAGAGCGACTAAGACTAGATCGAGCCGGGAGAAATCAAAGGTGAAACCCAGGCAAGGAGCAAAGAAGAAGACCTCAACGACGAAAACATCGGACAGTGCACCCAGGTCGGGTGAAACCGGTGAGCTCATCGACATGCAGGAGGCCATTGAGCTTCTGAAAACCACGCGTCCCACGTTCTACCGCTGGCTGCGCTCCGGGAAGATAAAGGGAATGAAGGTCGGACGTCAATGGCGTTTCTACAGGGACGATATCGACAGGTTCCTAAAGGGTGAGGAGCCACGTATCGGTCTCTCGGCAGATATCACTCCATTGATAAAAACCCTCAGTAAGAAACTGAAAGAAGTAACCGGCAGGAAGGTGCCTCAATTGGATGAATCCGAGCTGGTGCGGGCAGCAGACCTGATAATGGCGCTCGGTGTCGCAACGAACTCAAGCGACATACACATCGCGCCGCAGATGACAGATCATGGACGTGAGCCTGAAACGATCATGCGTTTGAGAATCGATGGTGTACTTCACCGGGTGACTGACATGGACAACAGACTGCTTCCCCCGCTCGTGGAGGAGTTCAAACGTCGCGCGGGTTGCGATATCCACACAAAAGACCGTCCGCAGGACGGCAGGATCCTGAACAAAATGGTAATACCCGGCAGCGGAAAGTCGGAAAAGATGCTGGACTTCAGGGCATCCTTCCTTCCGACCGGCCTGGGTGAGGCATTGACCTTCAGGATTCTCGATTCATCAGCGGTGTCGATCGGCCTGGACGTGATCGAGTTTTCGGAATCCGACAGGGATCGCCTCATGCAGGCGCTCGGATCTCCGTGGGGACTCCTGGTCATATCCGGTCCGACCGGAAGCGGTAAAACGACAACGCTCTACTCATGCCTGAGCGAGAGAACCGGACCGAAGGTCAAGACGGTCTCTGTGGAGGACCCGATCGAGTATTACCTACCGTGGGTCAACCAGGTCGCGGTGAATCCCTCGGCTGGAGTGACCTTTTCCAGTGCGGTCAAGGCGATCCTCCGTACCGATCCAGATGTTATTGCGGTCGGCGAGATACGCGATTCGGAAACGCTGCTAGGTGCGCTTCAGGCCGCGCTGACCGGGCACCTCGTCATGACCCAGATGCATGCTCCAACGGCTGTGAAAGCTCTTACCAGGATGGGGGTCCTGGGAATAGATGTATTTATGATCACTGAGGCCACGAAGCTGGTCCTGGCGCAACGCCTGGTTCGCAAACTATGTGTAGAATGCTCGGAAAAGTACAAGCCGACAACAACAGAGCTGGATAGAATGGCCGCGATAGCCCGTGACGGCGGCCTTAACTGGCATTCGCTGAAGAGGAACTTCAGAAGGGCTGTCGGGTGCGATGCATGCACCAGAACCGGATATAAGAGGCGCAATGTAATCACCGAGACGCTTGTGGTGACGCCTGAAATCGCGAAGGCGTTATCCGCGGATGCGTCGCACGAGGAGATCCAGGACATCGCGATCAACCAGGGAATGGTCACGCTGGCAGCGGATGGGGTTCGGAAGGCGGCTTCGGGTGAGACAACTATCGAGGAGGTACTTCGGGTACTTGGGCTGTCGGGGAAATATTGAATAGTTGGTGTAAATGTAATTAATTTGATTCACCCGCAAGCACCCCGAACGGGATAGGATGATTCAAACTGGACATGGCGCGTGCAGGCGGCATATTTTTTTTCATTCTCTTTAAGGTGGGTTGTTAGCTCGAAACAAGAAGTGTTTGTATTGCTGCATTTCCCTTACCAAAGCCTTACGATTGTGAGGTCGAGGGCACCGTTGGCGGAAATGTAGTAGTTTTCGTGGATAACCTTGCCCTGCCCGTTGGTATAGTTCGCGTCCCAGTCGAACGCTCTCGGTATGTCAACAAGACTCATCCACCAGCCGAAATCGGGCACTTCGGGCAGCTCATTCAGATCGAAAATCGCAAGCTCTCCCCAGTTGGAACCACCAAGTTTTCCCTTGGGAACGTAGAGATACGATCCGTTAATAATTTTTCTAAACGCGAATGCGTAAACGATGAATGGATCGTCGGTCAGCCAGTTGTCTACATCGAATTTAACTGTGTACTCCGGGTACAAACCCGGGAGCGAATCGTTCCTGTCCAGGATGTACGGGCTGTTTACGTCGATCCAGCCACCCGACGCGTCGAGGCCGGTCCTCGTCTGCGATGTCGGAGGCCAGCCTGAATTTAGGTCGTACCTTGTGAGCGAGTAGTTGTTTCGTGCCCATAATGCATCCTGGTAGATTTCCACGTCCCATGTGGGGCCGTCAGAGCCGTCGAGAGGATTAACCGTTCCAAGATGTGTCGGGCTGTATGGATCGGTGAGTTCCCAGACCATGATCCCGTCATCGCCTGCAGCAGCGAATGTATTGTTCCTGAGATCGATTGTACGAATGGCGGTGTATGCAAGTTCACCTATCTTGAGCGGGGAGAATGGATCGGCGAGGTCGAAGATCTCCACACCTGTGCCTTCAGTGGCAGAATATGCAACCAGGCCGCCTGATGCCTCGTACAGCCTTATATCCCGGGCTTTCCCGGATGTCTGTACCCATGTGTACTGTTCAGGTGGATCGGGCAAGTTCGAGATGTCGGCAATCAGTATGCCCATGTTATTTTCCGCAATAGCAACGATGTCTCCAGATGCGTCAACAGCCTGCGAATGGCTGTCGTCGTAATAATCTATTACACCGATGATATTGCTGAGATCATCGGAATCCGCTATAACGACAGCGCCAAATGTCTCAGGGTAGATTGCACCCCATTTACCGTTTGCAGATATAAATAGATCACCGGTTATTTCTGGTGTCGATGCATAGTACCAGTCATTAAGGCCATTGCCGTCCCAGTAGATATCTACGATGGCAGGATCAAGTGGATCGCTTATGTCAAGGATAACAGTAGCTTGATTATGGCTGGGATCATACCCTGGCAGGTAGTAATAACCGTTTTCCCTTAGCTTTCCATCTCCCAATATATATCCCTCTCCTTTTGGGAACACATTGAATGGCTCAATTTCCTGCCAGCCATCGAGCTCAGTGTAATGCCATCGCAGCACATCAGCTTCAGTGTCAGAGAGGAATAGCACATCGTTGTAGACTTTAGCCCACCGACGCCAGTTCGGCTGGTCCATCACAATCTGGTACTCCGGTTCGTCCTCAATGCTGACCGGCCTTCTGAAAATCTCTATGACGTTAGATTCAAAGGTATCCTCGTATCCCATCAGCACAAACCAGTCTTCATTTGCATCAAGTACGTAATCGCTGTGATCGTATGTAACTGAGGCGATATCGGTATAAACTGGGTTGTACGGATCACTACAGTCCAAAAGCACATAATAAAACTGGTCATACTGACCAGAAGATCCTGCTCTCATTGCTAAGGTTGTGCCAAATATTCGCTCGTATATTCCTCCATTAAAACCGGTTCCGGGTGGTCCCCCATTTATACTTGCCCAGTTGTACAAATCAGGAAATGGATCAACACTCAGATCATAAAAATACGTTCTCGTGTCCAGTGTTATTTCGGATAACTGTCCAGTAAACATCCCGAACCCAGGGCCTACAACCCAAGTTGTTGAGCCAGCTCCAGGATACAAGCCCTTAATTAGTTCCATATGTGATCCCATCGGCTTCGGATCGGACGGATCGGAGATATCGAATGCCATCCACCCCTCGTTGTAGAAATAAGCCCACAACGTTGTCCCGTTCACATACACCGGATAGCCCGGATACGGCGGGTAGTCGGGTACGATGTTCCAGACCAGCTCAAGCTGCGGATTGATCGGAATCCCCTCATCCCCGACAGCCACATCCAGATATCCATAAAAGCCAGGATCACCGGTCGACGTCTCGACGCTCACAAGCAGCCTGTACTTCCCGACACCCGCTCCGTTCGGGTTGGTGAACTGCCCCTCCCAGACATCCTCGTACTGCATGGATTCAGTCAACGCCACTACTCCCAGCCCGAATGCTGAGGCATCCACATACACAGCCGTCACGTCGTCCTGAAAGTCCCTGACCTCGATGAAATATTCATACGTGCCGGTGCCATCGATTACCAGTTGCCCGATCGGTCCGTGTTGCAAGTCCTCCCTGATCCTCCACGGCTCTACGGGTTCGGAAGGCCACGACGTCTCGATCAAATAATCGATCTCAACGATGTCCCCGGCACCGTTCGGCAGGAAGATCGTCCAGTCCCTCGAGATCTCGGAGTGACCTTCGACCGGATCGCCGCTGTCCTGCAGGTTACGAACCGGATCGAGATCGGGACCGACTCCATCCTCGTACCACGCATGATACCCATCCGGTTGGACCAGCACGAACGACTCGTCGGGAAACAGCAGAACCGCCCTTGGAACGAACACTGTCAGCCCTGTCGGATTCGTCACGGTGACAGTGAAATCGAGACGTCCTGTCAATTCGTCCCAATGTGTACCGGAAAATTCGAGGCAGTAATCACATTCAGGGGGGAGAAGGAAATTCTTGACTTCCCACCAGGCTGTGGATGTCCTTAACGGAACAAGCTCACCGGTTTCACGGTAGAAGGTCAGGCTCCAGGCATCGACTAACTTCCAATCCGAGCCATCTGGCAGTCCGGTTACGATCTCAAGAGATTCACGAGGTCCCGAAAGGCTGCTCCCCGAATCCGGCATCACCGGCGAATCGCTGACCCCACCCCCGGAACATCCGAGGAGGAGACATGCAAGAGATATGAGGAATATGTATCTCATTTGGATAACTACTTAAGTTTATCACATGCTGTTAATTTGATGAAGAAATTGTCCGATTGAAGATGGGGAGTACGTAGAGGAGGTCTACATTAGATGAAACACCCTCAAGCACCAGTTACACGAAGGGGAAGTGAACCGCGTTGTATGCTTGAGGGAGGCATTGATTTTTGTTGATTATTGGGAGAAATGGGTGGCGAAATTTTCAATTCACGCAGAACTTACCTGCCATTGACAGCATGAACTCGCAGAAATGGTACTCCATTATCCATGACGTGCACAGGCTGTTGCGGTAGCCCTTAACTTTCCCGCTGGACCACTGCTTCCTGTTCCTGATCATTGGAACCAGCATTAAATTACTCATAATGGCATCACTTACTTCACGAATGCTGTCACATTCGCTCTATTAATAATATCGACCGAAAAAACAAAATCGGGGCCACTTAATGCCGTTTCTTGTTCCACACTTTGCCTCTGCACATCTGTTTCAACACATAAAATAGTAAAAAACCCGGGCTTATGCCCGGGTCGTTGAATTTCATATCTTAACTCGCTTACTCAAGGGGCAGCGGGTACATAAGGACCGCTTTCTCATCGTATTCGGTTGCCACGAGAGTCAACACGTGCGGGTCTTCAGTAAGCCACTGGCCGCAGGTGAAGTAGTGATACACTTCGACACCATCCGTGAGCCAGTGCCACGTGATGTTGCTGGTCCAACCGTCCGCCGACTCAGGAGTCGCGCCACCACCGTACTCCATAAGCATTCCGAGCCAGTCGAAGATGTTGTCGAGGCTCGGGACGTGCATGTTGGAGCTCTTCTCGCACATGAAGATCAGGATTCCGCCGTTCTCAATGAATTCCTGCATGTCGTGTGCCTCTTCCTGTGTGAACGGTGGATCGAGTGGTGTGTTGACGTTCGACCAGATCACGGCTAGAACAACACGGCTTCCACCTGGGTCGAAATAGTCATTGTGGGTGCGCTCGAACGAGTAGCCGAGGGACGCGCATGTGTCCGCTAATGCGTCTGAATTCTGACCCCAGACGTAGGAGGTTGTTTTCCCCTCCCAGCTCTGGATGTGGGTGAAATCGTTGTAGTAGCCCTCGACGTTCTGGCTGATAATGTTGCTGATCAGGAGCTGATTCTGTGAGTCGCTTGCACACTGGTAACGCATTGTCGCGCACCAGTCCGGGACGAAGTAACAGTACGCATACTCACCGGTCGGTGTCAGGTTCGTGACCGGAACGTCACCAATGCAGTATGCAGCAAGGGGGGCATCCGGATACACCCACATGCTCGTGTCGCCCTCGATCTGGGGCTCGAAAGAGTCAGGATCTGTGCTTTCGACCGTGATCAACATCTGCTGCCCGTCGAGAGCAGTCGGGAACATGTCCTCGATAAATATCCTGTAGGTTGCCTGGGTATCGTGACCGCTCGAAACGAACTCCATAGTGTCCCTGACATCAACCGGGAACTCAAACAGAGTTGGTGACTCGATCCAGACATGTGAAATCTCATCGAGGACGTTTCCACCGACAGCCTGCCAGTCGCCAATGGTAAGGAGGAACTGGAGATTGCCACCCGCAACGTATTCATCGACGTAGTACGGGATGTCCTCGTATTCCTCGATCTTGACCATGTAGGGTTCCTGCATGTTTGCCATAGAGTCGAACGCTTCAATAGGATATTCAGGCGCAAAGTCAGGATCGGGTCTCGACCAGTTTGCCGATATCGAGTACTTAAACCGGTACATGGGAGACTGGGTGTCGTCGAACTTGATCCTGTACATCCGCTTTGAAAACCCGTCGATCGCCGGGAACGTGCATCGCTGCTCGTAATCCATCTGGTAGTACGGTTGCCGGGGATCAAGCGACGGGGTATGGATCTTGTACGGGCAGATGGTCTGCGTGGAAGTGTAATTTGGTACTGCATAGTGACCTTCCGTATATCCGAAGAGCAGCCCGTAGTTGGTGAATTCAACCTGGTTGAACCAACGAGTAAAGCCGTCCGGGTTGGTCATATGTATTCCGTCCGGTGGGTTAATCACGGCACTCGGGTCGTATTTTCCGATGGCGCCGCCGTCAGCATGAATGATTCCCCGGACGTCGAAACCCCTGAAGAGGGTCTTGCCCGGGAACGGGTGACGCAAAGTGACATCCATTGTGATGAGGCCGGTTAAAATGTCGGATTCCGCCATATTAATGGACATCCCTACCAGCTCGATTGGCGATATCGGGGGCTGGAGGAACCTCGTTACGTTGGCGGTGAAATCTCCTGATCTCTCCGGGACCAATTCAATCTCACCAGAATTTGCATCGATCGTGACATCCCACGTGCCCCAGCACATTGACTGGGAGACGGAAGCGTCCCTGATCGTGTCAGTGAGTCCGGGATCGACCGGCACTGAATCCCTGCTGCACGCCGTAACGGCAAGCAGAAGCAGTAAAACCATGAAGCATAGTTTTGCGGATTGGGAAAGCATGTACAATTACCTCGTTTGTGTTTTTAAACAAGTAATAAGAGGATGTAATAATTTTATCACACCTTCCGAAGTTTCCATACTAATAAATTATTATTGGGATATGAAAGTTGTGAAAGCGAGGGATCAGAAATAGCTGGTCCTGATGATGTAGAACATGTCGGGGTAGGCACCGTACTGGCTGATAAGATGGCCCTCATAGTGCTGGAAACCCACCCGCAAGTCAGTAGAATTTGACAGCGAATGCTGGACCGAGATATCAGCGAACCATGAATCATCGCTGAGATTGGCAATCCCGACCAGCCCGAGCGTGCTCAACCCACCGGGGTTATACATGCAGTTGAGACCCGCGTACCATCGTCCGAGGTAAAACTCTCCCCTCTCGACTGCCTGTGGATCGTAATTCAGCACATCTGTCATTCCCGGTCCGTTGTAGAAGACCTCACCGGAGATGTAGGCGCTGGAATTCGGAGCGAAATCGGATTCGAACGCCACCAGCCAGGGTTCACCGACCTCAACGTCGCGCCAGGACGCCTCCAGCCTTATTCCAATATCGTTATAATCACCGCTGGTTTCAAATGCAACGAAATTCTCTCCCCTGATCCTTCCGACGGAATAACCTGACTCAAAATCACCGTGAACCTTATGGTACCGGACAGCAAAAGCCTCGCTGCCGTGATCGTCGAACCAAGCATACAACGCTTCCCAGCCAGCGGTCGGACCGGTCGGAATCTGAAGCCTGACGGCGTCTGTACCCGGTTGCTCGGGAACGAACGGGTCGCCGGGACGTACGGGATGAAACATGTCCAGAAACGACAAGGTCTGGACTGAGCCCCAGGCTATCCGCTGCCTGCCGATATCCAGCGTGAAGTCATCATTGCGGTAATTGAGGTTAAGGCGGTCGAGTTGGTGGCCTGCGGCCCAGTTCGGGTGCTTTTCCAGGTTCCAGTCAAGGTCAACAAGCCCACTGGGACCCATGTCGGGGATCAGGCCGATACTTTCAAAGTATGTGTAATCCCCCTGCCACGCGAATTCGAGTTTCCACTCGGGATTGAATGAGTAGCTGCCAAACAGTCGGACGTTGAATTCACCGAGAAGGCTTTCGGGAATGAACTGGCGCTCGAAGGAGTAACCACCAGCGGTGAAATTTCGTCCGCTCATGCGAAGGCCATCGGGCAGGTCATCCTGCCATGCAGCGTACGAAGCTCCGGACATCGCAATGAGTAAGATAAACGTTAAAATCAGTATTTTATAAATCCTGCAGCTCATTCTCGACCTGTAATTTACTCCCTATCCTGACACTCGTTCGATTACCTTCTCATTTACTATAACGCCATCCTCCAGGGTAGCGATTTTATTCGCCCTTTCCACGACCCTCGGATCGTGTGTCGAAAACAGGAAGGTAACACCCTCTTCTTTGTTCAATTTCTCCATGATAACCAGCAGTGCGTTACCGGTCTTAGAATCGAGGTTGGCAGTGGGCTCATCGGCCAGGATAAGGGCCGGCTTGTCGGAAATCGCACGGGCGACAGCAATTCTCTGCCGCTGCCCCCCCGACATTTCATCGGGACGCTTGTTCGCCATATCCAGAATCTCGACAGCCTCGAGGAGTTCGAGCGCACGTGCTTTGGCCTTGTCTGACGGCCAGTTACGCAACAATAATGGAAGCTCGATGTTCTCCCGTGCAGTCAGGACCGGCACAAGGTTATAAGACTGGAAAATGAAGCCGATTTTGATACGCCTTAGTTCTGAAAGCCGGTTGGCGTTCCAGTTAGTGATATCTTCGCCCTCGAACCAGACTGAACCGCTTGTGGCGCTGTCGAGACCACCGATGATATTCAACATCGTGGTTTTACCCGATCCGGACGGACCTACGAGGGCGGTGAATTCACCTTCGGACAGGGTAAAGTCCACTCCCCGGAGGGCTTCGTACTCCACCTTGCCGGTAATATATATCTTTGTGACTTTTTTCAGTTCTACGAGTGTCATTTTTATATCAACCCCTTACACGTGCCTTAAAGCATCGACTGGTTTAAGATTTTTCGCCCAGTATGCGGGCCAGATTGAAGCAAGTATCGTGAAAATATAGATGCCGATGACAGCTTTTAAGATGTTCGACCAGACCAGGGTCGGATAGATTTTCTCCGTGTAATCGAAGGCTACGAGGTCTCCCATCTCCTTGTAATTGCTGAAATCCCACGGGATCTTCATGTTGATGTAGAACAACAACAAGCCGAACAGCAGGCCCCCGATTGCACCAATCAGCCCAAGCAGCAGCGATTCAAGCGTGACGAGCTTGAAAATCATCGCCGGTTTTGAGCCAAGGCTCATCATGATCCCGAACTCCCTGATTCTTTCAAAAACGGCCATGAGCAGAGTGTTCATTATGCCTACGGCCACGACTGCGAATATGATAATCATCATGATGTAGATAACGTAGTCATCCATCTCAATGGCCTGCATGATTCCCGGCTGCATCTGCTGCCAGTTCAGAACTTCCAGGGGCTGCGAACGCTCCCCGACAGCGGCAACCGCGTTGGCAGTGAAGAGATCCAGGTTGTAATTGGGTTCGATCTGGACCGTAACCTCATGGGCGGCATTACTGAACCTTTCGACGTCGGCTGCAAGGACACTCCTGAGAGAATCGATCGGGACCCAGGCCATATTCTTATCCAACTCATTGATTCCCGTGCGGAATATACCATGGACGAAATATACGGCGTATGCCACATCGCCGGTCAGACCCTGGACCATGAGGAAAACCCGGTCACCAAGCTCAACCTCGAGTTTTTCCGCCATCGCCTGGCCGATTACAATCGGGAGACGTCCCTCAGGATCGTAAGTATCCGGGAGCCATTCCCCTTCTTTGATCTTTTCCGGATAAAATGAAAGGTCAGGTTCTGCGGAAGGATCCGTACCAACAAGCATCACGGTCTGCGATGCGTTTCCATGGCTGGCAAGTCCGAAAGTATTCAGTCGTGTGCCCACCCCCTCAACACCGGGAAGTTCCCTGAGGGCGTCGACGATAGGTGCCGGATCCAGGATCACATCTTCAACTTTCTTGTCGTCCTGGTATCCCTCAGCATGAACCTGCAGTGCCGCAGGCCCGAAGTCCAATTGCGCCTGGATAAAATACAGATGGAAGCCGTCCATGAATGTAATCATCCAGATCATGAAACCCACGCTCAGTACCATAGCCACGAGCGTGATTGTGGTCCGACGGCTGTTCCTCCAGATGTTTCTCCAGGCCAGCCTGGTTATAAGTGTGTTCATTTCTGCACTCCGAATTTTAAATCTCTATTGCATTCATACTGATTACTTTTTTACGGATTCTGAAGGTTCTGAAGACTGAAAACATCGTCATCAAGTTCGATGTCGTATTCCATCTCCACGTAGATGATCTCCGTGTACCGGTCTTCCTCATCGAGAGGTATCATCCTCATGACGGTAGGGGTGATACGGTCATACATAAATTTGAACTCCGAGAAAACCATGTATCGTGCGAGTTCCATGTCATCGTCGTAATATTCCTGACGGAGGGGAAGCAGATCCTCGGCCCTGAGGAAAATCTTCATAGTC
>JAUWTM010000149.1 GCA_030614715.1 Planctomycetota bacterium
ACGCATCTGTGACCTGATGCTCTCCGGTATCAGCCTTGCATGCGCGTCAAGCATGACATGTGCGTCGCTTGAGCTGATTACAGATTCAGTGGAGATCTCGAACGTCGCTCCACCGGATTCAACGGGCAGCAGCGACGATGCTGACCAGCCATCAATGGGATCTGTCGATGAATCCCAGTAAACGAGGAGATTACCGCCGTGACGCACATATTCCGTTATGACATTCCTTCCGGACTCCTCAAGATCGAGCCATTGAGCCAGATTCATGGTTAACAGCCCTATTGAATCGAGAAGGAAGGGATTATCCGGGAGGATGTCCGGGTCCAGCACGACGGGCAGTATTCGTGGGGAGTAATTTATCTGGGATGCGGCCGCCTCGACATTCCTGACAGCGAAGTTCAGGAATCCGGGACTGGTTTCACTGAACAGATTATCAAGCTCATGAGACGGTTCGCCCAGATGGACCAGAAGAGTGTCGAACTGGCCTATGCGCCACGATTCAAGCTCGATTTCATCGATCGGAGCGCCGTCCCGACCGCGAACCATGACGGGCACAGTACACTGCACGTCCTCGTAGCATCCGAAACATCCCAGTGCGACGTTCTGCTGTCCACCCGGCGGGATTGTAAGGGGTCGCGTGTAGTACGTAGGGGGTATCCAGAGCCCGAGGCCCGCGAGAACCCATCCCTCGAACAATTCCCCGGTATTACCAACCTCTACAAATATGGGTGTGGGAGTTTCAACGCGGTAATACCCGCCGTAACCCATCGACCCGCTGAGATCGATCTCGTTCCGGGTGTGACGGGCCTGTGCAGGACTAAAACAGATCAGGCTCAATAATATAATTACCAGCAGGCGTAATCTGAGCCTTGAAACTGCAATTTTTTTTCTTCGCTGGACTTTCATATGTGATGTTTGTGCTGTCAGTGCTTAATCCTGAGACCCGGAATGACGTAAATAGTTGCTGCGATTATAACAAGTACCAGGTGCCATGCTACCAGCGTCCAGTCAGCCTCTACAAGTTCACGTACTTCCGGTGCGATGATAAAAGCGTCAGTCATGCCCCTTGTCAGGAAAACGGCACCTGCCACCATCCAGCCCACCAACGGTCTCAGCCTGCGTTGAATTGTAACAGCCAGGGCAAAATCGACAATCAATGCGAGCATTGCACCAAGAAGGACAAGGTCCAGAATGGTGATTCCAAGTGCACCGATGTTCCTGAATGCTGACGAATGCCCGATGAGGGGCAGGCTCAGCACAAGGAACAGCAGGTAGAGGAGGGTCGCAGTCACCGGCAGGACAGCACCCTGGAAGATATCGCCTGCAGCTCTTAAATTAAGGGGTTGTTCGAGGTCACGCCAGGTGATGAGCGCACCCGTGATTAAAAAAAGCCCTGCAAGCGCAAGCATAGAATGCGGACCGAATGCGTGCATCGATGGTGTCAGCAGGCTGAAACTGAACGGATCGAGAAGTTGCAGGGGATCTCCCCTGAAAGGCACCGTACCGCCGGAAAATGGGACCAGGCACGCGAGCAGCAGGAAAATTACCATCAGCCAGACCCGGTTGGTCAACAGCCGTTCAAGGAGTACCAGGGTCAGACCACCGCTGTTGAGTGTTCTAAGGTTCATAGGGAGTTATGTTTGCTATTGAAATAACGTCACCGGGACTTCCCTGGTCGCCAAGGATCTTCAGGAAGACAGTCGTTCCATCCGGCGAAAGGTAACGTGTGACGTCACCTAGCCTGTAGAGAAACTGGCCTTTATCATTGTTGATTGCTGGAATCAGGTTCCATGTACCGTTCAGGTGATCGAAAGCGTACACATCGAACCTGACCGCCGTTACCTCGGCATCGAAGGTGATCTGTAACGAGTCTGGATGACCGGCGTCGATGGAGGTGGGCAGGAAGCTCATTGTATAAAGCAAACCGCCATCTTCGATATACATATTCCCGGAGCTGTCGAGTTCAGTGTCGGTCGACTGGAACACGACCAGGTGTCCGCTGGAATCTGCAAATTCAATCTCACCTGACGTCACACTGACAGGTATGTGGAACAGAACCAGTGTTTCCTCCGTAGATGCGCGAATCCGCGGGCTTGTAACCGCACGCTCACCCGGACCGGAGATCCAGCCCGCAAGTATTATTTCATCAGTCGGGGAGTTGTCGAACGGACGGTGGTTGACGGCCTGGAGAATTCCATTCCTGATGCGCGTGTTTCTCGCAGGACCGGCGTCCCTTGGCAACAGGGACGTGTTCAGGTCCGAACCCACTGCCAGGAAAATATCGAAATCAGCACTTCCAGAGCCCTCAAGGGTGACACCTTCAAGGTGATCGATGCTGAAGCCACGTCGCCCGTAATAAAAAACAAACGGATGCTCCAGTTCCCGGGCTATGTTGAAGTTCAGGACTCCCGTAAGGTGGCTGTCTACAAGAGATACATCGACTGCTTCCACATATCCCGGCGGCTGCACGGATCCCTCGCTTTCGAAGTGGAGCTCGGACCAGATACGGATGTACGCATCGTCGATCCTCGTCTCGCCGCCTTCGGCAAACTGGACAAGGTTGAGAACCTCTCCTGAATACTGCTGATCAGGCTGGCCAAGGTAGCCCATGGATGGCGACGGCGTTTCCAGCCTGCGGATCAGGTCGTACGGTGAATCGAGTTTTATATCGTACCGTCTTCCGGCAGGGCTGAAAATTCCGAAGTAACTTGACTCCCATGCGGCCTGCTGATGAGGATATGCGTCAATGATGTTCGCACGGGACAGCATCAGTCTTGAACCTTTTGTTCCGAGCGCCCAGGTGTAAGAGATCAGGACGAAAACCGTAACGATGAGTGGAATCGTGTACCAGAGCCATTCACGATGCCGGAGTTTTAACAGGATGAAATAATTAACGGGTCCGACGATCAGTATGTATGCCAGCAGAAACAGGACAAGCAGGTCGGGCCGGGGCAGGGCGGTCAGGTTGTCGGACTGCAGCACGTTATCGAAATCATGCAGCACCCAGAAATGGGATCGTTCGACATACGGATTCCCGATGGTCCTTTCCTGGTAATAATGCATAGATGACGTTGCCTCGCCCTTGACCAGCGGATCAAGTTCGTCGTTCCGTGAGATCAGGTAACCCATCATGAACCTGAGGTAATCGGTCAGACCAGATGGTGATGTTGATTTCAGAGATGACAGATCGAGCCCGGAAAGCAGAATGTCCCCGCGTCCCAGCCTGATATGCTGCAGAACGGGAATACCGTCCTCTGCGAGGAGAGTCGTTACGTGTGGATCGGTCGCGTAGGTCACCGGGAAGGTCCCGAGCACGCTTCGCTGCTCGGTGAATCCCGTTATCGACGTCAGGGCCGGCAGGGTCGTGCGAATCGGCTGCCGGGTCAATGCCGATGGTCCGGTCCATCCGCTGCCATCGATCGCTCCTGTTAGAAACGAACCCTGGTAGCTGTTCGGGTCCTCGCCAAGCCACATGATCACTGAACCGCCGGATACAATCCAGTCTGCGAGTGCCTCGCGCTGCTCCTGCGACAGCTCGTAGAACCTTCTAGTATTCAGAATCAATCCTTCGACAGCGTGGTAGCCTTCGGAACGGTCAGGCAGGAATTCAGGACGGGTCCACGCCATCGCATTCGATGCCGAGGGATACAAAATCATCTGCTCTTCCTGGTTGTAACCGTAGCCGTATCCGTAGTTCTGCTGCTCTTCCGCTGCATACGTTGCGATTTCAGAAAAAGTTGTGCCGTACGGCATCTGCATACCGGACAGAAAGACAAAATCGGAGCCCTCATCGGCCACTTCAATCCATAAACGTTCTTCTTCACGGAGGTTATCGAATTCCAGGGTGGCTGATGCGATGGTGTTGTTACGCTCAACGTACTCAACAATGATCGCAGGCGATGGATCGTGCTCGAGGAAGTACGGGTAAAGGAAATAGGTCTTTCGTGAGTTTGTCGGTATGTCGCACTCGGCTTCGAAGGTCGCGCTCAGGGGATTCAGCGGGTCCTGGCTGATGATCCTCAGCTGTCCGCGTCTGGACGAGCCGGCATTTTCAATAGTGATCCTGACCGGGAAATAGCACCACTGTCGTACAAGGGGACCGAAACTGGCCCGGACATCCATGGTCATGCCTTCAGCTGTTATTTCACCGGGGGGGCTGCCGGTCCCGGCATCCGATGTGTCCTGAGCGTAAGTAACAGGATTCAACAGTAAAAGGAATACAAGAATGCATGTAAGCAGTAAGTTACGTTTGCTTACGGCCTGTACTTGATTAATACGCCCCTTGATTTGTTCTTTCCCTATGGCGGACATTTTTTCACTGTATGGATGTCTAATACAATAAAAGACACGTAATCAGATTTTATCTAATCAGACTTTTCAGGTTAATGAAAGTTCACAGTTGCGATTTTTAATCGCAACAGTTCCTTGAAACCTGTGATCCCGCTCATTAGAGATGATTAAGATTCAAAAGGAAGGTTTCAATCAATGAATTAAAACAGCTAAGCCATCTTAATTCAAGAAGTATTCGGATTGATAGGATAGGTTTAAACGAGAAGGGGTACCGGAAGGGCAGGGATGCCGGGGACATTGTGTCCGTCATGGGAGAATATGCCGTGATATAGTATTTCATTGCACATACCGGATAATATTAACCTCTTGTAGCCCGCATCAGTCGCAGCTTCAGGGACACACTTAAAATTTCGCTATAATTTACCATTTGGTACGATTTCTGCATGTATCAGGACACCACCCGTCTGTGAGGTGCCCTAATATGAAACTTACCCGCTTTGCGTTTTCAATATTGACAGTAATTACCGTAATAATGATGTCTGCCTGCGGTGGCGGGGGTAATCCCGTGACCGGAGATCTACCGACAGTTCCCACGAATAATAATGTTCTGGGCGTACATACGCCTGGTGTCAGTCTGGACTGCTACGATATCAGCGCAGACTGGGATATGACAGTATCACCTGGCGGATCGCATTTATTCACCTACGATCCTCCCGCTGAAATGCGCGGTCAGAGTTATGAGGCAATTTGTTCCGCAGGTTCATGGGTGATTGATGGTGTGAGTGTCGGCACGTCGCTTGTCACTTACGACAGGTCGGTCGAGTGGGCGGCACCCGAGACGGAGTGTGAAGTACAGATTCTGTTTACCCCTACGGGTTCATCTTCTGGAAACGATCAACTGGGACTGGTGGTTGAGGTATCCGATGAGTGGTACAAGGATACAAGACCCGCGGTTGCCTACGAAAGCGAAGCAACTGTTGCCAATCCCATCACGGGAGAGACGGCAATGGTGGCGTCCGGTGAACTTCTTGTCATGATGGACAACGGCGCCGGAATGGCGGACGTACTCTCATTGAATACATCGGGAACTTACAGAATAATCGAGCGAGTCAGTGAATCGCAGCCGATCTACCGTCTCAGGCTGGATAACGCTGAAGATCTCGCGTCAGTCTGGCTCGATCTGGAATCGGATCCACGTGTGGGTGTAGTTGAACCGAACTACCTTGCATATCCGACATTTACACCCGACGATCCTGACTACGGAAAGAAGCACGAATATCCTAAAATCGACGCGACCCTTGCGTGGGACATCACGCTTGGATCGGAGGACGTCTGGGTAGCGGTTATCGACACAGGCGTGGACCGTAACCATCCCGAACTCCAGGGAAGCATCATCAGCGGTGCCGATTTTATCGTCGGCGGTGACGGCCTTGGCGGCGAGACACCCGGCGACGGAGTCGACAACAACCAGGACGGGATCGTGGACCAGAATGTCGGTCATGGAACTCACTGTGCCGGAATCATCGCGGCACATGTAAATAACGGCGAGGGCGCCTGCGGAATCGCATCGGGAACGCAGATTCTTCCACTGAGAATTTTCCCCACGAACGGTGACACCGGGGCGACTTTCTCGAGCATCATTCAGGCTGTCGAATACGCGACTGAGATCGATGAAGTGCGTGTACTCAGCATGTCGATCGCAACATCATATGAATCAAGCCTCCTGCAGTCAGCGATAAACGAGGCGTGGGCTGCGGGTAAGGTAATTGTCGCAGCCGCGGCGAATTCAAATACAGATACAAGGTATTATCCTGCCGCTCACAACCATGTCGTATCAGTAGCGGCGATAAATAAATCCGGAACAAAGGCAAGCTTTTCAAATTACGGTGACTGGGTTGATGTTTCAGCCTACGGAACCGGAATCTACTCCAGTTATTTCGACGATACCTACGCGTACATGTCGGGAACCAGCATGGCCTGTCCGCTGGTCACGGGATGCTTCGCGCTCCTGTTCGCCTACGATCCTACGCTGTCGAACGAACTGGCGGTAGACGTAATCACTACATTCACAACGGATGTTTACACTGAAAATCCTGATTACCTGGGGCAGTTGGGTAGCGGAATAGTAAATCCGTACACGGCTTTGAACGGACTGGCGCACAGCCAGCCGGGAGATCTCGAGGATGCTGACAGCGACGGCAGCCCATCGGATATCGGTCTCGAACCGGGACCCAGTACACAGGGGTAATAAAGGAGCATGAAAACCATGGATACAACGGAGGTTAGACCGATGAATGGACAACGAGTTGCACTGGCATTGATCATATTCTGTCTCTTTGCTGCCGTGCTGTTGCAGACAACGATGACGAGTTGTTCGAGTACCGATGCGAACGGTAATGGGCCATCCGCAATTTCGGACAGTGAGGACGGGTCGTTCTTCCACAGCCTTAGCGAAGTTGACGAGGATCAGGGCGAGTACAACTGGGAGCCGGTATCCGATTATGTACTCGAGCAGATGATCGATATGTTCGAGAACACAGGTATTGTGATCGACAGAGTCGAACGCAGTGAAATCGGTTCGCGTGCAATCAGTTGCACGGTCGAGTCAAGGGCAAACGTACCTGAGAAAAGGCAGCTTATGGACGTACTGTGGATCCTCCACGAGACCTATCCTGAGCAGAGAGCGTATTTTGCGGACCTGGATGGCGTACGGAATGCAAGCGTGGAGACCGACTGGGACGTCCTGGTGCTGTTTGCGGAAGAAGGATACTCGTTTGATACACCTGATGAAGCGGCAGTCGAGATGTTTGAACGATTGGTTGAAGGACTCGATCAGGATAACTTCACTGACAATGCTTTCGTGACAATGGGATCGTCAAAGTCAGAGAAGTGAAATAGATACATAACCTGAAATTTCTGGAGCCTTGGCGCGGACTACCGCGCCTTTTTATATTTTTGCGTTTAAAATCCGATTAAGTAATATCAGGCAAAGACTGGACATAACACCGTCACGATTTCATAATGCAACCGGATAAAAATCATGCAATTAACACACCTGGCAGATTTTCCTAAACGGAACAAGGCTCCGATCCCGTGGGTTGACAAAGTACCAGACTTCCCGTGGGACGATATCAGCTTCTCGACAAGGATGCTCCGGGAGCATCTGAACCAGTCGCATAATCTTGCGAGCAGACGTCAGGAAATCCAGAATCAGCAGATTTCCTGGATGGAGGATGCATGGTTCAAACCAGGGAACGTAAAATCCGTACTCGACCTCACGTGCGGCCCGGGTTTAATCGGAAATGAACTCGCTCGCAGAGGGTATAAGGTCACGGGAATCGATGTGTCACCAGCGGCGATCGGTCATGCCATCAGTGTTGCTGAAGCAGAAGGCCTGGACGTCGAGTATTCGCGAGGCGACATCAGGGAAGTTGAGTACGGCAGTAATTACGATGCTGCGATAATGACTTACGGCCTTCCATCCAGTTTCAGCCGGGCTGAACTACTAAAACTACTGCGAAAAGTGAATGATGCACTAGCACCAACCGGTCTTGCCGTGCTGGAGTTTGTTTCGATTCCCCAGATGAAGCACGAGGTAGGAAGGACGTGGCATACAAGGACCGAAGGTGGCTTATTCGGGCAGCAACCGTATTTATACCTCAGGGAATCCACGTTTCACGATGACGCTGCTGCCGGATGTCAGATGCACTACATAATTAGAATGGACACGTCAGAGGTCGAGGAGTACAGCATCTGTTACCAGGGATACGAACTCGCGGAAGTCAGGCAACTAGCCGAAATTAATGGATTCAGGTCCGTTACAGAATTCGGATCGCTGGAAGGTGAGCAATTCACCCCTGAATCAGACTGGCTTGTAGCTATACTGCAGAAATAATGAAAATATTGCTGGTATTATTCAAAAAGGTAAACAGATTAGTGCTTTGAATTATTATTGGCACCGTTAATATTTTCTGCCGGTTAAATGCTTTTACCAGTTGACAGAACGCCCGTTAGGTAATAATCTAGTATATGAGGCCAACAGGGGTGTCAATAACCTCTGAATTTTCTCCATTCTCGTGTCCCATTGCTGAAAAACCATTGAGGGGTTTTGCAATACTATTTATAGAATCTTAGCCCCGGACTGTTACCATGTAACGTGGAGGCTCGTTTATGCCGTTGAACACGACGTTGAGAGATCAGAAACACAGCAAATTATCTAACCTCCTGATCCTTGCCATGCTGCTACTTCTCATGCTGCCCGGATGCGGCGGCAAGGGAGGCGACAACCCGGCTGTTCCATCGGTTGGGGGAGACGGGAATCAGATCGAGACACCTGCCATTACAGGCACTGCTGAGACAGGACCTGCCCAGAAAGCCTTATGGGGCATGTGGGATGTCAGCATCACCCGTGAAGGTGGACTCGATATAGTACCGTTGAGGAGTGTCGAGTATGCGTTTAATGTAAACATCTTCCTGCAGCCTCCGTCGGGCAGCCTCTCGAACATAAACGTCAACATAGTGAACATGGAGAAGCTGTTCATAGCCGGAGATGTTGAGGTCGACGTATCACTCTCACATCCCTTCCCGGCACTGACCCAGTTCACTGGTTTCGACGTGATGGGGGTCTTTATCAGCGGTGGACATTATCACCTGGGTTCCGACAGCGGTATTATCTATGCCAGCCCAGCCCTCAACGGGGTTATCAGGAATGCCGACGGTTATACACGCTGGATGAATCCACTCGAGTTCACCACCCCCGGGCTCCTTGGTTATACCGAGGGCGCACTCGGTAACAAAAACGAATGGTGGGGTTCAACACTCAACGGTTATAAATATTTCTGTACAGACCTTTATCCCACAGAGGAAATCACATCTCATTTCACGAGCTCCCAGGCGATCGGTATGAGAGGTATGTTCGCGACGAACTCGACTGTTACGAGGCGTTACGACCTCCATTTCCCAATGGAAAACGGATTCCCTGATGTACGGTTTCAGTACGCGGTCGTGGCAAGCTGGGTTGAGCCTGCAAACATTCCACCGCAGAGCATCCCGGGTGATTTCCCGTTAGAAGCAAACATTCAGGAGCCGTTCCACGTTCAACTTTCAACCGAGGGAAGTTCACTGTACTGGAACAATATGTATGACAACGGCGGTAATCTGTTCCTTACACTGGAAGTTTTCGACTGGCAGGGAAGCACCAGTCCGTCGGGTGTCGCGGGTGAGATAAGCAGGATTATTCTCGACAGTCCGGACGAGTTCATAAACTCAGGAAATAAAATTGTTTTCACGTCGGACGACTGGACCGAGCTGCCTGGAACGTGCTCGAATTCAGTACGCCTGGCTCTCGATATCGGTCCCGTCAAACTTCAGGGACCATGCCCGTTTGATAACGATGTCCTTGTAACACTGGTAACTGCGGAACATGGCGATTACGACAACGGGTTGAACAGCGCATATCCTGAATACGCAACTTTATCCGGATACCAGAGGCTCTTCTACGACCTGGGCAACGTCTGTAACGACCCGCCCGTCGTATGGTTTACTAACTGTCCAGAGTACACAATTTCCACTGCGAACCGTACGTTCAGGTGGGAAGGTGAAGATGACGTAACACCTAATAATGAGATCCAGTACCGTTATAAAATGGACGGTGATGCGTACTCTGTCTGGGAGACAAACCTCAAACAGGCATATTTCGATAACATGACCGAAGAAAACCATAAGATCTGGGTCCCGGCAATGGAACTCGAAGGGCATATTTCAGAAGCCGTGTTAACGTTCACGATCGATCTGCCTCCGG
>JAUWTM010000251.1 GCA_030614715.1 Planctomycetota bacterium
ACCGTCCGCGCCGGCATAGACGTTTCCTTGATGATCTATCGCCAGACCGCTCCTGCATTCAAGCCCGTCCATGGGTCCGCTGTTGTTAATGACCACTCCGGTTTCACCATCGATGCGGTACAGTGTGTTCGGACCCCATGCAGCTGTCGCGTAACCGATTGCTGCGTATATGCTGCCGTCCGGACCCTCCGCAAGCTGGCTCCACGGCACCCCGTCTGCCGCGAAGAATTCGGTCTCCCACTTCAACGATGCGAAATTGCCATTATCAGTGATTGCAACCACCTTTGATTGAATGTCAGCAACGTTAAGAGCCTTGGTTGCGACCACTATTGTGCCATCGGACGTGACAATCGGTCCCGACTGCATTTCGGGGAAGAAATTGCTGCCGAATTCCCAGACGTAGGTGGCTGTTATGTCGTCAATGTCGTAGGCGACGATCTTCGGCGATGGGCTGATACCGCTGACATCGAGGTAAACCCTTGTGCCGTCGGGGCTTAGTACAGGATCGGGTGTCTGGTGTCCCTGCGTCTGAATCTGCCAGACCTCGGAGCCGTCCGTATAGTCGATTCGGGTCATGTAGTAGAAATATGGCTGATACGTGGCATGGCAGAGGAGGAAATCACCGTCCGGAAGGACTGTACCGTACCTTTCGAGGTGCAGCCAGCTTCCGTTCTGAGGGGCAGTCCATGTCCAGAGGACATCGCCATCGACGGCGCTGATCGCCATGACCTGTTCCGGAGCCGCATGGCTGGGAGGGTATGCCCAGACATATACAACCCCGGTTTCACCATCCGGTCCCGGGACTCCCGGAGGTGCGACAGCCATGACGCGGTAGTAATTGTAGACGCCGGGTGCGTTTATAGTCCATTTCACGCTTCCGTCCGATGCGCGGTATGCAGAGAAGGACTGTTCCGATGAAGAGTAATAGCCGAAATATACAAGGCGTTCACCGGGTGAGTCGGGGTCGGGACCAATCAGCAGGGTCTCGGGAGCGTTTGCTGTCTCGCACGGTACAGAATAGACGACATCAGACTCCGATTGTGGTCCAGTCGCGTTGCTGAGGCAGTTTCCGAGTAGGTTTTTCCCGAACAACGGCCACGATTCACCGACGCGGTAGCCATTGGCCAGTGTTCCATCCAGCGTTCCCGGTCCGACGGGGTTGTCGATAGTGACCGTGACATCGTAGAAGCTCAGTTCCGCACCGTGAAGGTCGATATCGACGAGAATTTCAGTCGGTGAGACGTAGTTTATTTCCGTCAGCATCAGGGAATAAGATCCGTTGTTGAAATCGACCATCAGGCCGTCAGGGGAGAAATTCTCTCCGATAATCTGGACATCGTCGTAAACGGTCTCAACGTAACCCCAGTCCGGGATTATTACAGTGATGATAACCGATGGTGGTTCCAGTGCTTCGATTACCGTCGCGGACCCAACCATATAAGCTGCAAGGGCACCATTGGAGACCGGGATGGCGTCACCGCCGGGAATCTGGGGAACATAGGAATCAGGGTCGGTTGACAAAACCTCCACCCAGATGTCGTAATCACCGAGTCCCGGGATGTTCAGGTCATCTGACATAGTTGACAGTGCCCAGGTCGCCTCTCCGGGGATGTCGTTTGTAAGCGTCGCTCCCGATGCAAGCATGTCTATGGCTCCGAGGTCTAGTAATTCTGAATGAAGACGGATCTCGCTGACCTCATCGGTCACAGTTCCTGATAGCTCGGATGCCTGCCAGTCATGGACGGTGATCTCGGTAACGAGTTCACCGCCGGCGGCGCTTGGCGACCAGTACATCATGCTCGTAGACGTGTCTATCTCTATCCTCCACGCCTCGCTGCAGTTGGCGGACAGCGGGAAATCGTCAACTTCCCACGAGACAGCGCCCGGTCCCAGCGACTCCCATGACGCATCGATTGCGTAATTGAACTGGAATACTGGGCTGCCACCGTCTAATTTGAACTGGATTTCATAACGCCTGACATTCGTTCCCTGCTGAAGGCTGAAGGTTCCGCGGTTCACTGGATCGACATTTTCCAGCGTTGCAATGTTGTCGAGGTCATCACAGAAATATTTATACGGATTCAAGGTTGCGCTTGGGTACACGGGGAATCCGAGGTTCCCCGGTTCGTAGCCGAAGATAGTCGGGGATGTGAATTCGGTCGGGTTCCACCAGCGGGTGTAGCCGTCTGCATTAAGCAGACGTGTCTCACCGGGTCCTGCGTGAAGGAGCTCGGGATCCACTTTCAGTTCCTCGGTGCCGTCTGCGAGCAGTAGACCGCGCACGTCGAATCCCCTGTAACGTTCAAGCCCCGGGAACGGGTGTGTAAGGGAGACATCGAGTACTGCGTAACCGTCGGGAAGGTTGCTTAAGCCTCCATCGATGGAGAAGGAGATCATATTTATTGGTGAGATCGGAGGCTCCATGAAACGCGTTATGTTGCAGTTGAAATCAGCTTTACGGAGCGGGACGAAATCGACTGTTTCAGTGACCGGGTCGATGGTGACAGTGTAAACTCCCCACAGGACACGTCCTGCATCGTTTGAGTCAGTATCGCGATCTCCAGTCAGGGCGGGGGATACCGGGGTGTTACCTCCACCGGAACAGCCAGAGACCAGTATAAGTAAGATAGAGAGCGTAAGGGTGATCCAGAGTACTCGATGCATTGATCCGTGCTCCTTCAGCGTGACTGCTGATTATGATAGCACAGATGTAAAATGGCAGAGCAGGGAGCAGGGAGTACTATATAAACTCCAGTTCCTCTTCGTCCTTGCCTGAGCGGATAAGTATGATGCCCATAATGATGGTTGATGCTGCCATGAACAGGACACCAATCAGGCCAAGAATAACAGTCAGGAAGCAAATGGATCCGGCAATCAGTGTATAAGCCAACGGTTTCGGGAGCCCGTTGAGGGTTCCGGGGAGCTGTAAAAGCT
>JAUWTM010000160.1 GCA_030614715.1 Planctomycetota bacterium
TCATCTTGTATCAATTTGATATCACTTAGCGCATCCTGTTTACTGATCACTTGATGTTCGTTTTCATAGATTGTCATAGTACAGTCATTATACCACTACTGAGCCAGCTTATCAATAATTAAACTGGAATTATGCATTATTTTATGCATTATTTTATGCGGTCAGAATTGAGGCATCATGTAATTTTATGCGATAAAATATGCAAATACTAATGCGGATTAGTAAATATTGTTAACAACCTCCGCTCACTTCAGTCTAGTTGAATATGGAGTATTGTACCCCAAATACCATGACTCCGAACCAATGCCCTGTGGTATGATTCTTACCCTGTATGTCCGCGATCGAGATAAATAAACTGTCCAAGTGCTTCCGTCTCTATACAAGGAAAACAGAAAGCGCCATCGAGCGGTTTCTCATGCTCAAACGCTCGAGGTACGAAAAACTCTGGGCTCTGAAGGATATTGATCTGAAGGTCGACGAGGGACGCGTGGTTGGTATCATCGGGCCAAACGGAAGCGGTAAATCGACCCTTCTAAAAGTGCTCTCACAGATCTATCGCCCTGACGAGGGATCGTACAAGGTGAACGGGAATGTCGCGGCACTCCTGGAACTCGGTGCCGGATTCCATCCTGAATTGACCGGACGTGAGAACGTCTACCTGAACGGTTCCATTCTCGGACTGACACGTAAGGAGATCAACGCCCGGTTCGATGAGATCGTGGAGTTCTCCGGGCTGGAAAAATTCCTCGACACCCCGATCAAAAATTACTCTTCCGGAATGGTTGTGCGGCTCGGGTTCTCAGTAGCCATGGCTATCGATCCGGAGATCCTTCTCATCGATGAAGTCCTGGGGGTCGGCGACCTTAACTTCTCCAAGAAATCCTTCCTGAAGATCAAGTCGTTTGCGGAAAGCGGACGTACGATACTCTTCGTATCGCACGACCTGTCGGTCGTGGGCTCGTTTGCGGACGAGGTCGTCTGGCTCGACGAGGGTAGGATTCGTGGACAGGGCGATCCCACTGAAATGATCAATAACTACATGCAGGACCTTCAGATTCGACGTGAGGAGGTCCATTCAAAGGGCCGCGCGATCCAGTCAGATCTGCAGAAGGAAAGGTCGGGAAGCGGTGAGGTCACCATTGAACGGGTTAATCTGTACGATGCCGACGGTAATGAAAAATATCTTTTCAACGCCGGCACGGACATGAAAATATCAGTCGATTATAAGGTCCATAAGGAAATCCCCTCTCATTCGCTTTACCTCGCATTTCACGCATTCGACGGCCGGATGGTTATAGGACCGATACTCAGGCCGTACGATGCACCGTTGAAAGACGATGGTAAAATCGACATTAGTATCCCCGGCCTGCCCCTGCTCAAGGGGGAATATTACCTGTCAGTCGGGCTGTTTCAGGACGACTGGATCAATGCCTACGATCTCCACGATCGATTCTACCGCTTCACGGTTACCCAGCCATCGGAGTGGGGAATTAAGGGCGAAATATATGTAACAGCGGAAATTGAGTATCTAAGTTAGTGGTTACTTATACGTTGGATGAATGAGATGATGTCCTATGTCCCCTGTCGTTCGCTCTGCCAAACGAGTTAAATCATACCTTCAAGGCCTTGTCTGGGCCGCATTTTTCTCCGCCATGGCGTCCATAATGGGCTCGTGGGCTTCGCTGTCCTATGAGCACGCAGCCCCGATATGGGCCATACTGGTCCTGACGTCAGCTTGGGCAACTGCCTGCTGGCTTTCGGCGGGTCTTGTACGTGGAAACGTGATAACGGTCGGCCTTCCGGGTGTAACAGTCCTCATTCTCGCACTTGTCTCTCCCGCTTTAATCCCGCTGCTGTTCGGCATCCTGTTCGGTCTGCTTTTCTACCTGTGCGTTCTGTCCTACGCCACCACAAATCCCGACATGGAGCCAATTGTCGAAAAGCGTTTTTACCTGTTCAGGCACCCTCTCGGACGGTTAATACCCCTTGCATACATCACACCCGAACCTCTTTCGCCGGTTTTCGAGCCGCTGGTCGCGTTTCACTGGGCTCCGGGTTCGTTTAACATTCCCGTCCTGAGAATTTCAGTGTTCGACCCGCCTTCAGTCCACAATTACATCAGGAAAAGTGCAATCGATCTCAACAGGGATCAGTCAACGTGGCACGAAGCGCTGTTCTGTTTCAGGCAGGCGGTCAGCCTCCTGAACCTCCTTGACTCACTGCGAAAATATGAGTTAATCGACCTTGACGTGGTCGCACTGGCTGCTTCCGCCCGTCTCGCGCTATCCAGCATCCCGGTGAACACGCGCAACATCCTGAGGGAAGTCCTGAAAACCCTGAAACCGGACCGTCGTAACCTGCTGATGCGTGCTTATGACTTCGTTCCGGCAAGAGCCTGATGTTACCTTCGTCCACAATATCGGAAATTAAGCCTGATGCTATTTGCACCGTGTATCGCTCGTGGATATACTGTCCCGTTCGTAAAGGAGAAGTAAAATGATCACTACAAACGACTTCAGACCTGGAACGTGTTTCAAGTACGACAACCAGCTCTGGAAAATCAGTGAGTTCCAGCATGTCAAACCCGGCAAGGGTCCTGCGTTCGTCAGGGTTAAGCAGCAGAATATCAAGACCGGCGCGATCGTGGAGCGCACGTACCGAGCAGGCGAGAAGATCGAGGACATCCGCGTGGAGAACCGCGAGATGAATTACCTCTACCACGATGGCACCAATTATATTTTCATGGACAACGAATCCTTCGAGCAGTACGGAATAAATGAAATCCTGATCGGTGATAAGTCGGGATACCTCCTGGAAAACACCAAGGCGACGGTTACAATCCACGACGGTGAAGTGCTGGATGTCGTGCCGCCGAATTTCATAAAGGTCACCGTCACAAAAACCGATCCCGGGGTTAAAGGCGATACGGCCCAGGGTGGCACAAAACCAGCTACCATCGAAAGCGGAGCCACGATCATGGTTCCCCTGTTTATCAACGAGGGAGAAAAGATCAAGGTCGACACCCGTGACGGGCGTTACGTCGAGAGGGTCAAGGGATAAATCGACGAAATGGGAAAGGCAGACCCCATTTTTTACGAAATTAATATATCGCAGCTGCCAAAGCTGCGGTCGTTGCGTTTATACTTACAGTAATTGATTTTTAACGCCTGACAGCAAGGTTGTTCGCAGGAAGAAGAGAGTATGCCAAAATTATTAACAAGCGACGAAGCAGCCTTTTATATAGACCAGACCCTGCTTCGTCCCGATCTCCCCGAATCCAGCTACAAGCACTGGATCATCGATAACTGCAAGCGGAAGTTCAGGACGCTTTTCGTTCCGCCGTGCTATCTGCCGATCGCATCGATGCTCTGCCTGGAGACAGACACGAAAGCCGGGTCGGTGATTTCATTCCCGATGGGATTCGATGTCAGGCGGACCAAGATCCAGGCATTAAAGGACCTGATCGACCGCGGAGCTGAGGAGATCGATTTCGTCGTAAATATCACTTTCCTCAAGTCCGGTAATGACGGTGAATTCCTGGGTGAGTTGAAGGACATGAAGGGCTATGCGGGTACGCGTAAGTCCGTGAGGGACGAACCGATCGTGCTGAAGGGAATTATCGAGTGCTGCTATCTCACTGAAGCGGAGAAACGCTGGGCTGTTGAACATCTCGCCAAGGCTGAGATCGATTTCGTGAAAACCTCTACCGGGCTTGCCACTCACGGTGCTACTATCGCCGACGTGAAGCTCCTGTCCGCGAGTGCGCACGGACGTATTGAGGTCAAGGCGTCAGGCGGTATCCGGAATCGCAAGGAAATGGAACTGATGATTTCTGCCGGTGCAACGAGGATTGGAACCTCTGCAGGTCCGGATATAATCGCTGATTTCATCAGTATGCCGGACTTCGATGTCTGAGCCGGCACCACGCCTATTTTTTCTTACAATGCATATGATAGAATAGCCCGTCATGACACGGGAGACGTACCGGATGCAGGTTACGCATCCGGCGTTTTGTATTTTTAAACGTTAATGCCTGCCGAACCTACATATGATCCACATGAGGGCGCTGCCCGGCAGTTACCACCGGATGAGTCTCCCCTGCCCGACGATCAGAATGGGAAATCCAAAGGACTCGACCTCGTAAACGGTCCTGTTTTCAGCACCACGGTTCGGCTGGCAGTACCAGTCATCCTATCCCACTTCCTGAACCTCGCGCTTGGTATCGCCGACATGATCATGGTCGGTAAACTCGGCAAGGAGTCCATTGCCGCGCTGGTAATCTCCAATTCCCTTCTCATGATGCTGTTCGCAATCGGATGGGGTGCCAGCTTCGCTGTTATCACTCTCGTGTCGCAGCACACAGGCGCTCAACGCCACGGAATGGCCCGACGGTCAGCGTCGCATGCAATAATGTTCGCCGGTGCACTCGGGCTCGTAATGATGTTCGTCGGAAACCTGTTCCTCCCTGACCTGATCGGCATCTACAATTCAGAACCGGAGGTCGCGAGGTTCGCTGTTTCGTATTCGGACCTGATTTTCGACTTCATGCCGTTCTATTTCATGATCTTCCTCGGTGCAGCGATCATGCAGGGGCTGGGCGACACAATTACTCCGCTGATAATCATGGGATGTATCAACGCGATCAACATCCTGATCAATTACGTCCTGATTTTCGGCATGTGGGGATTCCCGAGGCTTGGGATTATCGGCGCAGCGACAGGCTCAGTGATCGCTCGCGGACTTGGGTCAGTCGCCCTCATAATAATCCTGGTGTCCGGAGCGTACCGGATGGTCCTGCGCGGATCGGATTTCCGCCCAAGCCTGCGCGAGTTCTGGAGTATCCTCCGGCTTGGAATTCCCAACAGCCTGCAATCCCTCCTCAGGAATATAAATGTCATGTTCCTGTACCGATTGCTGTCGCTGACGTACCTTCCGACTGTCGCTCAGGCATCGCTGGGTATCGGATTTCATGCTGAGGCGTTGTCATTTATCCCATTGATTGGTTTGTTCATTGCGACAGGCACGATGGTCGGGCAGAATCTCGGAGCCGGCAAGCCAGAACGCGCCGAGCAGGCATCGTGGGCCGCACTTAAAACAGGTCTAATACTGATGTCAGTATCGTGCGTCATCTTCCTGACAATTCCTGAAAAAATCGTAGCGATTTTCAACGATGATCCATCGGTCATTTTTTCAGGATCGTGGTACCTGCGTATTAACGCCATCACACAGCTTTTTCAGGCAAGTATTGTGCTGATCGGGACACTTCGCGGTGCAGGCGACAGCATAAGCCCGTTGAAGGCGGCTTTTATCGGGCAGTGGGTGCTGAGGCTGCCCATAGCGTGGTTCCTGTCGACCCAGACAGGCCTCCAGGAATGGGGGGTCTGGCTGGCGATGGCTACGTCATCAGCAATCGAGTGTAGTATCTACTTCTGGATGTTCCGCCAGGGTCACTGGAAAAAGATGCGCGTCGCCATAGATTCTGATTAACACCTGCCGGGGTTGAACTCCAACGTTCAGGGATGCGTTTACTCCCATTTTCCATTAAACTTGGGGTATCCACTTTAACGGGGGACGCATTTGAAGAGACTACTCCTTATTACATTGACGATCATCCTCACCTGCATGGTTTCAGGCTGTCCCAAGCCTGAGCTGCGTGGTGTTGTTACGGACCTGATCGAACAGTACAGGGGAATCAGCCACCCGCTGTATTACTTTGAAACGCACAGCGGCAGCACAACGGTATACAGAATACTCGAAGTGACTCGCGATACGAACGCTATCGTTTCAAACCTCGAAGGGGTCCTCGACATGACCTCGAGTTTCACGTCGGTATACCTCCTGCGGCAGAACAACGATGGCAACCTCTACGTCACCCGCCTCGAAGATGATCGCGCGATGACAAACGACGCCGTTTTTGACACTGAACTCGCGCTGGGTGACTTCCCGATCTGGAGTGTTTCCGGAAATGACATGACAGCAGTCTGCGGTACTGACAGCGACGGAACAACCCACATCATGGGGATTAACTGGGCTCGACGGGAAGCTGAGAGGACCTTCAGGGAGAATGAAATCCTGGAGCCGACGATCTCTTATGAAATCCGGACCTGGTATTCCACGCAGGACACCATCTGGGACATAGAAATCTCACCGAACGGCAATCGCATTGCGTTCATGAAATCGCTCCCCGATACACCGGGGTCATTCGGCCTGTTCTTCATCGACGGTCCCGGTGGAACCCCTGTTCGCATCGGGGACCTGTCTGCATATGAAATGGGCGGATTTTCAGCCAACAACGAGTGGTTCCTCGCGACTTTCCAGCAAACTGAGCGCGTTGACGTCTTCCTTATCGACAACGACACTCTCGAGCCTCAGGCAGTGACGCATGTAGCTCACGGATTTACCACCGGGCACCCGTCATGGCACCCAAACAGCAGGTATTTCATCTTCACGACAAACTACACCTCTGATATCCTCGAGAGCAGCCAGCACCTCTCCGGAGATCAGCTTTTCCTGTACAGCATCGATTCCATGAACGATCGTCGCCTGACAGCTTTCAACAACGTGTCAATGTGGGTGGATTTCTCCCCAATGGGAGATTTCCTTCTGTACTCCTCAACACCGGGAATGATCTCAAGAATTGGCCGCGGAACGGTGAGCGAGGAACGGCAGCAGGCTTACATCGAAGCGGGGATCGAGACGTGGCGGATGTACTACGTGCCATGGGACGCCGACGAATTCCAGACCGGGAACATACGGATTCTTACCCCGGACGAAACACGTTTCCTGATCAGCTGGACACATGGGGGAGAAGAAGTAATAAGGTTTATCTGGGGGCCCGGCGAACCGAACGCGCAGTAGATCCATCAAAGCATCGACAGCGGATCGACGTCGATATCCATCCTCACCGTACGTGGGACCTTTATTAACCTCCGTGCTTCATTTACCCATCTCGCGATCTTGCTGACCCTCGGCGCTTTTATTACACAGTGCTGTCGCCACCGGCCCTCCAGTTTCTCGAACGGCGCGGGAGCGGGACCGAGTACCGATGCGTCCTCCTCGGTTTTTTTCATGTCCAGCGCCTGCCCGAAGTCGAACGCGATCCTTTCCACCTCTTCCTTGTCCTTTCCGTGGAAAATCACGCGGGTCAGGTGCACAGCAGGCGGGTACAGGAATTTTTCCCTCAGGATTATCTCGGGTTTGTAAAAGGCGATATAGTCCTGCGTGCTTGCTGTCTTGAGTATACGGTTGTGCGGGTCGTACGTCTGGACTACCGCCACTCCCCCGCCCTCGCTCTCGAGTGCATCGGACCGTCCGGCACGCCCGATGACCTGTGTCAGAAGCTGGAACGTCCTCTCCGCTGCCCTGAAGTCCGGAACATGCAGGCTCTGGTCCGCTGAAATTACACCAACGAGCCTGACCGATGGAAAGTCCAGACCCTTTGCGATCATCTGCGTCCCTATCAGGATATCCACCTCGTGCTTGCACATTGCCTCGACGATCGAACGCCTTCTACCCCTCGTACTTACCGAATCACGGTCCATCCGCATCGTACGCGCGTCCGGATGAAGCGCACGCACTTCCGTCTCAAGCCTTTCCGTACCCCAGCCGAGGAATTTCATCCTGTTGTACCCGCACCGCTCGCAGGTCGACACCTCAGGTGTCCTGTGACCGCAGTGATGGCACAGCTGGGAGTGGCCGTGTCGGTGATATGTCATGGAAATCTCGCAGTTCGGGCACATCGGGACCCAACCGCATTTCGGGCATATCATGCACTGCGCGAATCCCCTGAGGTTGAGGAACAGCATCGCCTGGCGTCCCGACCTCAGTGTCTTATCAAGTTCCTCTTTCAGGTCCGGACCGATCAAACCCAGCTTCAATTCACGGCCGTCGATATCAACCGTCCTGTTTTTTTCGTTATCGTCGAGTGGTGCAGCGTTGGCACGTACAATTTTCACTACCGGAAGAACCCCGCCGACAACACGCTCTGGTAACTCCAGAAGTTTGTAGGTTCCCTTGTTTGCGGCGTGGAAGGTCTCGACGCTGGGGGTCGCGCTGCCGAGTACCAGCACGCTCGCTTCATCCTTCGACATCCTGCGCGCGGCTTCCCGTGCATTGTATCGCGGTCTCTGCTGCTGTTTGTAAGCGCTCTCGGATTCCTCGTCAATTACAATGACTCCGCGTTTACGCATCGGAGCGAACAACGCGCTTCTCGCACCGATTACAATATCCCTCTTTCCCTGGCGGATGGCTCTCCACTCGTGGAGACGTTCTCTTTCGGTCAGCTCGCTGTGGAGGAGAGCGATTCTCCTCGGGAACGCCTGCATGAAACGCTGAACGATCTGGTACGTAAGCGCGATCTCCGGCACCAGGACTGTCGCGGTCTTTCCCTGCTCGAGCGCGCGACGGCATACCTCGAGATAAACCTCGGTTTTCCCGCTGCCGGTCACCCCGAACAGCAGGAAAGTACGCGACTTCCCCTCGTCCATGTATTTCCTGATTGCATCGATCGCCGCCAGTTGCGCATTGCTGTAATTCAGCTCCGATTTCGCAGGGTTGACATCCGGCAGCAGCGATTCGTCGATTATCTCCTCAAGAAGACCTTTCTTAACCAGTGCATGCTGTGCGGATTTCGATCCCGGGACCTCGCGTACTATCTCGTCCCGTGTGAGAGTCCCACCCACAGTGTCAAGGAGTTCGAGCACCTTTCGCTGACGTTCCGATCTCAGCTTTTTCAGATCAATGTCTGTGATTTTCCCGGCCAGGGTCAGCCAGCTTCCCTGCCCGATATGCCTGATGCGGGTGCGGATCCCGATTTCAGTTCCCAGGATCCCGTCCTCGACCCACTTCTTCACCATCGCTTCAGAGGCACCCTCGGTGAGACCTCCAGCCCTCAACACTCCGATCAAATCAGCCTTTGAAATTCGAACGGTACCGTCGGGACGCTCGTCAATCCTGACCTTGTCAGGCTTGCTGAAGAGGAGACCGAGGGAATCGATCATCTCGTAGATTTTTTCGGCACTGGATACGACATACAACGTCGTGGCTTGAAGAGATCGCACCTCGGGAATGAACGGTGACAGCGCGTCCCTCAGGCTGCATGCGTAATAAGCCGCGATCCATCGCGCGATCCTTACATTGCGCTCGGTCAGCAGCTCATCATCCATGTAAAGGGCAAGGATGTCCTTGATTTTAAACGGTGATGCTTCTATTACCGAATCGTATTCCTCGAACGCCGTGACAACACCGATCTTCGCAGATTTACGAACCTGGACCGCGACGATCGAACCGATCCTGATTTCATCAGCGTATTGGACAGGTACCCGGTACGTCAGCGAATGTCCGATCCTGCCGACTCCGGTCACAGGAACAACGCGTACGAGCACA
>JAUWTM010000127.1 GCA_030614715.1 Planctomycetota bacterium
ATCTCCAAATGGAAATATTGTCGATGAATAAAAATCCTGGTTTATTGTGTTTATTCTTGTGTTTCAGATTCCTCTTCTTTATCAACTTCTTCTTCGTAGGAGGATTTACGCCAGTGAGTCACGGTAGAATTCGGATCTCAGTTACCGATGATCCGACCATTTTCGACGAATCGGGTGATTTCACTACATATTATTGATCGTCCTTAACAAGAATTTGGGATTATGAGCAGGGGTACTGCCCCTGCTCATTTTTTTTACTCAATCTTCTGATCGGAACGTACGGGATATTCAGTAAATTAAACCGCTTGATTCTAAAGAACTCGAGAAGCATAACTGCCACGGTCGTAATTTATTTTGGTCAATCGTCCCTAAACTCGATCACCATACGTCCCTCGTACTCATCCTCACCGGTATCCTCAAGCAGCGGTATCGGCTGAGGATCGAACGTCTCCTCTGCACTCAACTCCTCCAGTGCAATCTCTGCGAAATATACCCTCCTGTCGGTATCCGGATGACTCGCAATGCATCGCCCGATATCCCCGAGCTCATTCTCCCCACCGTACTCCTTCTCCATGTCCCTGAGAAAATCGATAATCCCATTGTCCGGGTCCCAGCCTGCCCGGTACATCAGGTACACCGCCTGCTCATCCGCGTCGTACTCGTTCTCCCTCGAATGCCCCTGCTGAATGAGCGTCCAGACAGCTACTCCCGCGATCTGCATCCAGTCCTCGTCGAGATTGAGTATCTGGAACAGCACCACCAGCCCCAGGGTTCCGTACAACGCGTCCTCGATTGAATCACGGTGGTGACGTCTCGATACATGACTTATCTCGTGCGCGAGAACTCCAGCGATCATGTATTCGTCACGGTTACAGAAATCGAGAAGCCCCGTATGCACGAAAATTATCCCGCCGGGAAGCGCGAACGCGTTCACATCCTCGTCCACGATGATATAGAACTCGTAATCGATATCCCGATCCTCGGCCATAGGTACGAGAATAGCGGCAAGTTCACGGATGAGTTTGTTGTCTGCGGAATCCTCCCAGAGCTCGTTACCATCGAGCACCTCGTCACGTACTGACCGCCCCAGGTTAACTTCCATGCTCGTAGAGACCAGCCCGCCAGCGATTACTGGAGTTGTCAGAGCTAAAAACCCAAGTATAATCAATGCTGTGATGCCAGTCCTGGTGCCCGGAAGTTTCATATGTCGATTTCCCCGATATCTCTCAGAGTGCGCATCAACACTGTACCACAAAGGCCGGAAAATATTAATAGTGATTAAGTTTACACTTATTTAATTAACTGACAAAGGAACAATCCACAGAAAAATTGCAGAAAAACTTGCAAGATACTTGACAACATTGCGCTAAGGTGGTAAATTAAGATCGAAATCTACGAAAGGAAATTCGGAGGAGCTTTAAAATGGTGAACCTGAGAATCAGAAGGCCGGACGCACCCGAACGAAGAGGGTTTACGGACTGGCCGAACCATACGGATTGGGAGCGGGATATTTTCGCCCCGCTTGCGATGTGGATGAAGGGCCCGACGGAACCAGTAAATGAAGGTTCATGGGCGCCGAGAGTCGACATCATCGAAAAGGAGGACAGCTGGTTGTTCTCTGCCGAGCTTCCCGACATCAAGCCTGATGACATCAAGGTGACCATTGAAGAGGGCATCCTGACCATCAGGGGCGAGAGGAAGTTCGAGGGTGAAGTTACCGAGGGCAGTTACACCAGAATCGAACGTCAGTACGGAAGTTTCGAAAGGCGCTTCAGCCTTCCCGGCGGAATCGATCCCGAGAACATCAAGGCGGACTACAGTACCGGTATTCTCAACCTGACGGTTCCGAAGAAGGAAGAAGCGAAGCCCAGGGCGATTGACATCGAAGTTAAATAGCATACGAGCACAAGTCATAAATCAGACAATCTCCAATCTACCCCTCCCAGGCGACTATACCCCCGGAATCCGTTCCGGGGGTCCTTTTTTTAGGCCCATTTTCTATCCCAGGGGTTGCCTTTAGAATCATGGCAAGTATTCTTCTATGCGTGGACCAGCGTTCCGACATCCTTATCTGCACCAACTGCAGTGCGGAACACCCGCCTCACCTTCGCTTCTGCACGAATTGCGGGACGAAACTCCCTCCACCGTCCGAGACGGTCGATTTCAAATCAACCACGCCGTCAGGCAGGGATCACGGTGTTGAGCCAGACCCTGATAAGCTCTACGAGGAACCCGTCTACAAGCGCAGACGTGCGTCCGATGCCGTTTCGAAACCAAGCCCGATTCTCGCTCCGCTGCCTACCTACGACGGATTCGACGATATTCCCGGCGAGGTGGACGCGGATGCACCGGACGAAACTCCGGCTCCACTCAAACAGCGCAGCGGATTCCTTGTCGGCCTGATGGTGTTCCTTTCTATCGCTGTTCCGCCCCTCGGATTCCTCTTCGCAATTTTCTGGTTCTTCAACCGGGCTTACCGTCAGGAGGTTTTCCCGCTCGTCGCTGCAAGTGTACTCGGGGCCGGACTCTGGGGATGGGGACTGTACATCGACATCAGGTCCTCGATGTACGACGGTCCGCACGATGCCGCGTTAGTTTATATCGAGGCCCAGGACTGGGCGATGGAGCGTACCGGGCATTACCAGTCGATGCTGGAGCTCAAACTGAACGGGTACCTGCCGTCCGATTACCCATCGGGTGAAACTATTGAGTTTTCTATTGAGGAGCACGTACTCGGTCCGACTGGCTACATTGTGGAGATCCGTCCCGGCAGCGAGGAAAGCCGCATCTATCGCATGACAAGCCTCTGGGTGGACCAGACGGGTGATATACGCCGCGGTACCCGCGATGGCCCGCGTTTTGAGAGATAATCGACTACCAGATAACTTTTTTAAACAACATTGGATTGATTTGAGGTGTTACATAATGGCTGATGACTGCCCGAAAACCGAAACCAACAAGCAGTACTGCAACTGCACGTACTCATGCTCTAAAAAATATACCTGCTGCGATTGTCTGCATTACCACCGGCGTATGGGCCAGCTCCCCGCGTGTTTCTTCCCCGACGATGTCGAACGCACCTACGACCGCTCCGTCGAACGCTTCAAAAAGTCAAAGATGAGGACTTAATAATTAAGCTTAAAAAAACTCTATAACTAAACTGGGAGCGGGGACCTCCGGTCCGCGGGATCGGCGATGTCCCATCGGCGATTAAGCAGTACAAATTCCCTGAAATACCGCCCTACCCATCCCCTGCATCCGATCCATCATCCGCCCATCGGTCGCCTATATCCACTGGGAGCGGGGACCTCCGGTCCGCGGGATCGGCGATGTCCCATCGGCGATTGTTTCCCTTTGATACCGACCTACCCATCCCCTGCATCCGATCCGTCATCCGCCCATCGATCGCCTATATCCACTGGCGGCGGAACTACTCCCTTTCCGCCAAGCTGACTCTCCGCTATCCGCCTTGCACGGTCGTTCGCGCTCTCCATTCCCTTGATAACCTTCGCCTTGATATCTCCAGTATCCGGGAATACAGGCTCCAGCGGCTTCTCCTTCGCCATGTAGATCGACTGTGTCGGGAACGCGAACTCAATCCCGAGCTCATTCGCAAGACGTATTATGTCGAGGAACAGGCGATGACGCTCCCTCAGCTCAGTCGACCATTCCGGCGTCCTCATGAAGCAATACAGCAGGATGTCGAGTGAACTCGATGAGAACTGGTTCAACCACACGTGGAAATAATCCTTCCTCGTGTACGGATGCGCTCTCAGAAGCTCCCTGATTCCCTCGCAGAACGCCTCGATCTTATCCGGCGGTGTATCGTACGTGACCCCTATCATTGTCTTGACACGGCGGAACTCACGTGCTCCGTAGTTGTCGACATACGAGCTGACCAGGTTTGAGTTCGGCATCGTGACGACCGAGTTATAGAACGTACGTATCCTGGTCGAGCGGAATCCGAGTTCCTCGACAGTACCTTCCACGTCACCGACTACGATCCAGTCTCCGACCTGAAACGGACGGTCGAACAATACGGTAATCGAGCCAAACAGGTTCTCAAGCGTATCTTTCGCCGCAAGTGCTATCGCGATACCACCGATACCGAGTCCAGCAAGAAGGCTTGAAACGTCAACATCGATATTGCCTGCAATAAAAATTATACCGAAGACTGCGACTACAACTTTCAGCGATTTTCGAATGAATGGTGCGAGCAGGTCGTCCATGCGCGACGCTGTCCTGTCCGCATTGTGCTCGATGAACTCCGAAACAATGTCTACTGCACGGTATGCGCACCAGACGAAACCGGCAGCGGTCATGAACTTGACCGACGTCAACAGTATATTCAGGACCTTCACATCAAGACCCGAACTTGCGAGCATCAGCCACCAGAACCCGGACATCGCGAGGAATCCGAACGGTCGGCTCGTACTCACGATCAGGTCCAGGCGGTCCCTGAGGAAGGTCGTCTTGAGCCAGAGACGCAATATCCGGCTGAATAGCCATGGAACGATCTTGTCAATAACAAGTCCAATAAAAATCAGGAGAATCAGGAACAACCACTGCCAGTTTTCGATGAGGAAGGTTTTCTGTCTCCACGACGCCGGCATCCAGCTTTCAAGATCGAGCTCCTGCGCCAGAACCCTCGTGGAAAGCTCACTACGCGCTATTCCGGCAAGTTCCTGCTCCTCGAAAAATCCCGACACCACCATCTCGCGAAATATTTCCGGGACCACCTCTACGGTCGTTGCGCTGAACCGCCATGCGCCGTCATCGCTATGTGTAATTTCAATACTGCCTGCACTGTGCTCGAAGATAACGGCACTGGGACCCGACGTATCATGTGGAATTGTCTCCGGGTCGACCTTGGTCGGGATGTAGTCGAGTATCTTCGCAAGCTTCCGCACCACATCCGAGCCGTATTCCTGTACGACTCCGCCGCCTATATCCGAAAGATCCAGCGTATCGATTGCGTCCTGCAGACTTGCATCCGTGCCCTCGTTCCAGTCCTTCATCGCGTTGTAGAAAGTGAGAAAGCAGCTTCGCGGTGTCGCCAGTGCCTGCGGAATTTCATTGCTTACCTCGACCTCAGCAAGGATGTCGATCGATCCCTCGTCGACCATCACGAAATAGATCTCAGTAATCGCCTTGAGCGACGATCCACTGAACAGCCATGTACCATCACTGCTCAGATCGATAACTACAGATCCCTCGCCGTTTGAGAGGAGAGCATGCGACGGTCCGGTAAGGTCATCCGGAATTGTTTCCGGATCGATCGGCGGGCTGGCCTGCAGGATCCTGCCAAGCTGCCTTGCTGCATCCGCTCCAGCCGTTGCACGGTCCTCGTCACGGGTCCTCGACACATCGAAACAGACAGTCGCGTCCGTTAAAGCCCCGGGAACCTCTTCAATTAAGCGTCCCAGCGCCTCGAGGTACGTTTCGTAGCATGCCTTTGGATTTGCCAGGTTGGCTGGCACCTCGGACGGCACCTCGATTTCGGGAAGGTAATCGGCTTCGACTTCACCCGCGAGTTCGAGCTCACGGTATGCCAGCGCGACTACCATCAGCGAACCTTCACTCAACCGCCAGGCATTGTCACGTCCCTGTGTTATTACAATATTTCCATCGGTGTGACTGAAAATTACCGCCGTAGCCAGCACGGGTTCAATTTCTGTGTCTTCAACACCCGCTGGAATCACATCCGGGAATGCTCCGGATGGATCATCTGACAATGTAAGAGGATCAAAACCCTCCTGTGACTCAAGGACCGCTGACAGCTTCCAGAGAATCTCCTCACCGTACGCAAGGGAAATGACCTCCGGGATATTTGTAAGATCGAGGCATGTCAGTGCGGTTTCAAGCGCACCGGCTCGACTGCTTTTCATTCTGTCGAGTGAGTCTGTAAGGGTCTCGTAAGTAGCACGGGGTGATGCAAGCTCCTCCGGAACCTGCATAACATCCCCGACTGCCTCGTCCTGGGCCAGCAGTACCGGGCCTGAAATCCCGGTAATCAGGACAGCAATAGCGATTATCCACAGTAATCGATATGGAATTTTCATTGAATCCACCAAGTTTTTTCGTTTATCTCAAATACCTGCAGGAATTGATGACTTTTTTACTCCGCGAACCAGACATGCTCGATTTCCACGGCTGGAAGGACCGGCGGACGGTCGAGTGCCGTGATTTCCAGGTCCCGGACCTCCGGCGCCACGAGGATCGTGCACTTGTTCCAGAAAAGAAGCAGCCACGGGGCTTCATCGTACGCGATCCTCTCCGCTTCACCGTACAGCTCCCAGCGTTCATCGCGATCCGTGATCACACCGGCTTCATCGACAAGCGCATCGAACTCCGGATTCGAGTATCGCGTCGAGTTTCCGGGAGGACCCCATTGCGATGAGTGAAGCAGGACGAAAAGGAAGTTTTCGGGATCGGGATAATCCGCAAGCCATGTCAGCTGGAAGAACGCAGGTTCCCCGGCATCGACCGCTTCGAGGAAACTTGCCCATTCGAGCTGTCTCAGGTTGATATTCACACCGATCCTGGCAAGGTTCTGCTGAACGACCTGGCAGATATCGGGTCGTGGCGGACGTGAGTCATAATAAAGCGTGATCTCCTCCAGCCCTTCACCGTTCGGATACCCCGCTTCTACCAGAAGCTCCCGGGCACGTGTCTCGTTGTATTCGTACCCGTCGAGTCCGGCGTCGTAGCCGAAAATCCCGTCCGGGACTATGCTCATGGCCTCTGTCACAAGCCCGTTCAGAACTGTGTTGATGAGGTAATCACGGTCAATTGCATGACAGAATGCCTGCCTGAGCGCCGGATTATCCTTAAACGGCTCCTTCTCACAGTTAAAACCGAGGTTGTAGACATCCATGAGCGGACGCTGCACGATCAACTGCGATTCCTCCTCGTCAGCCATGATATCCGGGAGCAGATCGGGAGGAATGTCAGTGTGATGCAGGTTCCCTGCGCGGAATTCCTGCAGACGTCCAAGCGGCTCCGCGATTATCGAGTACCTGAGCCCGTCGACCTTCGGCGCACCCGCGAAATATTCCTCGTTGCTCTCGAGCAGGAGATAATTGTTGTGCTCCCATTGCCGGAGAATGAACGGACCGGTTCCCGACGTCGCTGCGGGTTCACTCGCGAACGCGCTGCCCCATTCCTCGATGTATTCCTGCGGCACCGCGAACGTGCTCGACATCGCCATCAGGCCCAGAAACGGCGCGAACGGCTCCGCGAGCGTGACACGGATTGTCAGATCGTCGACTACCTCGATGCCCTCGACATCCTGCGCCTCGCCGGCCATGAATTCCGACGCGCCAAGGATCCTGTCCAGTACCCATGTCCTGGGGCTTGCCGTTGCGGGGTCCAGTACGCGTTTCCACGAGTACGCGAAGTCCGCCGCAGTGAGCAGCCTTCCGTGATGGAAGTAAACGTTCTCCTTGATATGAAACGTCCACGTTGTACCGTTCTCATTGACATCCCAGCTCTCGGCAAGTGCCGGAATGTATTCACCCTCGGGACTGATTTTCACCAGGCCGTCGAAAATCGAGCGGATGACCTTGTCCGAGACGGTATCCGTGACCTTCGCGGGGTCGAGTGTCGGCGGGTCGGTGTCCAGCGGGAATTTGTAGATTCCGGCCACCATGGTTTCTTCACCGTTCCCCCCTGTAACCAGCGGTTCCGTACCGCCAGCCGATGGATCACCGCCACCCAGTTCTCCGCCACCGGGACCCGGTGCCGCCGGGCATCCGGTCAAGCCGAGTAACAGTATTGCTGCAAATGCAAGCAGGTATAATTTTCGCATGGGTTTTCTCCAGACCTTCCTGTACAGTAATAGGTTACTGATGACGGGGATTGTAGCATGTCGGGAGTGTCGAATGAATGCGGAACGGCTGTTGACGTCGCAACATTCGAAGTAATCATTAATCCTATAGAGTGGTAACTGTGTTAACCTTTACATTCTCTACACCAGCTAATACAATCAACATGCTGCAACAGGAACATGACCAGTTCAGATAAATACGGCTACATTCTCTCCGAGGGTGAAACTCTCCAGATGCCACCCGGTGCTGATGTACTGCAGGAGGTCACTCGCGACATGCAGCCCGCGACGGCCGAACCCGGATCGTGGCTCCGCGGATGCGCAATCTGGCTGATTATCCCCATATGGATTTTAATTATCGGTAAATATGGACCGCTGCTGCAGAAAATACCTGAACTATCACAAATACTGGAATATGGCCTGCTTGGAGTCATGGTGGTAATTTTCATAGCTCCCGTAATTCTGGTCACACGTTTCGCACCAAGAGAAATGGGTATGGGAAGGCTGAATGATGTTGCCAAAACCTTAAAGTCCGGATTACTAATCCACTTGGAAAAGGACGAAAGGATCCTCGGATTTATGTTGGCTTACAGTTCCGGCATCTCGTGGACCACCGCGTTCACACACGGATTCCTCGTATTTACTACTCACAGATTCATCCTGCTTACTGCAAGAGGATTGCTTGTATCGCTCACCACAGGATCTATCAACACCGATAACTACAATATCCAGGTCATTGATCCCACCGATTCAGACAAATTTAAATACCTGTTCGAGGCTCGCCATGACAGGAATGCACCAAATACCGCTGCAATCAATGTTACACCTGTCGGGACCGTAAGACATAGAAGATACCGTATCGGACCACTCGACGGCACTAACTACAGGCTTCTGAAAAAAATCCTGTCCCGGCTTGAGGCACGTGGTTTCACCCCAATAAAACGACCGGGACGGCCTGAATTATTCAAACCAGTCGATGACTAAAACGAAAACAGACAGCAACTGGAAACGCCTGTCGCATCACAAAACGCTCCCTATGCCTGTAAGCGCCGGGTTGCTCAGTGGACGTCTGCTCGACCTCGACCGTGCCGATCCCGAAGGAGTCAACCACGCTGCTGCTGTCACTGTATATGGCGCTCTGGTGGCTTGTATTTGCTTAATCCCGATCCTCATAGCTTCCGGAGCTATCGGCTCCAACTTTGTAGCCTTGTTTTTAATAACGATTATGATCTTAATCTTCGGCATGCTCGTTCTTAAACCTTCACGTATGGTAAAGAGCATGTCAAAAGGCTGGCTGGATAAGATCCGACCGGATATCGACCGCCTGCTCGCACCATACCTTGTCGAGGATGAGAAAATTCTCGCGACGCTCAACATGGCAGATCCCAGTAAAGGACATTGGAACGCAGGATACTGCATCGCCACGACCCACCGGTGCATCATGCTGAAAGCACGGACCTTCCTGCACCCGATTGTCATGGCGAAGCTTGTGCCTGGTTTTTACGATTTCCAGGTCGTGGACATCGCGCATCCGGACCATTTCAAACCCGGATTTCGCATGCAGCCAAGATCTGTCATGGGCTACAGCGCTGGTGTGTCCATCAGGCCTCTTGGGTGCAAAGCAGGCAAGGTCTACTCGCTCGGGCCTAACGAAGGCAACAACTACAGCGTGTTCGTCGAGATCACCGTGATAAGACGGGAAATTTACGGATCGGTTCTTAACCTGTAGGATTAGTTACCGTTCACGATCACTGATCCTGCTCAGGGACAATCCTGAAAAGCGCAAGCGTCGGACTGACCTCGTACGTACCCGGACCAGCTCTCAACATCGCCAGGACACTGCCATCGACATATACCGGACGGTGATCAAGATTCTGGTCTATCAGGTCACGCAGCGCAGGCAACAGCTCATAATTATCCGAATTGAATTGTAAGCTTCCATCAGCACCGTATCGAACGTGCACATTTTCCCTGAACCAGTCGCGGAGCACCCATCGCGATCCAACAAGATCCATATCTTCACGAGGTGGAATCCTCTCACCCGTCACAGGATGCGTTATACCGCAGGTAATGCCGTACATCAGCGAAAACAGGTGACCGTCGGTGCCCGCGATGATCAGCGAATCGTCAGGCAGTTCCGACAACGCACGATACGTGAATGTCCCCGCAGAGTTAAGCTCTGGATTCGAGCTGTCGATATCCACCCACCGGTGATTCATTGTTGTTACCAGGGTCAGGATGAGCACCAGGTACAGGATCCACGGTAGTAATCGATGCACACGAGCCAGCCACATCGCCGGTAATACAATGCCCGGACCGATGGCTACGGCGACCATGACAGCGAGTGGATAATAGAAAATTTCGAAATCTGTCACCAGGTATGCGCTGGCAAACATAAACACCCAGACCATGTAGACCGCTATACCGATCGGAAGCGCTCTCGCCGGGCAGCGTTTCGGTCTAATCAGGAATGCAAATAATCCTGTGAAAAACAGGATCATTGCCAGAATGCCCCAGTAGTCACCTGCCCTGAACGTGTCCACGCGGCGTATAAATTCCACCCATGTAACCCCGAAAATCAGGTCCTGGTACTGATGTCCTGATACATGTTGCAGAAAATTCCGAATGTTTTCCGGATTCCCCCAGTCCAGAACCGGATTGGCAACGCTTCTGACAGGGATATAAAGGTACATGAGCAGACCGGGTATTACCGCCAGTACTGCCTTCAACAGATTTTTTATTGGCTGCCCGTTTCGACACATCAGCAATATTATTATGACCGGAAGAAGTATCCCAGCTCCGGCCAGATGATGCGCAATCACAAGGCCGATCGAGAACCAGAGACAGTACAGCTTTCCCTGACTCCCGGCCGTATCCTCTCTCTCACAACATTCCAGGTGCATAACGAGGAAGTACCAGACGAGGGCCTGGAGCAGTATCGCGAGGGAGTACACCTCGCAAACCACCGACTGGGACCAGATAAGAGGATTAATTGCAGCGTAAGCCCCCGCCGCTGCCCCGCACCATCCTGCCATTGCCGGACTTACCTCATTCTTTCGCCAGACCAGACGTATTGCCAGTGACGAAGTACGTGCGATAATGCCTGCTGCCAGTGCTCCGCTCAGTACCGACAGCATAACCATCGCGCGTCCAGGCTCGAGCCAGCTCATAACATGTGTCGCAAGCCAGCCCAGCATCATGTAGAGCGGATATCCCGTCGGATGCGGGATTCCACCGGTGAACGCGCATGCGGCAAGCTCCCCGGAGTCCTGGGAGTCATGAATCCATGTTATTGTCGGTGCGCTGGACAGGTAGAACAGAATGAGGGCGGCTGTTCCTGCCAGCAAGGCAGGCAGAAGGACCCGGAAGCCTTGTACCGGCGGAGACTCGACTTCGGACGTGTCGGATTCTTCCAAATGTGCCCCCGGGGGAAATCCCTTGATGCGATTACGCCTTCTATGGGAACTCAAACCTGATAATAAAGGCGTTACAACTTGACGCTTTTATCAACATTATGATATTTTACCAGTCACTGTAAAGTCAATCCACATTGTGGGGTAAAAAACTATGCGCTCGTACCCGCGTCTCCTCTGGCTATTAGTGACAGCCATCGCAATTTCCATCCTTGCAGGTTCCGTCCCTGCCAAATCAGACACTTACTCAATCTTTTTCGAATCCGACCGCGACGGGGATTACAGGATCTTCAGGCTTGACGGCACCACCGCGACTGCGGTGACTCCCGAGGGCTGCAGGCATCCCAGTGTTACATCGGACGGTTCGATGCTGTTCTACACCAGGGTGGAGGAAACGCTCTGGGGTCACTTCTGGAATGTCTTTTATCTTGAGAATGGCGACGAGCACAGGCTCACCACCAATGAGATCTACGATGAACTCGAACCTGTGATCAGTCGCAACGGGACCTTCGCAGCCTTTACTACGATGCGACAGGGCAACCTTGAGATCATTACCCTCTCCCTTGACGATAACGATCTCCAGCACAGGATCACCGAAAACCTGAAGCCTGACGAGCTTCCTGCCCTGGCCGGTGACGAGGATTATATCTACTGGACCGGGCGGACCGGCAACAACTCCCACATCTTCCGAACACCCGGCGAAGGTGGTGGCGACGTTGAGAGGATCACCGCGGAAGCTATCAGCTGGGAGGAGCACCCGGGTGTATCCGCTGACGGTCGCTACATGGTCTACGCATCCGTGATGGATGTTGAAGAGCCGGAAGACGTCGAGGACGTTGAGGATGTCGAGGACGTTGAGGACGTCGAGGACGTCGAATCAGAAGAGATTTCAAGACTCGACGGGGTCTGGCTTGCCGATGCATCCAAGTACCCGTGGATGGCGGAGGAAGCTGAGTTGGTCGAAGAAGAGGAGGAAGATGAGGACGAGGAGGAAGGCGAGGGCGTCGGTGAAGATGAAATCCTTATGACAAGAGAAGGTAACTCCGACATCTGGGTCATCGATCTCACGTCGATGGTCCGAACCCAGCTTACCTTCAATTCTGCCTGGGACGCTAACCCGATGATATCCTCCGACGGCATGGTTATCGTGTTCACATCCAACCGCGACGGCAACAACGAGATTTACCAGATCCAGCGCAACGGCTCAGGCCTCATCCGTCTCACAGACAACGAAGCCAACGACAATTACGCCACTATAAACTAAATTATTTAACCACAATACAGATTTCTCCCAATAATACAGACTTCTGCCATTAATACAGACTTCTCTTAATGATACAGATCTCACCCAATAATACAGACTTCTCCCAAAGCGTCCCCCCGGACGCTTTTTTCCTTCTTTTTTTCCCTCCCGTAGCGGCGCATGGCAATGCGTC
>JAUWTM010000214.1 GCA_030614715.1 Planctomycetota bacterium
CACGCTCAGATACAAACTTCACAACAGTACGACTCCTGGCGCACAGGGGAAAACGCTCCGGTTACCGCATCAAGTATACCTGCCTGCGAAGTCTCTGATTCAGGTAATAAAATCCCGACAGTACGAAGGCAAATCGGCAACGTTACGGATGACTGGAGTCCTCCTGCACCATGGGAACCGGTTGTAACTAAAGAGCGGAAACCAACAGAGCCGGAAGGATACCGTGAAATCGATCCAGTCGAGTTCCTGAATCAGGAGCCTGAGTATCATAAGCAGGTGGAGGATCCCGGGAGCCCTGTCGCGGTACTGGACCGACCTGTCAAACCCCGGCCATCAACCGTTGATAAACTGGCGGGATGGTGGAAGAACACAAAGTCTGAATTACAGGTGCCCGGTGTTAAGAAAAGACGTAGACGGAATTTACGTTAATTGACGGTTTGCGAGACCGAACTGATTAACAGTACTTCTTGTTTTCAGGAAGACCATGAACAGGTCATGACAGACCTGTTTTTTTATTGGAGTTCGAACGATCGAAGGACCCGGACGTGGTATGTACCGTCCCTGCCGCCGCCGATGTACTTGACAAGCCCGATGCCCCGCCCGTACCACGCGTACCATGTCGTGCCGGACGGCTCGGGCAGTGTATATTTAAGCTTTACGCATTCGATCAGTCCGAGGGAGGTCTCTACGATCTCCGTTCCGATGACGGTAACTGTCTGATCGAGGTCCGTCCTTGTGACACCGTCATCCGGTGGGTATGGAACCTGGATGATCTGGGTTGACCATGGATGGTCGGGATTAATAATGCTGTATAGTCCTGTGTTTTTTTCGACGTAGTAGAACGTGTTCGACCCGTTCCTTACGCGCCAGATGTTCTGCGCGATAGACTCCATCCCCAGCACGCGCACCTCAACAATGCTCTCGTTCTCACGGTTGCCGGTTCCCAGGGGATTGCGGGAGTCGTAGCTCATGTACTCCCACCTGTTGTCGGTTGCCAGCGGAAGGTAACTCCGGGATTCAGTATCAGCATTGATAATTGCAGGTCCCTCGTCTTCCTCGGACTCCTCTTCCTCATTCTCGGGCATTGCCACGACGTGATCGCTTGTGACAGTGAACGTGTAACGGTTCTGGAGGCTGGCGATGGTTTTATTTATGAGATCCTTCGTTTGCAGGGGTAGAAAGAACCATGCGAGGATCGCACAGCATGCGATCAATAACAGGAACGTATCGATTGCCCCCCATGTCCTCGGTTTGGCTTCAACGGATGTTACCGGGCTGTATAAAGTGCCGCCGGACATATCGGTCCCGATTTTTCTCCGGGCGGTTGATTGCAATTTTGCCTTCCGCCCTACGACAGCCGGGCGGACACCGGTCTCGTAAAGAGCGTCCTCGTAGGGGATATTTTTTATCGCGCAGACAGCCCTGAGCACCCGTTCGACTCTCGGGGAGTGAAGGTCCAGCTTGATGAACTCCTTGAATTCCTTAACTGCTTCATCATCATCGCCAAGCACAGCCTGTATAACCCCGAGATTTAAATGCGCTTCGGGAATGTCCGGATTCAGCGAGATAGCTCTCCTGTAAAGTTCCCGGGCGGCGTCGTACTCACCGTTTAACAGCTTTACCCCGGCCAGTTGATGGATGCGCGAGTGATCGTCAGGATTCTCTCGGACCTTACCCTCATGCCAGGCGATCGCTCCCGGCAGGTCATCCTCGTAAAGGCGGTCGAGTCCGAGCAACAGGAGATTCTGTTGCCGACCGCAGTTGTGGCATACAAGCTCGTGCGGCTGGACCGCAGCACCGCAGCGGCATCTGGACGGGCGGTAGTCCACGTGACCCTGGTATCCCGATGCTCCGGATTTTCCCGGGCCCAGGGGTATCATTCAAACCTCCCGCAAAATGAAAATCGCTGACCTGGCATGCCAATAAGATGCCACAGACCTTTATCAAGCTCAAATAAATTGTAAAAAATTTAATATTCTGACCGGTAATAGGGTATATTAGAGGGGTTATACATGGTTATCACCTGCGGGGCAGTACCCGTCCCAGCTTTCAAACAAACGGAGCATTTAGATGAGCTATCGTAGAATCGTTTATGCACTCTCAGTGCTTATCCTCACGGTACTTGTAACGGTCGGACTGTCCGCCTGCCCGGGACCCTCCGACGATCCTTCGGCAAATGGCAGCGATCCCGAGGTTGAGGAGCCTGTTGTCGAGGAACCAGAGGTACTGCCGGAGGATGATCCCATGGCTGAAGCCTTCAGGGCGATGGTCAACCGGGAAAACGTGAATCCTGAAGATCTGCCTGCTATTACATTGTACGGACCATTTGTATTCCCGGAATCAGAGCTGGACTCCGGGAACTCCACTCACCAGCTTCATCCCGGTGACGTGGAGATCTACAGGCTGGCATTAAATGCCGAAACTGAGCTGGAGACCGTCGCGGACTGGTATCGCGATCACCTCGAATCGGGTACCGGGGAAAGCACAATGGACATGCCGTCTGGCGTAACAGCGATAAACTTCAATTACAAATCTCCAGATGCCCTGTGGACCAAGGACATCACCGTCCAGGGAATCACCGGTGAGGGCAGGTGCACGGTAACTGTTGTAATGATGCGTGGATTGAATCCTCCGCCAGAGGAAGAGGGTGACAGCGGAGAGGATTCCGGATGAAATAAAGAATTATCAATCAGCGTGGACAGCTGGTGACGGACACTATATATGTAAAGGATGTTACCGTGCTGTCCCGCTAATCGGACAGCGACTAACCTCGCTGGAACTTAAGGAGGGTCACTATGCGAAGTACTGGTTCAAGGGGCTTTACCCTCATCGAACTCCTCGTTGTAATTACTATTATCGGTATCCTTGCGGCCATTGCACTGCCGAATTACATCAAGGCGAAGGACAAGGCAAAGGAAGCCGAGGTCAAGGCGAACCTCCACACGATACAGATTGCCCTCGAAAGGTACATGACCGACAACAACGAGTATCCTGACTACCTGATCGGCGGTGATATCGATGGATGGAGCCACTGGCATTCGGTTAACGACCCTCTCGATCAGCCGAACGGCTACGTTCGCGATCCCATGGTCTGTTACGCCTACATTAACTCATTCCCGGAAAATCCATTCGTGGGTGACGGCCTGGTCATCATTACGTCTACGACCCTTTCGTCGAGTCCGCGGCAGGGCGACGGAGACCCGAGATTCGGCTACAAGGGTAACGTAATGGGTAACGGTATGGAGGATTTCTACTTCTTCGAGCACCGCGAAGGCGGTCTGCCGCCGGCATGGACCAGCGAGGTCGAGACCCGCCGGACCCTCCCTCCGGGCCAGCAGGCAGTACTCGGTTTTCCCGAGATGAACGACAGCGAGCACAGCGGTGAAGCCAGCGAATTCCAGGGCCTGCATTACATGTTCGGCGGACGACGTGTATGGGTCGAGACCGAAGATGATGAAGATATCATGAAGACCGTTTTCACCTTCTGGGCAGGGAATTTTGCCTACAGGGGTCTCGGAACTCATATTGTCGAGCGCCAGGGATATACGCATTACGACCCCGGTTACTTCCTGCCGCCTCATACGAACCGTTACCTCCTTTGCGGTTACGGGTCGCAGAACCAGCAGGGGCTTGACGTTTTCAGGCTTCACGACAGGCTTGAGAATGGTGACGAGGTGCTCTACCAGATGCCTGCACCATGGCCGAAACCGCCTGACATGGGATTCGGCTACGCGCAGATTCGGGTCGGATGGCCGCCGTGGACAGGTGGCGGTGGCTGTGGGTTGCCGGAGGTCTCAGGCGGTGGTGACGCGAATACGGGACCGTACTTCCCGTACGACAGCGGTCCGATGGGCGGATACATCTACGGATCGCCCGATGGCCATCGCGACGGCTTAATCCTGGTCCTGGCATCGGGTGCCGAGCAGGATCTGAACACTGAGTTCGTGGACATGAGGAATTAAAAAGAACAATTAAATAAATAAAAAATAATGACCGACCCAACCCGGGTCGGTTTTTTACATGTTTAATAAATTTCGTAGCCCGGGAATCCCTTTCCCGGGTTAAGTTCCGCGTCGTTAAGGCGCAAAACGGGCTACGAAGATATCACTCCCATCAGCTGCTAACAGGACTGTCACGTTTATTCCGTTCTCTCCGAATGTCGCTGAACCCCGGAAATATCCTGTCACACCGGTCGAGTCGTCGGAAAGCGTAGTGATTGCATTACCGCAATCAATCCAGATTCCACCAGAACGTTTCGCCCATGCGAGAGTGCCGTCGGGATTGTACCGGGCTACAAAGATCTCCTGGTATTCTCCAAACGGAAGCAGAATAGTCTCGTTTGCTTCTCCCTCTCCGAATGTCGCTGAAACCCAGTACTGTCCAGTCACAACTGTCGAATCGTCTGAAAGTGTTGTGATTCCATATCCGAAATCATCCCAGTTTCCACCAGAGCGTTTCGCCCATGCGAGAGTGCCGTCAGGATTGTACCGGGCCACGAAGATGTCCTCATGTCCATCCGACACAAGTAGAGCCTCGTTTGCTTCACCCTTCCCGAATGTCGTTGAATTCTCGAAATATCCTGTCACAACTGTTGAGTCGTCCGAAAGCGTTGTGATTCCAAAGCCAATGTCCCAGGTTGTACCCCCTGCCTGTTTCGCCCATGCGAGAGTGCCGTCGGGATTGTACCGTGCCACGAAGATATCAGAAATTCCTGCCGATATCAGAACAGTCTCGTTCGCTTCACCCTTCCCGAATGTCGCAGGACCAATGTAATATCCTGTCACAACAGTGGAGTCGTCAGAAAGCGTTGTGATTCCATTGCACTCATCCCATTGTGATCCGCCTGCACGTTTCGCCCATGCAAGGATACCATCTGGATTGTAACGGGCCACGAAGATATCACCAAGTCCATCCGATACCAGGACAGTCTCGTTTGCTTCACCCTCCCCGAATGTCGCTGTACCCATGAACCATCCTGTCACAACTGTCGAGTCGTCCAAAAGCGTTGTGATACCACTGCCAAGCTGCCCACCCGTTCCACCCGATCGTTTCACCCATGCGAAAGTGCCATCAGGATTGTACCTGGCAATAAAAGCATTCTGATATCCACCTGATATCAATAAAGTCTCGTTTGGTTCACCTTCCCCGAATGTCGCTAGACTTTCGAAATATCCTGTCACTACCGTGGAGTCGTCCGATAGCGTTGTTATTCCAAAGCCTTGATCAATTTGCCCTCCGCCAGCAC
>JAUWTM010000107.1 GCA_030614715.1 Planctomycetota bacterium
ACCGTCATTGAAAGATTACATCGACCTGGCGCGGCCATTTACGATGCTGGCGCCATTTTTCGGTATTCTTTCGGGCACGCTTATAGCCCTGGGAGATATTGGTGATTATTCGCTTTTCTGGAAGGGCATACTTGCAGGGATCACCGGTGCTCTTCTGAACGCCGCATCGAATGCCATTAACCAGTACTACGATCTTGAGATCGACCGGATCAACAAGGCAGACAGGCCAATCCCATCGGGCAGGCTGACCGTACCGCAGGCCATGAATTTCGCATGGGTACTGTACGCGATATGCATAATCCTCGGGTTACTGGTCAGCAGGGCGTTCCTGGTAGTGGTCGTGATCAGTGCTATATTCACGTGGGGATATTCCGCACCGCCGATCAGGTTTAAAAACAACGGTATCCTTGCGAATATTGCAATGGCAGTGCCGCGCGGATTCCTGATGATCGTCGGAGGATGGGTAGCGGTCCGTCCGGAAGCCTGGGCCGATCCCACACCGTGGCTGATTGGCGTTATAATCTTCCTGTTTGTGGTGGGTGCAGCGAGCACGAAGGATTTCGCTGATGTGAAGGGTGACAGGGAAGGTGGAGCGTTCACGGTTGTTGTAGTCTACGGGTTTAAAAAGGCGGCATGGATGATCGCACCGTTCCTGGTGATACCATACCTGGTAATTCCTGTTCTCACATGGCTTGCCGGTCCGGATAACCTGAGGCCGGAATCGATGTGGCTGGCTGTACTGGTGCTCTGGGGAATATATACAGCATGGCTGATCGTGCGTGACCCCGATTCACTGGCACTGGAAGGTAACCATCCTTCATGGAAGCACATGTACATGCTGATGATGGCCACCCAGATAGGTTTCGCAGTAATTTATGCTTTACCATCGTAGCTGTTTCAATTACACGTCACGGGACAAGCGGAGGAATCAGCGATGAGAATTCTAAAAAACATGGTGATCGCAATCGTAATCCTGGCGATTATCGGTTTCGTAATTCCCGCGGATATCAGGAGCGGGTATTTTTACTGGAGTTACGGACGCGTTCTTGAGCTGACAGGGAACACCGGAGGTGCTGCGGACGCGTATGAATCCGCGGCGACCGCTATACCTGACTCTGTGAAATTTGCCCGATCTTTCGCCAGGACCATGAACGATCTTGCAGAGCAGCTCGATGACGATGGCGTTTACGTCGAAGCCTATACCTTCAGCCGTGAGTGGATCAATGACCATGATAACGATAGCGGTCTATGGCAGATGTGGGTGGAGCTTGCCCGTGCCGAATGGGGTCGCGGAAGGAAAACACAGGCCCGTGCAGCGATAGATAACGCGGTAGATCTACAACCTACGGACTATACCGCACTGGTATACCAGGGCATTATATACAGGGACCAGATGCCGGAAAATATCGATATGGTCCGCCGCGCAATTCCAATACTGGAGCACGCTATCGCGGTCAGGAACCATACGCGGACATATTGGGCTCATTACGAGCTATCGAGGGCGCTTTACATGGTTAATGACGAGGATGGGGCAATTCGCGAGGTTAACCAGGCATTGAGCCAGTTCCCACCCAGATGGCTCAGGACCGAGGCTGAAAGATTCAAGCACGAAATACAGTCATCGGGCAGGTCTGAAAGATAGGAATCTACACTGATCCGGTTCGGAAATCAGACACAAGCCAATCTCCATACTCGGTTTCTTCATCCTCAACAACGGCCGTCCTTGTCAGGATCGCCGTATAAGCCGCGCTTGTCGGTACCCTGGGGTCATCGGCGACCGATGGGAATGCCACGAGCGCATCTGTTGCGGTGAACACTACACTGACTGTAACCTCAGTGTCCGTCTGGTCCAATACAGTAATCCTGTACAGACTGGTTATAAACCTGTCGATTTTGTTTGCTTCCGTTGGAGTTATCGGATCTGAGTGTTCAGGCATGAAAAGTGTGGCCGTCCATGTCGGTATGAGATGATCCGAGCCGTCTGACACCCATTGTGCAGCGGCTTCAAAGTCGCCCTTTCCGGCATCAGAGAGGAAATGTCCTACTGCCCGTTGAGGGGTCAAGGTCGGTCCCATTGCAGAGTTACTGCAGGCTGAAACAGCCAGGAGTGGTATTAAGAGGATAAACAGGATAATGAAACGCTTCACACGAACGTCGAGCATGCTGCTCCTCCAATGCATGTAGTGGAAATCGCTCCATACCCGGAATGATATGGAAATCGATTACAGTCAGGCCAGGTTACAATCCCGCTTGGATCAGGAAATCGCCGTGTGAGTGTTATCGTTGTACACGGTCTGATCCGGATCCTCGGTCGGCAGGTATTCCACCTCGGTAAGGCCATCGGCTGGTCCAATCTCGTCCTCAGCGGCCTGGTAAATGAAAACCCGACGGTCGTTGTCGTCGCCAAACGACCGTGATTTGAAGCCCGGGAACTCCTTGATAATCTGGTGAACCTGTTTCCTGTCACGCTGCCTCATAATCGGCAGTGAGACCTTTTCACCGTTCCCGGCAGCTTCGACAGCTCGTTTAACAAGGGTTTTAAGCGCCTTGTGCTTGTTCTCCCTGTACCCCCCGGGATTGATAACGATGGGTTTGTACCACGTATAAGATCGATTATGCATGGCACAAAGCAGGGCTTCCAGAGCCTCAAGTGTACTTCCACTTTTACCGATAATCAGGCCGAGGTGTACCCCTTTGACGTTGATAAGGACCTTGTCAAGGGATTCGATGTAGAACAGTTCCGACTTAATACCGATCCTGCGAAGAAGGTCCGTCAGTAGATCGGTAGCCTCCTGACCACGGCTCCGTACCGCTTCGATCCTAACCTTGACCCCGTTGTCAACTTCTTCAACGCTTCGAACTGTAATGTCTTTCCTGTCCAGACGAAGCTTCCGTAAAGCAGTCTCAATCGCTTCCTCTTCTGACGAAGCGACTTCATCGACGTAAAGCATAATGCCCACCATCCTTTACATACCCTGTCCGAAGGTCGTGCGGCTGCAGACAGGCTACTTCTTCTTTTTTTTGCGTCCCTCTGAAGGCTTGCCCTTGTTAGGCGTCTGGGTATCCTCTCCCTTCTGAGAAAAGAGCGCCATCTTGTTGGATAGCCAGGATGTCCCAGGTTCCTTCGGGATTGCTCCCTCTTCCAGACTCTCCTCGAGTGCAATCTCCCTCTGGATTCCCCAGTACTGCGTCATCTGAAGAACGTTCGACGTGATAAAGTATGCGAGCAGTCCTGTGGGGAATAACAGTCCGAAGAAGATAAACATCGGCATCATCAGGGCCATCGTGTTTGGCTGGCCCGATGTAGCAGCCTGCGATTGTGCCTGCATCTGCTTCGACTGGATGATTGTCGTCGCGATGTAGACTAAGAGCAGAATCAGGGAGTGAGTGTAGAGGAAGCGGTCGGCGAAAAACTGGATTGGAATCAGGCTGTACAGGTCGTAAACGCCCGCTTTCAACGCAATCTCGGGGTAAGGATGTGACATTTGCGGGGGGATGGTGAGACTGAGTCCGAGAAGAGTTGCGTTCTCGAAGCCCGGCAGCCTGAGATAGATAAGAGGGTCCCTCAAAATCCTGAACAGTGCGAAGAACACCGGCATCTGCAGTGCCATCGGCCAGCAGGAGTCCAATGGATTGATCTTGTACTTCCGGTACAGTTCCATGGTCTCCTTCTGGAGCTGATCAGGTTTCTCCTTGTACTTCTCCTGGAGCGCCTTCATCTCCGGCTGGACCTTCTGCATGAGCTTCATGCTCTTGCTCATCTTCCGGTTCAGGGGAAAGAGGACGACCCTGACGAGAATTGTCAGGAGGATAATGTCGAGAGCCCACGTGTTGGTCACGTGGTGGGTCATGGACATGACCCAGATTAATACATTAATAATGCCATCCATCATGAGAGACCTTGATGAACCTCCAGTCGCCTGTTAGTTTTGAAATTCGCGGTGTGCGGCCGCGTACACGACAATTGACTGCCGCCTGAATGCAGTCTGGCACACATGCTCTGAAATCCTGTGCCCAGTTGGCCTCCTCGCCAACGTTGTAATAATAACCCAGATGTCATTAACTGTCTATGAAATTCTATAAAATTCACTTAATACTCATTTCAGGGTCATTTTCAGCGGCGGTTTTGGGTTTTCGGTGCCAGTAGAACGCCGGAGGGTCCTCAGGTTCACCCGGAAGGTGCGGCACCGGGTCCCATCCACCGGGATTCCACGGGTTGCAGCGGAGAATACGCGTCGCGGTGAGCCAAAGGCCCTTGAAGAAACCGTGACGGATCAGGGACACCCTTCCGTACTCGCTGCAGGTAGGGTAGAAACGACATGACGGGGGCATGAGGGGACTGATGACCAACTGGTACCCTCTTACAAGCCAGGAAGCCAGTTTGCCAAAAAATAGGTTCAATTCATCCTCCGTCAAGGTCTGTTTTTACATTTCGGGAAGCTCTCTCAGTCTCTCCCCGGACCTCTCCAGACCCTCCCGGGTCAGGAGACCGGCAGTCATCAACAGCATAATTATAACAGCTTCCGTGAAAGATGCATGGTCATTTTCTGGTATGCTTCTCGCCCTCAGTATTATGTCATGGCCCGGTAACACGTACTTCCACCAGTGCCTGAAAACTTCCTTCATCATACGTCGGACCCTGTTACGTTTAACAGCGCCGTGAACGGCCCTGTCGGGCACTATAAAACCTGCATTTCCCTTACTGGATGTATGACGGTTGCGTGAGTTGCATGGAAGGACGTAGAGCTGGAGAAAAGCATGCTGGCAGCGCCTGCCGTTTCGAATAATCCGGCGAAAATCACTCGCTCTGGTAAGCCTTGGCGGAAGGCGATTTCCAGTGGTCGCTGCAGGCATGTCCCTTCAATGATACCATCCAGCACAGTCCGATTGACATTAAAAAACCCGTGCATGTGACACGGGGAATCGCCGGCGGTAATATATCCGGCGTTCACTTGGTCGGGACCTGTACTGCAAGCTTCGTTCTGCCCTTTGCCCGACGCTTCCTGATGATCTGTCGACCACCGGGTGAGCTCATCCTGTGACGGAATCCGTGCTTACGGGCTCGTTTCCTCTTTTTCGGCTGCCATGTACGTTTCATCAATTATCACATCCCAATCAAAATGGGCACGCAAAGAAATAGCCCCGATCGGGCAATGAAGTAGGTTACCATGTGACGACGTAATTGGCAAGTAAATATTACGTGTAATTTTAACAGGTAGCGGGGGTGAGGGATTTTCAATTCATTAATCCCCTTTTAATTCGTGCAAAAAAAGAATACGATAACACATTCCAATGGCACATCAGGCTTCCACAACACGCAAAGGATCATCAATAATGACCGGTTCATTCGATACCATCGATAATCTATGTGTCAACACGATCCGCACAATGTCCATGGACATGATCCAGAAGGCCAACTCCGGACATCCGGGACTTCCTATGGGTGCAGCACCAATGGCGTACGTGCTCTGGACCCGTCACCTGAAACATAATCCGGCAGACCCGAAGTGGCCAAACCGCGACCGTTTTGTTTTGTCACCGGGACATGGATCGGCGTTGCTTTACTCGCTTCTTCACCTGACCGGTTACAACCTGACGCTGGAAGATATTAAAAAATTCCGGCAGTGGGAGAGTAAAACCCCGGGACATCCGGAAAGTTTCATGACCGAAGGTGTCGAGGCGACCACGGGTCCGCTTGGACAGGGTTCTGCGAATGCGGTGGGCATGGCAATTGCGGAAAGATGGCTTGCGAACAGGTACAACCGTCCGGGACACGAAATTGTCGATCATTACACGTATGCACTCGTCTCCGATGGCGACCTGATGGAAGGCATCAGCGCCGAGGTGTCGGCAATTGCGGGGCATCTCAAGCTCGGCAAACTGATTTTTCTGTATGATTCAAACGATATCTCTCTTGACGGTCCTGCATCGATGTCCTTCTCAACCGAGGATGTGCTGATGCGATATGAGGCGTACGGGTGGCAGACGATAAGAGTAGAGGACGGCGATACAGACCTTGCGGCAATAGATAAGGCAATCGAAGAGGCCAAAGCAGATACATCGCGTCCGACATTTATCGAAGTAAAAACGACGATCGGTTACGGCTCCCCGAACAAGCAGGGGAGCAGTGCATCGCATGGTTCTCCACTTGGTGAGGAAGAGGTATTGCTTTCGAAGAAGAACCTGGGTTGGAAATGGCCGGAGGAGATTTTTGTCATCCCCGGTGACGCACTGGCACATTTCCGGAAGGTGAAGGAGCAGGGTCAGGACAGTCAGACCGATTGCCTTGGACGGTTTGATGCCTGGAAAGCTGAATTCCCTGAACTTGCTGAGGAATGGCGGCTCTCGATGTCCGGTGATCTTCCTGAAGGCTGGGACGGGGGCATGCCGTCATGGAAACCGGACGAAAAACCCGCAACACGTGTTGCCGGCAGTGCTGCGATGAATGCAATCGCTGCGAAGGTCCCGTGGCTGATGGGTGGAGACGCGGATCTGTCGGTTTCAACGAAAATCGCCGTGAAGGAAGGTGGTTCGTTCGACGGCCAGACCGGGGAGGGTCGGAACATCCACTGCGGAGTCCGTGAACACGCAATGGCAGCCATCGCGAACGGTATTGCGTATCATGGTGGATGCAGGCCGTTCACGTCAACGTTCTTCGTCTTCTCGGACTACATGAGACCGTCGATCAGGCTTGCTGCGATGAATAATCTGCCTGTTGTCTTCGCTTTTACGCATGATTCATACAATGTCGGCGAGGACGGTCCGACTCACCAGCCGATCGAACAGCTGAATTCTCTCCGGCTGATCCCGAACCTGGCTGTTGTCAGGCCGTCGGACGCAGGAGAGGCGGTCGAGGCGTGGAAATGGGCCATGCATCAGAAGGAACGCCCGGTCGTACTCGTCATGTCCAGGCAGGGTCTGCCTGTGATCGACAGAACAGAACTCAAGCCTGCAGCGGAACTCCAGTACGGTGCTTACGTCCTCTCGGAAGCCCACAAGTGGCCGCCGCATGCCTTAATTATCGCGACCGGCTCCGAGGTCCATCTCGCACTCGAAGCACAAAAGCTGCTGGTTGCCGACAATATCCCGACCCGCGTAGTGTCGATGCCATGCCAGGAAGCGTTCATGGATCAGGATGACGGATACCGTGAGGCTGTTATCCCGTCATGGCTGCAGGCACGGGTCGCGGTCGAGGCAGGCTCGACAATGGGTTGGGAAAAGTGGGTTGGTGCCGAAGGAAAAATCATCGGGATCGACCATTTCGGTGCTTCCGCTCCCGCCAATGTACTGACTGAGAAATTCGGGTTCACGGCAGAACACGTCGCGGATGCTATCCGCAACCAGCTTTAAACACATCCTGAAATGTCATCCCGCGACCTTGTCATAAAAACCCTCAACCACGAGCCTGTTGAGCGTGCCCCGCGCGACCTCTGGACCCTTCCCGGGCTTTCCATGAACCGCGGAGATGAACTGGAGCGTCTACTGGCGAAATTTCCAACGGACTTTGCAGCTCCCAAAGCACGATATGGTCACGGTGACCGCGACAAGGGTGAAGCGTACAGGATTGGTCAATACACTGATTCATGGGGAAGCGTCTGGCACGTCGCGGAGGAGGGTGTGGTCGGTGAGGTGAAGGGATTTCCATTACAGGGCTGGTCGAATCTGGGAAGTTACAGACCACCGTACGAGGTTCTCGACAATGCTGACTTCAGCGTGGTCAATAAAAGCTGTGCGGACACCGATAAATTCGTCCTTGCCGGCAGCCAGGCACGGTTGTTCGAGAGACTCCAGTTCCTTCGCGGCAGCGAGAATGTTTTCATCGACCTTGCATGCGGTACGAAGGAGCTCCGTCAGCTAATCGAGATGGTCCATGATTTCGAGATGCGGGATATATGTATGTGGGCTGAGACAGATGTAGATGGTGTATCCTTCATGGACGACTGGGGCGCGCAGAACTCACTACTTATCTCCCCAGACATGTGGCGAGAAGTGTTCAAGCCGCTTTACAGGAACTACTGCGATGTGCTTCGCGAGGCCGGCAAGTACATATTTTTCCATTCCGACGGGTACATCGAGCCGATCTACGAGGACCTGATCGAGATTGGCGTCCATGCTGTCAATTCACAGCTGTTCTGCATGGACATCGAGGGTATTGGCGAGAAGTATCGCGGTCGGGTAACATTCTGGGGCGAGATCGACCGTCAGCATCTCCTGCCGTTCGGTACGATCGATGAGATCAGGAATGCCGTGAGACGAGTCAGGCTTGCGTTGGATCGGGGGCAAGGTGGTGTGATTGCACAGTGTGAGTGGGGTAAGCACGATCCGTATGAGAATATCGAAGCTGTGTACGATGAATGGATGGAACCGATGGATGGGGATGTCACAGGAAAGTGTGCATAATGTGAGACACCCTTAAGCGCCCGAGGGTCGTGAGAATTTTGGAGATAATAGTACGCTTAAGGGCGGCATAGGGTATTGGGAGTTGATTGAGAGAGTGTGCATAATATGAGACACCCTTAAGCGCCCGAGGATCGTGAGAATTTTCGAGATAGTCGTGCGCTTAAGGGCGGCACAGGCTTCTTTTTTTTCAATAAAAAATTTTGTATTGTTTTCTTATTAAGCAAATCTGTCGAGAAGAAGATACAGAAAAAAGAAGATTATTGCTTAACTTTTATCAGAGGTTTTGACAATGGAAGAAATTCTTACGCAGATAGCACTGTGTATCGAGAGAGGAAAAATTAACCTCGAATCGCCATACCCGCCCGACATGAAGGGTCAACCGGGGGCTGATGAGCTGACAAAACAGGCAATCGAACAGGAAATTGCTCCCGGTAAAATTCTCTCAGATGCGCTTGTCCCCGGCATGCAGGTTGTCGGTGAGAAATTTGCCAAAGGTGAGGTTTACATTCCTGATCTGCTCATGAGCGCGAAAGCGATGAACGCATCGATGGAGCACCTGAAGCCGTTTTTCGAGTCCGGCGAGGTGAAGACTCGAGGCGTATTTATCATCGGGACTGTGCAGGGTGACCTTCACGACATCGGTAAAAACCTCGTGGGTATGGTCGTTAAAGGTGGGGGATGGGAGGTCATCGACCTCGGTGTCGATGTATCAACTGAGAAATTCATCGGTGCACTCGATCAGAATCCCGGAGCGGCGGTGGGCCTGAGCGCGCTCCTGACAACCACGATGCCCAACATGGAGAATATCGTTAAGTCGATCAAGGAGAAATATCCCGACACAAAGGTAATTATCGGCGGAGCACCGATCAACGAATCGTATGCTGAGAAGATCGGCGCAGATGCCTACTATCCCGACCCGCAGGGAGCGGTCAATTTTCTCAATAGCACAGTCTGATGTATTGGGGAGTACTTTTTGAACTCAAGGGAGATTATAAATGCCATCGTGAGGGATAAGGAATGTCCCGAACGTATGGGGCTGTTCGAGCACTGGTGGGAGGACACGCAGGGGGCATGGGAATCGGAGGGATTTCCGAAGGGTGTCGATCTTGTCGATTACTATAATTTCGATATCCGTCCGATTACCGGCTGTTTCAACCAGACAGCTGCGATTCTCGACCAGTGGGAGGTTGTCGAGGAAACAGAAGACACGATTGTCAGCATCAACGGGTGGGGCGCGAAGCTGCGTCACTGGAAACACAAGTCCGGCCCACCCGAGCACATCGGTTTCGAACTCACGAACGACGACATCTGGCGTGAGAAGTACAGACCACACCTACTCGATCTGGACATTCGCAGGTTCGGTGATATTGAGCAGGTAAAAGCGGATTTCGATAAGTTCATGGCGACAGACAAGTGGTGCTGCTACAACAATATTCTGATAACCGAGATCATGCGGGCATCGATGGGCGATATAGTCATGCTGGAGTCGATGTATCTTAATCCCGCATGGATAAAAGACTTTTGCGATGTCGTGACGAACATGCTGATCGTTCACTACGAGTACCTTTTCGATAAAATCGGTGTACCGGACGGGATGTTCATCTACGAGGACATGGGGTACACGTACGGACCGATCATGTCGCCTGAATTGCAGAGGGAATTTATCTTCCCGTACCACAAGCGTCTGATCGATTTCGTTCACAGTTACGACATCCCGTTCGTCATGCATTCGTGCGGGAAGATCAGGCCGTACCTTCAGTCGATATTCGAATCGGGGGTCGACTGCCTGCAGGTGCTTGAGGCGAAGGCGGGACAGCATGTCGCGGAATTTGCATCTGCCGTGGACAACAAAATGGCCTTTATGGGGAACTTAAATATAGTCGCATATGAGACAAACGACAGGGCTGAATTAGAGAACGAAATTCTCCCGAAACTGGAGGCAGTGAGAACGAACCGGATTCCGTACGTCTTTCATTCCGACCATTCAATCCCGAGGTCAGTCAAGCCTGAGACATACGAGTATTCACTTGAGCTTTTCCGCAGGCACGGGCACTACTGAAGCGGTTCTCACGGGGCATTATGAAAAGGAAAGTCGCCCAGGCACTTAAAACGAGGAAAGTCCTACTGTCCGACGGCGCATGGGGAACGGCGTTGCAGGCGCACGGTCTCAAGGGCGGACAGTGCGGCGAAATGTGGTGCATGATCCGACGTCACGAAATTCTTGCGATCGCCAGGTCCTACATCGATGCGGGGTCGGACATAATCCTGACGAACAGCTTCGGTGCGAACAGCATAAAACTCGCTCACTACGATCTTGCCGACCGTGCAGAGAAAATCAACCGTGCCGCAGCCGAGATCTCGCGAGAAGCGGCAGGCGACGATCACATTGTGCTTGGTTCGGTCGGGCCTACCGGAAAAATAATCCTGATGGGTGATGTCACGGCGGATGATCTGTACGAGGCGTTTGCAGAGCAGGTCACGGGTCTCGAAAAGGGCGGAGCGGACGGTATCCTGATCGAGACGATGTCAGCAATTGACGAGGCGACGATCGCTGTCAGGGCAGCGAAGGAAAATACAGTGCTGGAGGTGGCATGTACGTTCACATTCGAGCGTGCCGGATACGGGGGATTCCATTCGATCATGGGTCATACGATCGCGGATTATGTGGATGCAATGCGCGATGTGAGCTGTGACATAATCGGCACGAACTGTGGGAACGGTATTGACGAGATGACTGAGATAGTCAGGGAAATGAGGGCAATTGAGCCCGATCTTCCGATTATTGCCCAGCCGAACGCCGGTAAACCGGAAATCGTGGGTGGGGAAGTTGTCTACAAGGAAACGCCTGAAATAATGGCAGCGAAAACGCCAGAATTAATCGAGGCTGGAGCGAATATAATCGGTGGATGCTGCGGAACGACACCAGAGCATATACGGGCGATGTCGGGGGTAATTCTTACCATCTAAGAACGGTTGGTGCACGTACGAGACGTACGTGAGACAGGTAATCATGCGCGGGACACTCATGCTACATAAGGCACGCAAATTATTGATAAAGCTCGTTGAAATGGTTTTGGGCGGATGCGACGGCTTCGCGCATCATGTCCTCGGCTTTTGCGGTTTCGCGGTTTGCCAGGTGGGTGAGAAGTTGGGATTGGTTGAGGTCGTGTGAGGCTTTAGAGCAGGCCTCCCAACTGAGAATTGATCTGACGACACGGTCGCAGGCTTGATCTTCATTATCGTACGGACGCGGCTGCATGTCGTGACCCTTCCAGCGGGTGTAACCAGCCTCGTTGAGAAGCCCTGCAATCGCGATGTTCATACCGTTCACGCGTACGCCGTGATCGATGTCGAATTTTCCCGGACCACCGTAGATGATTCCATCGTTATAACCCTGCGAATTCACGTGCATGTGTACCATCGCGTTGTTGTCGAGTTCCTCAACGGTATCAAGCACGTGATCAAGGCCGATCATCTCTGAATGGCCGAATTCCTTGTTGATTCCCTTCCGGTCGAGCGGGATATCGAACTCCTTCTCGAGCTTCATCCAGAAGAGCAGGGCACTTGCGACAGTGGGGAGTAGCATCGCGGGATGACCCTCGTTTGGCTTGGGTTCTATACCGATGAAAAGCTCACCGCCTATCTTTTCTTCGAACCTGCACAGTTTTGCGACGCTTTCCTTGAGGTTCAGGTACATCTGCCTGATACCGACAGTCGCGAGGTCATATCCCCATGAGCCGTTCCAGAGGACGAAGGTCGGGTAGTACTCCTTATCGGGATGCCATGCCTTCCTGAGCTGTTTATAGGTGAGTTCAAGTGCTTCCTCGCCGAACTTTTCAGCATTTTTTCGCTCCTCAGGATCAAGCGATGCAATTCCACCGTAGCCGAAATGCCCGTGAGCTCCGGGAGTAGTCATTGCGAGGTAAATTCCGGAGCTGGTCAGTGCGTCTGCAACTTCGTCCGAGCTAACGAAGGTGTACTCGTTGTCATAGTGCATCTCGAAACCAAGCTGTACGTTACCGGGAAGCCTGGGAGCGATCCTGTCACGTATCAGCCTGATCTTCGCGATCGTGTCCAGACGGTGTTTCTGCCAGTCGGGACGTATGTTTCCGGGTACAAATCCCCCGGCTCCCGAATGGAACGTCCATGCGCATAAGCTGTGAAAAGATTTTCCTTTCGACATCATACTCACCCTGTCTCAAGTCGATTATGTAACACGCTCAGCCATCGATCATATGCGGATCGATATTTCTTTACTAGTTCGTCCACGGGCTCAATCTCCTGGATTTTCTCAAGTCCCCTGAAAGCTTCGGTATTATCTTTGAAAATCCCGGCCCCGATGCCCGCGCCTCTTGCCGCGCCCTGAGCTCCATCGGTGTCGAACAGCTCAACCTTCGCACGGAGGGTGTTCGCGAACGCCTCACGGAACACCGGGCTGAGGAACATGTTCGCGTGTCCCGCCCTCACAGTGTCGATTGTCAGTCCCATACCGCGCATTATCTCGACGCCGTAATTCAGCGCGAAGACAATTCCCTCCTGTGCAGACCGCAGTACGTGGGAAAGACCGTGCGTGTTGAAATTCAATCCAACCAGCGATGAGCCCGGATCGCGATTACCAAGCGATCTCTCCGCACCGTTGCCGTATGGTATGAATACCAGCCCGTCGCTTCCCGCCGAGACCCACGATGCGATCTCGTTCATTCCGTTGTAGCTGAATTTCCCTTTGAATATGGCATTTCTGAGCCATGAATTCAGGATGCCGGTGCCGTTGATGCAGAGAAGTACACCGTAGCGGGGATCTTCAGGTTCATCGTTTACGTGAATGAAGGTGTTGACGCGGGATTCAGGGTCGTGAACAGGTGTGTCTGTTACTCCGTACACCACTCCCGACGTCCCTGCGGTCGCTGCGATCTCACCGGGATTGAGCACGTTCAGAGAAAGTGCGTTGTTCGGCTGGTCTCCCGCCCGGTATGAAACCGGAATGCCTGCCCTTAGCCCGAGCTCTTCTGCAACCGAAGCCTGGAGCTGTCCCTGAACACCGAAGGTCGGGACTATCTCGGGAATCATGTCAGTTGGAATTTCGAGAGTTTTATAAATGGCTTCAGCGGGACTTCCCATTTTATAGTCCCAGAAAATTCCCTCGGATAATCCTGATCGCGTGGTTCGTGCGTCCCCGGTCAGACGCATCGCGAGGTAATCGCCCGGGAGCATCGCTTTGAATACATTGTCGAATATGTCGGGCTCGTTCTCGCGAACCCATGCCAGTTTCGATGCGGTGAAATTTCCGGGCAGGTTCAGGAATGTTGAAAGGCATTTTTTCCGTCCGATCGTTTCAGCGGCCCTATCACCGATCTCGACCGCCCGTGAATCGCACCAGATAATCGACGGTCTCAGTACGTCGAGATTGCTATCGACAACGACAAGTCCATGCATCTGGTACGAGATTCCTATCGCGTCGACATTCGTCAGATCGATTGAACCGGGTGTTACCAGCTGTTGAGTCGCGGAAATGACGTTTTTCCACCAGGTGTGGGGATGCTGTTCCGCCCAGCCCGGTTGTGGGGCATGGATGTCCATCTCAACATCGGACGGGGATGCAGCTGATGCGACAAGCCTTCCTGAATCGGAGTCGATCAGGGCGGCTTTTATCGCCGATGAGCCGATGTCGTAGCCGAGAAGATAGCTTATTTCCGTTTCCTCCAGCCCTCAGGATGCTCAAGGAGGGGGTACGGTCGGCTATTCTACTAGGGTTGATGAAGGATGTGCAACAAACCAGCATGATTTTAAATCTTTAATTAGGGGTTGTATTGAAACTTTTATTGTTATTTAATCGATATTAATATAGTGTCCGTAATGCGGCATCGGGCTGGTGTGCGCCGGTTCGCTGTATACTTGATTTAAAATGGTACAAACAAAGATATCAGGAAAGCGCAAGACCGCGATCATCATGGCCGCCCTGGGTAAGGAATCGGCTGCTGAAATCTACAAGTATCTGACCGATTCCGAGGTCGAGATGGTTACCATGGAGCTGGCAAACCTCGGCAAGGTCGATAACCAGATGATCGATGACATTTACCGTGATTTCCACGAGATCGGGGTAGCCCAGAAATATATCACGGTAGGCGGTGTTGACTATGCAAGGTCCATTCTTGAAGAGGCACTGGGTTCGTCACGGGCGGAGGAAGTAGTCCAGAGACTGTCCACATTCCTGCAGGTGAGCCCGTTCGATTTCGTGAGGAGGACCGATCCGCAGGCTATAGCCAACTTCATCATCAGCGAGCACCCTCAGACGATCGCACTGGTGATTGCATACCTTGATCCTGGACAGGCATCGGTGCTGATGCAGGCACTCGATCCCGAAAAGCAGGCCGAGGTCGCCCGACGCCTCGCGCTGCTTGACCGCACAAGCCCCGAGGTAATACGTGAGATCGAGCGCGTGATGGAGAAAAATCTTTCCGCGATCCTGTCACAGGAATTCAGCACGGCAGGTGGTGTCGGGGCGCTCGTGGATATCCTGAACAAGGTCGATCGCGCGACTGAGAAGGCAATTCTCGAGGCACTGGGAGATCGTGATCCTGAGCTTGCAGATCAGGTCAAGAACCTGATGTTCGTTTTCGAGGATGTTATTCACCTCGACGACCGTTCGGTACAGCAGGTGCTCAGGGAAGTCGATACGAAGGAGCTTTCGCTTGCACTGAAGGGTGTCAGCGAGGAAGTTGCAGAGAAGGTCTACCGAAATATGTCGAAGCGTGCCGCAAGTATGCTCCAGGAAGAGATGGAATTCATGGGTCCCGTAAGGCTCAGGGACGTGGAATCATCGCAGCAGAGAATAGTTAATATAATCAGGCAGCTCGAGGACCAGGGAGACATCATTATTGCCAAGGGTGGCGAGGAGGAACTCATTGCCTGAGCAGAAAGATAACACCGGCAATCTGGAAGAACCCATCCCGATTATCCTCAAGGGCACCCGTGTTGCGGGCCAGGCGGAAAAGCTGGTCAGGATACGTCGCGAGATCACACGCATCGATGAGATGACTCGTGTCGAGCAGATCGAGCACGAAGCCAAAATTAAATCCGAAACGACACTTGAAAATGCACAGGCTGAGGCTGAACGGCTAGTAACAGGGGCTAAAAACGAGGCTGACAGCATCAGGGCGAAGGCAAGAAACGACGGGGACCTGACCGCAAAACGTGAAGCCCTTGAAAAACTCGCGGGACTTATTACCGACCTTGAAAATGAGATACATACA
>JAUWTM010000219.1 GCA_030614715.1 Planctomycetota bacterium
CCCGGCGCTTTTCGGCTTCGTCCTGTTCTGGATTGTCGCGTTCTTACTCGTGACAGGACCAGTCATGACAAGCATGAGCGCGCAGATCTCGTGGGCGATCGCTCACGGGATTCCTTTCTCCAAAGCGTTTACATGGGCGTGGGAGAGAATTAAACGTAATTTCTACGGCTGGTGGCTTTGCGGACTTGCACTCTCGTTCATCGGTTCCATCGGAACGATCATCTGCTACGTCGGCAGTTTTATTACGCTTCCATGGAGCTACCTCGCGTGGGCAGAACTGATTGGCGACAGGGGTGAATCCTGAGGTTGAGCTTCGCCAGTCGCTATTCATTTCACACTACCACTTACTCGCATACTTATGTTAATCTACCCTGTCAAGTGCACAGGTATCAATGCCTGTACGGGGCAAATCACGTATGGCGGATGAAACCGTAACCCGATGCTCTGAATGTGCGTTCGTAAGCCCGGACGAATCCGGGCATTGCGGCATGTGCGGGGCAAGGCTGCCAAAGGTATATCCGGAATATTCATCGCGCAAGTCCAAGGGAGCAGACTACGACAAGCTGATCGTTCGTGGATCGATCGGTAAAGCCGCGGATTACGCCCACAAGGTCTGGACACGCGAGATGTGGCGTGTCATCGGACTCGGTGTGCTGGTCAGCCTGTTCTTCGGTCTGCCGGTCGGCTTTACTCTGGCCCTGTGGTCGGATTATGGAGCCCGATGGGTAACGTCGGTGGTAAATTTCCTCCTGCTTGCATTCGTGTTCGCCGCGACCTGCAGGGTGTGGCTGGACGTGGTGCGTGAAAGACGCGTGGAATTCGGCCGCGCAATTGCATCAGGGGTCATGCATTATTTTCACTCCCTCTACGTGCTCATCTGGGCTGCGATCGGGATTGGTATGACATCGGGACTGGTCTGGCTCTGGATGATACCGGTACGCTGGCTCGATGCGCCGGACTCCATGGTGTCGGAGGGACTGGCCGGGTTTCTCATATTCACATGGTTCGTCGTGCTCCTGATTATCGTGCTGCTGCCGATGTATATCTGGGTAATTCTCGGAACAACCCTTGCAATCTGCCGTGCGATCGATGGGAAATCATCACTGTGGACTGCACCGCTCTGGGCGATACGGAAAATTATCGAGTATCACTGGGATCTTTTTAAGATCGGATTCGGGCAGTTCTGGGTGCAGGTTATCGGGGTCGTTGCGTGTTACGTGGGTGTGTTTGCGACAATCCCGCTCAGCCTCATCACTTTTACTGCAGTCTACGAATGGCTCAGGCTGCACGGTGACGATCCTGATGAGTATTAGTAAGCGGGGAAATGTGTAGGGCCGATTCCCTAAAACGAACCTTTGCTGTCGATAAGTATCGTTACGGGTCCCTCGTTAACGAGGTGTACATCCATCGTTGCACCGAAAATTCCTTCCTCGACCCTCAATCCCCTGTTTCGAAGGTCCTTGCTCAACAGCCTGTAATATTCCTCACCCTTGTCAGGCGATGCTGCACCTGTAAAGGACGGACGGAACCCCTTTTTAGCCTTTCCGTGTAATGTGAACTGGCTGACGGATAAAATTCCCGGTCTGGATTCAGCGGAGGGATCATCTGACGCCTTCCAGTCCTCCTGGACCTCCAGAATCGAGCGGTTCATCTTTCCTTCTTCGTCCGGGAAGATCCTGAGACCCGCAAGTTTATTCCCCATCCACTCAATATCCCTGATTGTATCCTCCGGGTCGACTGAAACAAGCACGACAAGACCCATCGGGATGCTTCCCGTAACGGCTCCATCCACCTCACATCTGGCAGGTCCTGATCTCTGTGCTACTACTCTCATGTTGAAAAAGATGTATAAGTTTTTCTGAAATCTCTGTTAATTGTGTGCAACTATACCTTTAAAACTTGTACATGCCTGTGAAGTTTTCCACAAACGAAAGGAGCAGTATTATCAGCCCTTGGTACGGGTTGCATCGACAACATCCGGTATCGATCTGATCTTGTGCAGCACCGATGTGAGCTCCTGCACGTTGTGTACGTCGACGGTCAGTTCGATCTTGGCAGTGTCGTCACCGGGGTACTTGATCCTGATATCCCTGACGTTCACATGATGGTCGCTAAGCACCTGGGTTACGTCGGAGAGGATTCCCGTACGGTTCAGACCCCATACATCAATTCCCGTCATGAAGAGGTTATCGAATCCAATGTCCCATTCCGCCTGCAGCAGTCTTTCCTTGTCGCGGATCGCCTTGACCTGCGGACATTCCTTCGTGTGGATGCTGATTCCGCGACCCTTGGTTGTGAAACCTACGATCGGGTCGCCGGGAATGGGCTGGCAGCATCGCGCAAGACGAACGAATATGTCAGGATCGCCGTCAACAAGTATGCCGAGGTTGCCGCTGACTCCCTGCGGTGCGAGTCGACGCTCAACTATGGGCTGGGCGGTTTGACGCTTGTGTTTCTTCAGCCGCGCGACTATCTGTCCGCGCAGTTTGTCGATAACTTCACGGGCGGTGATGTCGCCGCGACCGATCATGTGGTAGAGCTCGTCCAGGGTGTTGACTCCGAAGAGGCTGAGCTCCTTTTTCAGATTGGCCTGGTTCGCCACGTGTACCTGTGAGAGCCCAAGGCGTTTCTGCTCCTGGCTTAACAGGTTTTTACCCGCCTTGACCGCATCTTCGACGGTCTCTTTGCGCATCCAGTTACGGATTTTTTCTATTGCATTCGAGGTCTTCACGAAATCGAGCCAGTGACGGCTGGGACCTAGTACCGCGGTGCCGTCCTTGCCCGTGATGATTTCCACAATATCGCCGTTTTTCAGCTGTGTATTTAATGGAACGATTTTTTTGTTAACCTTTGCCCCACGACACCTGTGACCGACCTCTGTATGGATTTTATACGCGAAGTCGACAGGGGTCGCACCAGCAGGGAGCGTCTTGATGTCGCCCTTAGGCGTAAAGACGAAAACCTCATCCCGGTAAAGATCAACCAGCAGTCCCGACACAAACGCCCTGTTGTCGGGGGAGTCCTTGCGGAAGTCCAGCACTTCTCTCAGCCATGTAACTTTTTCGTCGAGAGAGGTTTTCGCAAGTCGACCGTCCTTGTACAACCAGTGAGCCGCGATCCCGTACTCCGCGACCTGGTGCATCTCCCAGGTTCGGATCTGGATCTCGACAGGCTGACCTTTTGGACCGATTACGGTTGTGTGGAGCGACTGGTAGAGGTTGGACTTGGGGCAGCCCACGTAGTCCTTGAAGCGCTCGAACAGTGGCTTATAGACCGTGTGAATATGCCCAAGCGCAGAGTAACAGTCCTGGACCGAGTTGACAATTATTCTCACAGCGTGGAGGTCCATTACCTGTTCGAAGGTCAGGTTATCCTTGCGCATCTTGGCCCAGATCGAGTAAAGGTGCTTCGCACGCCCCATTACGCGCGCTTCAAGATTGTGACGTCTCAACAGCAGTTCGAGGGCGATGATTATTTCCCGCAGGTACCGCTCACGATCCTCGCGTTTGATCGCGACCATCTGTACAAGCTCTTCGTATTCCTCGGGATACAGCCGCTTGAAAGCGAGGTCCTCGAGTTCCCACCGCAGGGCTCCCATACCGAGTCGATGTGCAAGCGGCGCGAAAAAATCAAGCGTCTCCTGCGCGATACGTCTCTGCTTGTCCGGCCTGAGGTACTGAATCGTACGCATGTTGTGAAGGCGGTCGGCCATCTTGACGAGGATGACGCGGATGTCGCGAGCCATGGCCAGGATCATGTTGGCCATGTTGTCGATCTGCTCGGTTGATTCTCCGGGTCGCAGTTCCTGTTCGAGGCGGCTTAACTTGGTTACTCCCTGTACGAGGGTCAGGATCTCCTCACCGAACTCCTTGCGTATCTGTTCCTCGGTAGTGTCGGTATCCTCTATCACGTCGTGCAGCAGGGCAGCGGCGATAACCGGAACATCGAGTTTGAAATCGGTGAGAATAGCCGCGACTTCCACGGGGTGAGTCAGGTACGGATCCCCGGATTTTCTGGTCTGTCCCGTGTGGACTTTTTTCGCGAACGCGTAAGCACGGGATATAAGGCCGACATCCTGCCCGGATTTGTCCTGATCGAACCGCTCTATTATCCGCTCGATTATCGTGTCGAGGTGTGAGACACCGTCTGTGCTGTCACGATGCCTGTCTGCATCCAGCTTTGTAGGAGGTTTGTTCATCTCGATTCGTTCCGGGGAGGCAGTCCCTCGCCCGGTAGTCACAGGGAACCCTATACTTATTATATCACGCGTCGCCCGACAATTTTGTATAGCGGAATATGTGCAGGCTTGTCCTGCATGTTATTCCCTCACTCCGCACAGGTGCGAAAGCGGTTTCATGATCACTATTGTCAGTATCAGACCGATCAGGGTGCCGATCAGTCCCCAGGTCATCATCTTCGGTCGATAACTGAATATCACCTCGTGTTCTCCGGGAACCACGTATACTCCCTTGAACGCATAATTTACCTTCTGCAATTCAGCAGGTTCGCCGTCGACTGTTACCTCCCATCCCGGGAACCATGTGTCGAAGAAACAGAGCAGTGCTGTACGATCGGTATTAACCGTAGCAGTTACTTTCTCAGGAAGGTACTCGGTGATAATCACGTCGCCGGGTGGCGTTGAAAATATCAGCGGGTCAGCCTGGTTAACACAGGGTAATTCATCACCCTGAAATTGAACGACCCCGTCGAGGTAAGGGTCGACCTCTGCGGCGTATCGAAGGGAATCCTCGCTGTTGGTTGTAACAATGAGACGGTTAACATCGACCAGGTGCATTCG
>JAUWTM010000042.1 GCA_030614715.1 Planctomycetota bacterium
GTTGAAATGATATTCAGCGTAACTTTCGGGTCGAGAGAAACCGACCGGGAGCGTTGAGCTGACTATATTATCTGCCGGGATTGTACCCGGGTATCTGGGCTGAGACAAGAATCACATTTCGCATATTGATATTCCCCTGTTTGTTCATAACCCGGATAATGATTCCATCTTCGCCCCATGCATCGTGAGCGTATGTGAACACGTACGGAATAGTTGCGTTGTAACCCTCCAGCTCCCCTTCATTGCCCACGTCGATGGGTGATGCGTTCTCTATTCGATAGCTGGCGAGTTCCGAACCCGTAGCTATAATCCGGAATTCCGCTTCCACCCGCTGGCCGTCGTAAACCACAAGCGGCACATCCATCGGATGTACGATCCCGTCGATCAGAAATGTGATATTGATCTCCCAGTCGCCACTAATCTGGGTGTTCGGTGGACCTCCGCTGCCCACCGGGATCTCGACCGGCTTCCCTTCATCGGTTTCCTCCCACTCTGGACTAACCACACGCGCGTCATTCCAGGTGTCCTCTTCCTCATCGCTGTCTGATTTGTCCGTTTGGGACTTTGACGTGCAGCCCATGAACCCAAGTGCCAGAAGCACGAACAACACAAGGCATATTGATATCCACTTGTTACTCTGAGTCATTTGTGTAACCTCCGGGATAGAACCATCCGTATGTGATTTTACCAGAGTCGGGTGATTTGTGCACACATGGGGGTGGCTCTACCTGTCGACCTGTACGACCCAGCGGACAGAATTATTGTTCACTGATAACGCGTCTGGTAGAATGGCTCGACTCGATGTTCAACGACACAAGGGAAAATAAACCTCCGGGCCTGATGTTCGGTGACAGCGGGGTGGCAGCACTGCTGTCGGTGCAGGCCGCCCTTCAGCAACGTCATTACGATCCCTTCCCGCAACCCGAGCCGGTTCGGGTGATCGCCAAAATAATGAATAATCTTCCGGTCGCTCTTCGGGTGCAGATCGCAGACGGTATAAGCTCATCCATCGGCCAGCCGGCATCGGAGTTCAGGGAGATCGATCCCGATATTCTCGCGAAATGGGTCATCGACGGTTATCCGGCTGAAAAATACCCGGGTGTCGTGATAGGCGCTCCCGGTCTTGCAGCTACATTCCTCTGTACGCTGATGGGCTACCCTTTCCTGCCCCAGTCGATGCTGCATAACGCGAGAAGGGACATCCAGCCGGACGACGCACAGGGATATCTCGACGCTGGAAGGGAGATTACTGAGCCCGTACTTGAGAAACACCCATCCCTTGAAGCCACGATACATTTCGACCCGGTCCACGACCGGTTTCTGATCCGCAGGCTGGTGTTCGTCCGGATGAAGATGAGAAACCTGCCGACAGCCTACCGAAAATTCATCGCGGACCGTCTTTTGCCCGGGTCACCCGTCATACTGGTCGACTGCAGGTATAAATGGCTCCGTGCGGAGATATCAGACAGGCTGTACTTCCAGCTCGGAGGGCTTGGCGGGATCAGCCCGCAGGAGTATATCGAGGAAAGCGAACAGTTGAGGAGCTATCGCAGGGAATGGGGTGCTACATCTGACGCTTCATGGAAGATCGATCACGAATACATCGAGGGACCTGAAAGCGAATGGGGCTCGGTGGGACCTTTCCTCGATGAAGCCGAGATTGCTGCAACCGAATCAGGTCAGCATCCGATCCGGATCACACACGATCATCCTTCATTGTTATCAGAACGTGTGTTCAGGCTATACAGCAGGTCGTGGCAGGGACACGATCGACCAACCGATGTTTACGTCTCGGTGTTCACTCATTCCGAACCGAGATTCCCGCTGGTAACGGGCTGTCTGCCACTTTGGCTGCCCTTTATCACCGATGAAAATGTCAGGTTCGCAGGAAAGGTCCTTGACGAGTGGCGCAAACTGTTTCCTGTCGAGAAACCGACTGGAACAGTCTATGTAACCCTGCACCCGTCGTTCTGTTCACCACCGGATATTGTGGACCTGTCTAAGTGGCGTGAGCTTTTCTCGGGTTACTTTGAGGCGATAAAGTTCCTCGGAATAGACCCGGGACGCTATCCATTCGACCTCGGCAGCTATGTCGCGATGTACCCCGCGATACTTCACGAGGCATCCCAGGCAAAGTACCCCGGCACTCCATTCAAAAGGCTCCCCCTTGATGAGCTCGAAGAGATCCTGACAACCTGAGCATAATCCCCATACACCATATTAAATCCACTGATTTCTTTAATCGGATCCGACAGGATTGAATAATCACATGTATTTTCCAATTTATAAGTAATTTAAAGAAAACCGCCGTACCCATACTGGATATTAACATTACCAGTCTGCTTATCATGATACATGGACGGGGTAAATGTCACACGATTTACAAGCGCAAAACAGGGTTATAGGAGACATTGCCGGAAGTGATGAAAGTCACGCAGACATCAGGGCACTGGCGGAGATGATCGGGTTTGCCACACGGATAAACTCGTCACGATCGTACGAAAACCTGCTTCATAATTTCTGGAGAGGTCTGGCAGACATCTGGCCGGGCAGCGGCGTACGTGTCTGCGAAATCGATCGTGAATCAGGCTACCTGCTCCCCATGGAATCGATGGCTGAAGACCCTATCCCGATCAAGGGCAGCCTTCTCGGTAATGTGGCAACGGATTGTGAATGCACTGTTGTCGAGGATCTCGAGCAGAATGCGGCTTACTTACGTGGCAGGGAAGCCCCTCCGGGCCTGACATGGCACAGCGCCATTGCATGCCCGATCTGTATCGACGGCAGACCTGAATATGTCGTCGGTGTTTTCCTTCCGGGTATACACCCCGCCAGGGCAGAGGACGCAGCTCTCCTTGGACGGGCGGTCTCAATGCTCGAACCGCTTCTTGGCAGGTACAGATCCCAGGATTCGCAGCTTGGAGCGTTCAGGTCAATCGCACGGGCAATCGCATCGGCAGTGGACGCCCGCGACCCTCACCTTGTCGGTCACGGTGAGCGGGTAAGCGAATTTGCGCAGGCACTGGCACGTGTTCACGGACTCGAGCCGGGCTTTATCGAGAGACTTGGACTTGCCGGACTCCTGCACGATATCGGACGCCTGGGTATACCTGAAAGGATCCTCGGTAAACCATGTCCATTGACACCGGATGAGTACCGAATCATCCAGGCGCACCCTGACCTGTCAGTCAAGTTCCTCGAGAAGGTCGATTACCTGGAGGATGTTTTTTCATCCATCAGGCATCACCACGAACGCTACGACGGATCGGGGTATCCCGACGGTCTGGAGGGAGACGATATCCCGCTTGGGGCAAGGATATTGGTCATTTCCGACGCATTCGATGCTATGACGTCATCACGACCGTTCAGGGATGCTTATTCCGACGCGAAAGCACTCATGGAACTCGACACCGGCAAGGGAACCCACTTCGATCCCATCCTGGTGGAATCGTTCTTAAGGGCGTACGAGGACAAACTGATCCTTTCGCAGAACGTCCTCAAGGCTGAGGACCCGCTGGCTTTCCTGCGCGACTTCGACAGGCACTAGAAGAGATGCACGTGGAGAGGCTGCTCGTTAAAATCCCGGGACGCGTCCCGGGTTTTATTGTGCGACGGTGACATGAATCCCGGCAAATGATACTATCTTCCAACCACTTGACGGTTGGTGGCCACAATGGACTCACGTAATGACGGGATCGTACACGTCGTTAGGATCGATCCCGGTGAAAAGATAATGGAGACGCTCCTTCAGTATCTCTCTGATAAACAGGACGAGTTCCCGTCCGGCTTCCTGACAGGCATCGGGGCTGTGTCATCATGTGAGATCGGCTGGTACGATCTCGGTGTCGAGGAATACAAGACCACTGTTGTCGATGAGAACTGCGAGATCGTGACACTTATGGGCAATATCGCGTGGATCGAGGGAAGTCCCATGGTGCATGCGCATATTTCACTCGGACGTAAAGATTACACCATCGTCGGTGGGCACCTGGTAGAGGGAACGATATCGGTAACAGGTGAGATCTGGCTGCATAAGTCACCTGTGAAAGTCACAAGGAAACCTGTCCGATTTAAAAACCTGAAGCTTATCGAGTTTGAAGACTGATGGACGTGCTGTTCGAATTCAGATCCGTCTCATTTTCCGCACCTTCAAGGGATAAAGGTGGTAATTCGACACGCATCATCGAGGATGCATCGTTTCAGATCGAACGCGGCAAATTTACGGTCATTTCAGGCCCGTCCGGTGCAGGAAAATCGACTCTGCTCAGGCTTTTCAACCGCCTTGCCGACCCGACATCGGGTGATATTCTCCTCGACGGTAAAAATATCTGTGAATACCCTGTCATGGACCTTCGACGGAGGATGGGATGGGTCCCGCAGGTGCCGGTACGCTTTAACGGGACTGTTGAGGACAACCTCCGCCTGCCCTTCACCATTTCGAAGGCTCACAAATACTCCGGTGCGGAAATAAAATCGGCAATCGACGAACTGAAAGGCCTGAAACTGCTGAATGACGAGTTGTACACGCGCAAGGCTGACGATCTCAGTGTCGGGGAAGCCCAGCGTCTCAATCTACTCAGATCAATTGCGCTGAAACCCGGTATTCTTCTCCTCGACGAGCCCACAAGCGCACTCGATCCTGAAACATCCGACGTTCTGCTGACACAGATAGACCGGATTCAGAAGGAAAGGGAACTTACAACAATCATGGTGAGCCATCGTCCCGACGAAGTTAAGCGGGTCGGAGAACAGGTAATAAGGATTAAAAACGGGATCGTCCGGACAGATGGTGAAATTGCGGGGGACCTGCCGAATGGATGACGGACTGATAAATGTCGAATGGCTGAATGTGATAATCGCGCTGGGATTAGTCGCAGTCGCGATAGGTCTCAGCTATTTCCAGGGATTTGGAATCGAGAAGGACCTCATCGTCGGTGTAATCCGAAGCGTGCTCCAGCTTGCGATCCTCGGCTGGTTGCTGGTGTATGTCTTCAATATCCAGTCGATCTGGTTGACCGTGCTCATTCTTGTGGCAATGGGATTGATAGCGTCTTTTACGGCCAAAGGCAGGATGAAACGTCCCTACCCGGGTGCTATTCCGGTATTATGGATCAGCATTACAGCGGGATCTTTCTTTTCACTCGCATACATCACGATCCTGTCATTTTCCGACCCCGTTGCCCTTACTCCAAGGTATCTTATACCCCTTGGCGGAATGGCGATTGGAAATGTCCTGAACGGAATTACACTTGCGAGTGAGAGATTTCACAGGGAGTTGAAATCGCAGAAGGACATGATCGAGGTGCTGCTGTCGCTTGGCGCCGATGCATATCGGGCCGCTGCAGAACCCATGAGACATGCCTTCACCGCCGCGTTAATTCCAACCATTAACGCTCTCATGGTTATAGGGCTGATCCAGATCCCGGGAGTAATGGTCGGGCTTGTGATGAGCAACCAGGACCCGCAGGTCGCTGCGAGGTACCAGTTGATGATCATGTTCATGCTGGTCGGTGCGAAGGTAATCTCCGTGACCCTTGGCCTGCGTCTGAGCCTGAAGAAATACTTCACTCCGGAGCACCAGTTAAGATCGGAATTGCTGTAAAAATAAATCCCACATCGCAGATGTGGGCGTACCGCATTCAATCTGTAACAGTGCCGGGATTAAATACTACTTGTAAGGGTCAACTCCCTCCTCAATCGCAACCTGGCAGGCAACTTTAAGGTCGTAGATATTCATCCGAACGTGCTCGGAGTAGTCGTCCTTGTACCCCTGCTGACCCTTCGTGCGTCTTTTGAAAACGCCGCCACCTGCTACGAGCACATCCGTGCCCGCTACCACCATTGCTCCGATGGTCTCAACATTAATCCCGCCATCGACCTGGATATGACCCGGCCATTCGATCCTGCTGGTCATTTCCGAAAGCCGTGCGACCTTCTGCACTGTCTCAGGAATGTGCTTCTGGTATGCGAAACCGGGATTGACCGCCATGATCACGATCAGGTCGAGCATCGGCAGAATATCCACAAGAAGCTCAACCGGGGTCGCAGGATTCAGCGCGACTCCGGCCTTCGCACCGCCATCCCTGATATGTGACAGCGTCCGGTGAAGGTGGACACATGCTTCCTGGTGCACGGTAATGTATTCACAGCCGATCCCGAGCAGCTCTGGTATGAGATCATCGGGATTGGTGACCATCAGGTGTGCATCGAACGGGATATCGGTCACTTCACGGCAAAGCTTGATGACCGGGGGGCCGTACGTAAGGTTCGGGACGAAATGCCCATCCATTACGTCGAGATGGATCCAGTCAGCGCCACCTTCAGCAGCCCACTTTGTGGCATCGGTAAGGCTGGCGTTTTCTACGGCTAATATCGATGGTGAGATCAGTGTCATTATTCACACCTGCAGTCAGTAAGTCTCTTCCCTGATAATCTGGTTGCCGAAATAGACCCGTACTGTAGTACGTCCGTAGCTGTTTATCAACTGCTCGAGGGTGGTCGGACCTGTATGTTCCGCTGAGTATACTTCCTTGGTTTCGTACCTGTCCTGCACGGTAATTCGCACCGTTACAGTTCCCGCAGCCTCAGGAACATCGACAGTAACACTCGATTGCCTGCTGCCCAGTGTTTCATACGAGGTCGGAGCGTTTACGGTCAGGAGAACCTCGCTTCCCTGCATGACCTGCGTGCCCGGCAGGGGGAACTGGCTCGATACAACTGTATCATCGGTGTTGGCGATGTATGTATAGCTGACACGCCGCAGCCTGAGCCGTGTTTCCTGTATGATCTGGAGGGCATCCTCGTAGTACATACCCTCGAGGGTCGGCATTTGAATCGCACGATCGAGCGCGCCGGCCGATGACACAAGCTCGACGTTCTCGCCAAGCGCGATCGGGGCACCCGGCGGTGGACTCTGGTTGATAACCGTTCCTGCGGGAGCCACGTCTGAATACCGTGACGGGAGATAATGGGTTGAAACACCAATCGCATCGAGCTGGGCGGTCGCTTCGTTCCGGTCAAGACCGATCACATTTGGTGTCGTGAGCGTTCTGGAACCCCTTGACACATCGACAAGCACCTCCCTGCCGACCTTCACACGTGCTCCGGCCGCCGGGAGTTGATCGATTACGATATCTTTTTCCGTGTCATCGGAGAACATCTCCGACCGGATTCTCAGAATCAGGCCCGCGGTCTCGACTGACAGGGCTGCGTCCTCGTACCGGATGTCCACGACATTCGGTACGGTTGTGTCGTCCTTGTCTCCCGCCCAGAAAGCGTATGAATGGTATACGAGCAGGCTTGCGGAGAGCACGAGGAAGATGAAAACGCTGAGCCACAGGACAATGCCGACTGCACGGGCTTCACGACGTCGCTCATCCCTTGTCGGGCCAAGGTCGGTCTTTCGACCTGTCACGAGCCTGGTTTTGGACGAACGGGTTTCTCCCACTCGCCTGCGGGTGGTTTGCCTGCCGGATTTCCTGCTTCCGACCGAACCTCGTGGTGCCCCTTTTTTTCGTTTGCCTGCCATTCAGCTTCAGTCCATCATTTCCTTTCCGCCAAACATCTCCCCGTCGGCTAAACGATACCCGTTACGAAAATCAGCACCGTCCATTGGCTTTTTACCCGGCGGTTGTATGGTTAGTATCCTCAACGCCTGATCTGCACAGTCCACGACCGGATACGGAAGTCCGTAAATTAGTCCCGGAACCGGTTCGTTTGGATACTCAGACCCGACTTCGGCAACTTTCAGTATTTTATAGAGCTCACCTCTGAACACCGTACGGACACCCGGTGATGGCGCATATGCCCGGATTTTATTCTTAATATTAACTGCTGGGCTGTTCCAGTCGATCCAGAGATCATCCTTTGTAATTTTTGGGGCCTGCGTGACCTGATCCTCGTCCTGCTCCCTTGAATCTACCCCGTGCCCCTTTTCATCGAACTTGTCCAGCACACTAACCACCAGATCAGCGCCGAGTGGGTAGAGTTTATCACAGAGACTACCGTGATCGTCGTCAGGTTCAATCGGGACCTCAGCCTGCGCGAGAATGTCACCGGCGTCCATGCGTTTGTGAAGGTACTGGACTGTTACACCGGTAACCTCATCCCCTTCAAGGAGCGCATACCGTACGGGTGCCGCACCTCGCCAGCGTGGGAGCAAGGACGGGTGAAGGTTTATCGATCCGAATTCAGGAGCTTTGAAAATTTTCGACGGGATGTATTCACCGTAACTGACCACTACCATGATGTCCGGCTTCGCTTCTATGATTGCGTTCTTTGTAATCTCATCCCGTATCGATTCAGGCTGGTAGACCGTCAATTCGGCTTCATCAGCGATCTGACGTACAAGCCCCGGCTGGATTTTCTTGCCGCGACCCTTTGGACGGTCGGGCTGGGAGACCACGAAGAGGATTTCATGTGAGCTGCCGATAATCGCCTTGAGGGCGAGGGCACCGACAACGTCCGTACCGACAAAGACCAGCTTCATTTCATTCCCGCCTCCTCGTACAGCTGCATTGGGACTTCCTGTCCGACAGCCTCGAGAAGTTTTACACCGACCTCAAGCGGTACAGGTACCTCGCAGATCTGCCTGTGTGCGAAAGCCCCGTGATAATCGCATCCGCCGGTTACAAGGCAGCCACGTTTCAAAGCCACAGACTGGAGTTCATCGAACACCTGACCAACATGATCGGGGTAATAGAGTTCGAGCCCGTGAGCACCCATATCAAGGATATCATCGAGCCAGCCGCTCTCCTGGAGTCTCGATGGATGAGCTACGATAGCGACCGCGCCCGTCTCAAGAAGCATGTTCAGGGGTGCTTCGAGAGGAGTTGCATGATCGACCCATGCCTTGCCGCCGAACGCAAGATATTCATGGAAGAAGTTCACCGCTGCAGCGAGGTCATCCATTATTCCCTGGTCAGCAAGGACGCGCAGGATATGGGGTGGCATCGGTGGGTTCCCTGAGCTGTGCCTGTAGACCTCATCTATCGGGATATCGATGCCGTAACGTTTCAGCTTCCCCAGAGTTTCCCTGCATCGATCCCTCAGGTATTCAGCATGGCTCGTAAGGAATCCGACACATTTCGGATCGGTGAGATTCAATCCATAACCAAGCAGGTGAACTTCCTGTCCCTTGTAGACAGTTGAAAACTCGATGCCGTTGATACCGTGGATTCCCAGGAGACCGCAGGTTTCGATAAACTCTATAACGCCACCGACCGTGTCGTGGTCGGTCAGGGCGGCAATTTTCACACCGTAGGCGTGAAAAGCTCGCGCAAGCTCGGTCGGAGAGTACGATCCATCGCTCATCGTGGAATGACTGTGCAGATCGACTGACATACGCCAATTCTGCAGTATACCATGCGTTGTGGGGTAAGTTACTTCATTGAATTGTTAATTTGTGCGGGAAAAATTACCTTGGATCCTCGAGCCAGCCCGGGCGGTCACGGTAATCGCGGAAAGCGTTTCGATCGACCCATGCATCGAGGGTTTTGCCGACCTCAAACGCGAACCAGCCCTTACTGTAAAACCGTGGGATCATTGGCAGCCTTGCATAGACCGGGATCGCCGATTCCTTTGCGATCCTGACTGCGTCCGCCAGTTCGCCTGTCTTCTGAACCGCATCAACAGGCTGCTCAACGTCCGGATCGACCGTGATGAACCCGAAATCAGCTGCAACAGTCCTCAGATCCTCGTGACCCGCCCATAACGATGCGGAGATCGAGCGCTTCGACCATCTGCTGACCTCCAGAACTGACGCAATATAACCTGCAATTGTTTGTTTCATTGCGGCATCAGCGTCGGCAGGAATCTCCGCAAGCTTGACAGTCTGGACATGACTGTATTTCTTCATCCATTTCCCCGCCTTTCTCACCCACGATTTGAACTCCTTCTCGTCGGGCAGAGTGCCGCGGAACTTAAGGATGAGGTCGAGGACCAGTCGGTGACGTCCAGCGCCGTCAAGCAGCTCCAGCACTGCGTCAGCATCGAAGGCGGGAACACCGTCTACCCAGTGCAGCCCGATTGTGCCGGACACAGCCCATTCGGCCAGGTTCCTGAACGGCAGCACCGGATCATCCGGCCAGAGCTCGACAACAGTCAGGATACCCCTCGTGTTGAATTCCTGCGCCACCTTGATGGCACGCTGAAGATCCCGTCCTTGTTTACGTCGGAAGTAGCACGCGGGAACCTCACTTTCGAACAGGTGTCGTGCCAGTTCCTTGGTTTCATTTAAAAAGTCAGGCTGGTCGGAACTGTATTCGAAAACAGGTACGTATGACAGTTGTGCAGGCATATTATCGCTCCATAATCTCCCTGTATACGTGATGCACTACGTTAAGTATAGTTGCATTAATGTTAACCCATTTACCCGGTTAACAAAAGTACTGCATCACCCAATTGTATCTAAGTGAATACTTACTCTGAGTTTAAACATATCAAGCCTGATTGCGCCTGTTAAACCGATTCCGCTGGATTATATACTGGATAGGATGCGTGCGCCGTACGGTGATTATTATTGTTGTACTTCAGGTGGGCGGAATGTCATTACGTAAGAGAACATTTTTAATAGTCGGAATAACACTTGCTGCCATGATATGCATACTCTTCATGGCGTCGCAGGTAATACTCAGGTATGGTGTCGAGACAACGGAGTCCAACACCTGTCTCAAATGTATCGACCGGGCTGGGATCGCATTCGAAGGGATACTTGCCGATCTCGACCTGCTCGCCTACGACTGGTCAGCATGGGACGATACGTACCAGTTCATGGACGACATGAATGAGGGTTATACAGAATCTAACCTGGCAAACAGCACTTTCACAACTACACCATTGGACCTCGTGCTTTATGTCGACGTAGAATCCAACCTGTTTTTTGGCTCCGGGTACGATCACGATAAAGAAGAGTTCACGCCTGTTCCACAGTCCATCATAGACGAATTACAACCCGGCAGTCCTTTTCTAACATTGGATGAAGAATCGGGCACATCCGGGCTACTTGTCCTGCCCGAAGGGAACCTGCTACTCGCCGCGCGGACCATCCTTACGAGTGATGAGGAAGGACCTGCCCATGGGACGCTTATAATGGCCCGGTACCTCTCAGATGAGATGATTGAACACCTGTCACAGGTCTCACAGCTGGCGATCGAGATATCAGGCACGGCAGATTCCATCACTCCTCCTGATTTCCTTGAAGCGGCGCAGCACCTGACACCCGACGATCCTGTATACATCTCACATCTGTCCGGAGAATCAATCGCAGGTTACACGATACTGGAGGATCTTTATGGTAATCCTGCACTGATACTGAAGGCTGAAATGCCCCGGACAGCATACATCCAGGCCCAGACCAACCGTGAAAACTTCGCATGGCTGATCTTAGCGGTCGGCCTTGTATTCGGCACGGTAACCCTTCTGATTCTCGAGCGACTGGTGTTGTCACGTATGTCGAAGCTCAGCAGGCAGGTTAACAGGATCGGTGAGACCCGCGATCTATCGGAAGAAGTATACGTAAGCGGTGATGACGAACTTTCATCGCTGGCCTCAGTAATCAACAGCAGCCTGCAGGAGCTGAAACGGTCCGAAAGCAAGCTCCTGGCAAAAACGGAACAACTCCAGACCCTGATTGAAAACCAGGGCGAAGGCGTGATCATTATCGACAACGATGAGACCTTCACGTTCGCAAATCCTGCTGCAGACGAAATATACGGCGTTGAGAAAGGAACACTTGTCGGGAAGAAACTCAGCGACTTTGTCACACCGGAAATCCTGGAAATGATCAGGAAGGAAAGAAGTGGGTCCGGGACTGGCAGCAAGCGCAGCTACGAATTCGAAATAAATATACCGTCCGGCGAAATACGATACCTGCTCGAAACAACTACTCCGAAGTTTGACGATGATGGTAACCTGGTGGGCACATTCGTTGTGCTCCGGGATGTCACCGATATCAAACACACCGATCAATTAAGGGCAAAGCTGGAGGTCAAGTCAGATTTCCTGTCAATGGTGTCACATGAGCTGAGATCTCCACTCGTTCCTATCATGGGCTACACTGAACTGGTCCTGTCCGGGAAATACTGCGACCTGCCCGAAGAACTCAGCGAACCACTGGGAATTGTCTATAAAAGGGCAGTAGCGTTGAAACGGCTGATCGATGACATTCTCCAGCTAAACCAGATCGAACACGGCAAACTTGACATTGATCTCGAATCCATCAACCTGAAGGAGACCCTGGAATCGGTAATCAAGCCGTACCAGGATGTGAATCGCGATAAGCCGATCACAATTAACGTTGTCGCAGACGATTTTAACGTCATGTCAGATCACGAACGCCTGCAGCAGGTGATCCAGAACCTGATCGAGAACAGCATTAAATATTCCAGTGAGACTGTTAACATCCTCGTTAAAGCTGAGAAAATCGACGATGAGGGTGTCATTACGATCAAGGATAACGGGATTGGCATCCTTCCCGAGTACCTGCCGGTAATATTTGAGCGTTTTTACCAGATCGAGCGTCCAAACACCCGTAAACATGGCGGTGCAGGACTCGGCCTTGCGATATCCCGCGAATTAATCGAATTGATGGGTGGGAGTATCGCTGTCGAAAGCGAAATAGATGTCGGCACGACGTTCATCATCACGTTAAAAACGACAGATGCCATCCTTCCCGAAACGTTTCTTCGTGAACATGGGCAGGCGGGTGATCCGGACGCTGATATGATCGACATTCCTGACCATTCACCCAGCGAGAGGATTCTCGTCGTAGACGATGACCCGTTCAGCTCTGCCCTGCTCGAAAAAATCCTTGACCAGGACTTTTTTATCACTACCGCAGCAAGCGGCAGCGAAGGTCTGGACATGATTCTTAATGAATCTTTCGACCTGATTCTCCTGGACTGGATGATGCCGGGGATGGATGGTCTGAGCCTGTTGATAGCGATCAAGAACATCGAGGAGTACAGGGATATTCCCGTTATTTTCGTCTCCGGAAAAGCTGAACCTGAATCCATGGAGGAAGCACTAAAGGCCGGGGCAGCAGCGTTTATCGCTAAACCCTTCTCACGTGCGAAGCTGATGGCTCAAGTTCACAGGGCTCTTGGCTATGAGTCCCATGTAACCTGACACAGAATACATAAAGTCTCCACAGACCTCATCGTACCACGTGTCGCCTATTCTTCAGGTTTTTTGGGTTTCTGCCTCGAAAAAAACAGCATCTGGACAATCGCCAGCAGGATAAATGTGCCGAGAATGACACCCGAGAGCGCAAGTCCGATTGCGTAGCTCTGTGGACGGTAATAGAACCGCACGATACGCTCACCGGCGGGGATTTCGATCGCACGGAAGTACGTAAATGCGCGGTAGATCTGATCCACGGGAACACCGTCGATCTCCGCCACCCATCCGGGGTAATGTGTATCGGCAAGGATCAGGTATGCTGGCTGCGGAGACGAGACCTCGATCAGAACCTGCTCATCGATGATCTCTCCACCACGTCTGCCTGCTCCCTCGGCACCGCCTATATGTCTGATCCTCGCAGTTGCGTCACCCTCAGCACCATCGGGGAACCTTCGGACCTCATTCGGGACAGGATGTAGTATCAGCGTGGTTCTCGGATCGAATTCACCGTTCAGGAGCTGGTTCCATGTGTTCTGATTTTCGGCAAGGACCGCTTCAGGACGCGCAACCCAAGCCCTGGGGAGTGCCCGGCGGTTGCGGTAAACATTCATTGGACCGTCATCGACAAGACTGAATCTTCCTGAGTCCTCGAATGGAATCGGGGTAAGGACGTAACGGGCTGCCATCAGATCGACGAGGAGTGCCTGGTCATCCCATTCTGAAATTGAGAAATCACCGTTATCCGCCTGCTCCAGGTAGCGGACAAGCTGTTGATTGGTTGCCAGTTCCAGATCGAAATAGCGTTCGAGGAAAAGGCTCGCAAACCCGTTCGACGCCGTCAGGTCCCAGTGCATGAAAATGTTCGGTGACAACGCTTCCCTGAGCTCATAGAAGTCATCGACATTGTGCGACCCGCCACCGTTGTACCAGAGAGTATCATCATTGCCCTGGAAATCGAATACTTCGCGTGCGTAATGGGTCTTGAGAAACGAGTAAAACCTGTTCGGCTCACCGTCGCGCATCAGCACCGACGCTGACCTCGGCGGCTCGGTGAAGAAATCCTTGTTCGTAGTTCGGACGGCAGGAACCTGGAGGCTGATAGCATAAAGGTCCACAATAGTGATGAGCACAATCATACCGGCCATCATGCCGCTTCGACCCTTACGTCCGAACATCGCAATCGCGAAATGGAAAGCCGTTACGGCTACCACGGCATGCAGAGCAATCAGCGCAAAGTGTCCACGCCATCTTCCGTAAACCAGCGGATCGATTCCACCCCGGAGCCCGGTCAGGTCGAATGTTGAATCGACAAGGCTGTCCCAGATTGTCCTCACGGCAGGAGCATAGATCGTGCCCGCGAGAAACAACGTCACGAGAAACAGGACGAATCCGATGATCGCAGAGAAATTCGCGGTGATTTTCTGGTCCTTACTTTCGACATCCTGTACCAGGCGTTCGAGACCGTACCCCGCCATCAACGTCCCTGCAAAAACCGCGATAAACCAGAACCGGTCGGGAGCACGGAACTTGTCAAAGAAGGGTACTGTGGAGTAAACCGCGTCGTAGATAACACCATACTTGCCAACTGCGAGCGCAAGAAAGAGCACTACCAGAACGAACAGGATTGGAAGTCCGCGTTTTTTTGAACCCAGCGACGGGATCACCAGAAGCAAAGGTGCCAGTCCGATGTACGGGAAGAAATTAGCAGCTGACCTGACAGGAAGCAGTGTCCCGTCAGCATATGATCCGTAGAACGTGGGAAGGATCATATCGATGAAATGCTCAGGGGGGAACGAGAAAGCCGATGCTACCGAATAATCCCCCTGCGTCCCGCGCCATGCGTGCAGGTTCAGTTCCCATGTCGGCAGAAGCTGGAACATGTACAGGCCCGCTGCCAGAAGCACCGAGAGTATCAATTGCAGTAGCGGAATAAGGTTGGGTTGTTTGTCCTTACCGGGGGAAAGGATCAGGAAAATTACATATGGAATCAGCGCGAGTCCGGTGATACCGGTGATAGGTACGCTGCCGGCCATCATCTGCATGACCAGCGCCAGTGCGGTCAGCAGCGGGAAGAAAAGCGATCCCCTTCGGGCTCCCATCGTCAGAAACATGAAAATAAGAGGAATCCAGACCACCGACCTGAATATCGTGAAATTAATCGGCAGGCTGAGGAACATCCCTGAAAATGCAAACGCGACAGCGGCGAGCAGGCTTGCTGTGGGTCCCAGTTTTAGCGTCCTTGCGAAGAAGTACTGGAACCATCCAGCCATTATGAAGTGAAGAATTACATCGTACGAGAAGGCCCGAACAGATGTTACAAGCGCATAAATAATGCGCGTTGGCGGGTAGAACAGCGCTCCCTGACTTTCTGCGAACAATGGAAATCCGGTGAAGAAATCATTGCACCATAACGGTACCCGTCCCGACGCCAGCGCTTCCTGATTGTACGCCTGCCAGGGAGAGTAGACATTCATTATGTCGCCGGCGAAAAATATCTGGCCCCGGACGATTACCTCGATAAAGAACACGATCGCGAGGACGACAAGGAAGGCGAGGTTGAAAATATCCTGCGCGAATTCGCGTCCCGCGATTGATGGACCGGGAGCTTCAGGTTTGCTTTTTTTCTTCGATTCTGACGACATGCCAAAGTCGGCGTCCCTGTGACAGGGACGCTTTATATTAATATCTATTAAATCTAAATTTAGTTTACGTTGAATCAGGAAATGTATAAACAAGGCGCCGATGAAACATCATCGTTCCCAGGTTTTACTTTAACGGCAAAGTCATTAACACGGGATTTTTGTTGAAGTGAATTTTTTCCACAATTCCCAGAATGCGTGCAGGGGGAAACCGACCACGTTGAAATAGCAGCCGTCGATACGCTCGATATGAATCGATGCCCGCCCCTGGATACCGTAACCACCTGCCTTGTCGTACGGCTCAACGGTCGCGATGTATGCCGTGATCTCCTCATCTGTCATCGGGGCGAATTTCACACGTGTCGTTTCAAGGGTGCTTTCGATCCTGGGCTCTGTTCCTTCGATATTTTCAGAAAGGGCAACACCAGTGGCAACCGTATGCCAGTTACCCGCAAGGCGGTCGAGAAACATCCCTGCTTCCACTTCATCAGCGGGTTTACCAAGCACGGTGCCATCGTCCGCGATCACCAGCGTATCGGCAGTGATAAAAATCCCGGAAGCGCCCTGTTCAAGGGCGATCCTGCCCTTTTCCCGTGCCAGGAATTCCGCCTGCTCCAGTAAGTCTCCCGAGTGATTCTGAAGAATCGCTTCCTCATCGATGTCGCCTGGTTGGATGAGCTGGAATTCGAGATCTGTCAGCCCGAGCAGCTCCTTTCGGCGTGGTGATGCCGATGCAAGGTAAAGAGTCTTTGCCATTCGATTTAACCGTCCTTGACTGCCATAACTGGCTCTTAATCTAACTTAATATCGCGTTCCAGGCGAGATATTTAATCTGCCTTTCCCGGAGAACGAGAAAATTTAAAAAAATAGAAACAGGCTGTCAGAGGTAGATGGATGCTGACCGTTCGATCGAGTTGGCTAGCTCGTGGTACGTGGTTGCGGGCAGGTACGGATGCCTTTCACCACAGGACGGGCATGTGATAGCGTCGCCGTGATATATGACGCCGATGGTCACATCACCGGGTCTCAACGGAGCGTTACCCTTGAAGTAACCACGTGCTTCATCTATGTGGAGCGGCATCTCGTCCTTGCATGTCCTGCACTGGCATGGCGTAGTCATGGGACTGCCAAGCCCGATAGGTGTAAATCGGTCCAGGGCGTTCATAACAGTGGTCGCGATGTCGTGCACGCCGGGGCCGGTTTCAATCAGCCTCAGCGACGTCCTGCATGAATCGCAGGCGAAGACCTGGATACCTGTGATAGTAATTGTGAAACCGGGACCCGATGCGTCAATGCTGATCCTGGACTGGCGCATGCGGTGTCCGCAAGATGGGCAGAATACAAAATCAGGGTCCATTGCTTAGTTGTATACTTTAATTAGAATAAAATCAACGGATTTAGATAATTTATCCCTAAAAATACGCCCGGCGGATTCAGGAGGAGGACAATCCGCCGGGACCTAACATGAGAATCGCTTTGCCTTGTTCATGGGATCTTTCAATCCCATCTAAATATACCACCCACCTGACGTACCCGGAAGACCTTAATAGCATTTAATATCAGAAAAACTTGAATAATCCGTTTAGCCCTGTTGATGGTGGTTACATGCGTTTTCCGCTACACTATCCAACTGATGCCCGACGATTCAAGACAGAAGGTTCTCGGTCTTATCAGCCTCGGTTGTCCCAAGAATACGGTCGACTCCGAACGGCTTCTCGGTGAACTTGCTGAGGACGGCTGGCGGTTCACCGATGACATGGGAAATGCATCTGCCCTGGTGGTAAACACATGCGGGTTTATCCGCGATGCACGTCTTGAAAGCGAAGAGGCACTGGACGAGATCTGCGAGATCAAGAAGTCACGTCCCGATGTACTCCTGGTCGCGACAGGCTGTCTTCCCCAGCGTGACGGTGTCAGCCTGAGATCCCGATTCCCGGCAATCGACCTGGTTGTCGGTGTCGGCAGTCTACCTGAACTTCCACGGCTCCTGAACGACCTCTGGGAGGACCGGGCAGCGATTTCAACGGATGAAATCGAGTTAATTACCCCGGCTCGGGCAACATTGTCGGGATCGCACGTGCCGAGAATAAGGGTCACGCCCCCTTGGACCGCCTACATGAAAATCGCGGAGGGCTGCGATCATGAATGCGCGTTCTGCACCATCCCATCGATCAAGGGACCTCATATATCGCGTCCAGTCGACGACCTTGTCAGCGAAGCGGAACAGCTGGCAGCCGACGGAGTCCGTGAGATCATTCTAATAAGCCAGGACACCACAGCATATGGCTCTGATATCGGGACCAATCTCAGGACCCTGCTGACAGAGCTGGACAAGGTCGATAACATTGACTGGATACGCCTACATTACCTTTACCCGTCCAAAATATCCGACAGCCTTCTGGATGTCATGGCTGACTCAAGCCATATAATCCCGTATTTCGACATCCCGCTTCAGCATGTCCGGCCGGGAATCCTGAAATCGATGCTGCGTCTGGCTCCGGACTTGGATTTCCTCGACCTGGTCCGAAAAATCCGGTCATTGTTCGAAGGCAGGGCGAACCCGGCATGTATCAGGTCGACCTTTATTGTCGGCTATCCGGGTGAGACTGAAAATGATGTCGATGCGCTGCTGGATTTCATTGAGAGCGCACGGATCGACCGTCTGACAGTGTTTAAATACTCACAGGAGGACGGTACAGCCGCTGCAACACTTCCCGGGCAGGTTTCAGAGCACGAAGCTGAAGACCGGATGCACCGTCTCATGGAAGCCCAACAGGATATCTCGCTGGAAATTAACGAAGGCTGGGTGGGTAAGAACATCGATGCACTGATTGAGGGCTTAACCGATGACGGGAAACGTGTCGGGAGGACGTATCGCGACGCCCCCGAGATCGACGGACTGGTGATATTGTCTGGCGTACCGGATACAATCGAGCCGGGGAATTTCGCACGTGTTAAGGTGACGGGTGCACTACCGTATGATCTCGAGGCAAAATGGCTCTGGTGCTGAGTCAGAACATAGCTGACTGATTGCCTTACGACCGGCATCTCGGTTAATATTCAGTGTAATCAGTATACCGGTAATTCTCAAACAGAGGGACGTTCACTATGAATCCGGACGAAGCAGGACAGCCACTGGGTCGAATCGGTCCAAAGGCTGACAAGGATCTCACCAATGCAGAGAAGATCATCTACGGTCTTAAAAAGCTCGGCATGACGGTTTGCTCCGCTGAAAGCATGACGGCTGGGGGTATGGGATATGCCCTGACAAGGGTCCCGGGAAGCTCCAGCGTATACATGGGGGGTGTCGCAGTCTATACACCGGAGACTAAAAAGCTGCTATTGAATATCCCTGACGAACTGCTTGATACCGGAACAGTTACACCGGCAATGACGCTGGCACTGGCTGAAAAAGCAATCGAGCTTTTTAAAACGGACTTTTCCGTCGCCGTGACCGGTAACGCCGGACCGACAAGGGAAGATGAAAACGCAGGAGTCGGTACTGTATACTGGGCGGCAGTCTATAAGGACGGAAGGAACTCAGTGGAGAATTTCAATATTTTCGGCGGACGGGATGACGTCCGGGCAAAGGCTGTCACCGAGGGACTTCGAATGTTCAGAAATTTCATTGATGATTATGAATTAGGGTAGAGTGCTAAAAATATGCAGGTATATGTAATACGTCACGGATTATCAGAGGGAAACGCGGCAGGTGTAATTCAGGGTCATACCGACAGCCCGTTGAGTGAAATCGGACTGGTACAGGCAACCATGCTTGGGCGGTATTTCAGGCGGGAGAAGATCAATCCCGATGCAATCTACGCATCACCTCTTAATCGCGCACTTCAGACGGCTGAGACAATAGTCGGCGAGTTGGATTCACCCCCGGAAATTGTGACTATCGACGGCCTGAAAGAGGCAGACGTCGGAACTTTATCGGGTCTTACGATGGAGGAGGCGTACGAAAAGTATCCCGGAGGCTGGAATCTCGATATAAACAAGTGGCTGGACTTCTCCCGTGCCGATGGCGAGAGCTTCGAAGAGTTCTTCGGGCGCGTGGAAGGTGCGGTTGAGGAACTGATGGTGGACTGGGATCTTCTCGAGGACCGCACAGTGTTCTTCGTAGTTCATGCGGGAACGATGCGTCCGCTTTTGAAGAAATTACTCGATGCGTCCAGCGACATGATGTATTTCACTTTCGGGAACTGTACCCATGTCAGGGTAGAATACAGGCAGATTAAACACAGCGTCCGGAAAGTCCTGAGTGATGTTGTCAGGATCGAAAAAGTCGCGGAATTGCTCGGTGAACCGGATCCATGCGAGAACTTTGACGACCCGGTCGGAAAAAAGATCGGTTAGCTCATCATTTTATCCCACTGTTAATAAATCACATTTTCATCCGAAAATTAGTAATACTATAAGAACACTGCACACTGTGCTGGAGGTGTTGCGTGCATGTCTATGGAAATTAATAACCTGACACCTGAACAGAGACGCACGATTTACCTTGAGGAAAAATCGAGGATCGAGGGCGTTTCAATCGAGCTTACACAGGAACAGGTTAAAAAGGTGTACGAGGCTGAAAAAACCCGTCTGGACGGTTCGAAGACATCGACCACGACCGCTGCATCAGGGGATGCATCAGGAGCTGGTGGAGTTTTCGCATTCCTCGTGGTTGTAGCGATTATCGTAGCGATAATTTTCAACGCCGGTGGATTTAAAATAAATTCCGATGCGAACGAAGCACAAGAAACGCCTGCCGGTGCGGTGCAGACCTCGGAAGCCCACGGATTTACGGATTACTCGGATGAACTGACTGAACTGTCGGCACTAAATTAGCGATTGCCCTTACAGCTTCCTGATCGACCACCTGTAGACAATATTGAATTCCCTGAAATTAGACTGGCGTGCAGTCTCGCCGTAGTCTTTCCCCTGTACACGAAGGCTCTCCCCTTCCATTATGAGGTTTCCCGATGCTTCTGCTTCCTCCGACCACCTTCCATCAATTTTTTCAGGATACAGGAAGTCCCAGAAATTGAGAACCCCACTGGGATCAGTGGTGTCGGGCAGTTGCATGGGAAATTCACCTGCAATAAGGTGATAACCCGCATCGTCAATGTAGCCGGTCAGCTCGATTATGAAGTTCCCGTAGCTGTCCCACCGACTTCCAGTGAGTTCGTTGAATGTTTGAATCTGATCACCCTGGCTGGACCACTGGAAAAGACCCCCTGTCGCGGTACCGACAATGCTTCCGTCCTGAAATTCATCGAGACGAATGTCGGCTTCAATGCGCCATGCAGAATTCCAGTAAACGGGGTACTGGTGAAGGGTCAGCTTGGATTCAGACTGCACCGTCCCGGCCCAGGTACCAACACGGTAAAGCTCCTCGGGAGCTTCTTCCTTGTCCTCCGGACATCCGGATAAGATAATTGCCGACAAAAGGATGCCGAGTACCAGTGTCAGTCGCAGAATGACGGATTTTAATTTTTCATTCATGGTGGATTGCCGTATTACCCCCGTAATGAGTCTTACCACCGTAATACCATCAAGTCAATAACAAGGTAAACAATATTCAATCAATGAGCATATAGTCAACCATCAATGGTGTCAGTGGGCTGCCCTGGAGGAGTCCATGCACCTGGAACGAGATCTGTCCTGCCTGTACGGTCCTGAACCGTCCCATGTAAGTGTCGGGATGTGCTGCCAGCGGTTCCATCGTGATCGCACCGTTATCGCCGTTTGCATGGACGTAAAAGCTGACCACCGGGACATCGTCGCTTCCCCTCTTGCAGTGCACAAGCACGAAGATATCGTCTGAGAACAGTGGTGACGGTGTCACTCCAAGCCGGAAGTCAGAATTTTCGAAGATCCCGTCCCCACCGATAATATTCCCAAGTGCAGCGCCCGCGTCAAGCAACCCGTGACCAAGGTAGTCATCAACACCATTTGTATTGGTGTCCGGACCACCCATGGGCCAAGCTGTTGTCTCAATAATATTTCTGATGTCCAGCGGTGATGCTGTCGGGAAGCGTGAGAAGAGAAGTGCTGCCACTCCGGTGACCTGCGGACAGGCGAAACTCGTTCCTGAGAGACGGCTGTAATCACGTGTAAAATAGATCGCGTACGGAACCTCGCCCTTGGGGCGGTAAGGTACCGTAGACATAATCCTCGTCCCAACAGTCGCAACCGAGACGATGTCCTCGCCGTAGTTAGAGAATTCCGCCCTGAACAGTCCCCCGGGATCGGTTACAGATCCGTCGCTGTTATCAAGAGCCGCTACACCCATCACCTGGGGGAAAGCAGCTGGATAATATAGATTAATCCTGTCCCAGTCAGGGTCCCCGGACGATACGAATAACTCTCCCGGAGTTCCATTCCCACTTGCTGCGACGATTACTACCCCGGCGTTATACGCATCCTCGATGGCATCGACCTCAATGCCGACGGTTCCCTTTCCGCCAAGTGACAGGTTGATTACGTGTGCACCGTGTGCGACTGCGGAATCAATCGCCTGGACCTCATCGGCGATAGTGCAGTGAAGGTCGATGCTGCCGCAGGCCCTGTATGCAAGCAGCCTTACATCCCAGCTGATCCCCGCGACTCCCATGCCGTTGTAACCTTCCGCCAGGATGATCCCCGCGACTCCCGTGCCGTGGCCCGAGTCATCGAACACATTACTTTCACCCTGTGCATCGGGATCGAAGAAATTTTCAGTCCAGAGGATACGTCCGGCGAACTCAGGATGCTCTATGTCCACTCCGGTGTCGATGACCGCAACATTCACGGTCGACGAACCAGTGGTGACGTCCCACGCAGCTTCAGCGTGAATCGGCGTCAGGTACTCCTGGCGGTCATAAAACGGATCGTCAGGTGTGATCGTGCAATACCTGATTAAATTGGGGCTGACACTCTTTACTCCGGGAAGCCCTTCCAGCCTCGCGAGTGCTTCAGCCATGGGCTCAGTGGATGACTTGCGGTAGACCACCACGGGGCGGTAATCAAAAACCTCGCTGATCTCGTAACCCTCGAAAGTCCCTGCATCGATGGAGTTCAGCGAACGCGTATCGTTGAATTCTACAATTACCTCGTCACCGACGTATTCCAGATTCCCGAGACGCTCCTGCCAGTGAGCAGTACGCTCCTGGAACGCTTCCTCCTGAAGCTCAAACGATCCCACGGACTGTGCGTACAGTGAGATCAGGAGAAGGAAAATTATGAACAGGTAGTTCGGTTTTCGCATAGCATCTGTTACGGCTACGGCAGAAAATTCAGCACTATCTCAATCATACCTGAGCTGGCGCTGTTTCCACCGGTAGCGACCTCGTCCTGAATTTCCAGAGCTTCCTGACGGGCATTCACCGTATTTCCGTTAAGGTAATCGACAAACGCACGGTATGCATAAAGGTCCACTTCTGAGATCTGGTCGTGCGTAGGCGAAGAGGAGTAGTTACCGGGAAGATCGATAGCTGTGGTAACTGCCTGTATCGCCTGGTTGAAGTGAAAACCACCGTCAAATTTCATCTGCGAAAGCTCACAGGCGGCAAGCCCTACATAAGCATCCACGTTTCCATCCCAGCCAACGATTGCGTCCAGGAAATTATCCGCAGCAAGGACCGGATTATCCAGTCCCCTGCCCCGGGTCCACCCGAGACCACTCAACGCGCTCGATGCCCCCACGTGTGCCTGCGCGGAGCGCGCATCGTTGAGGTAAACCTTGAACTCGTTTTCGGCTTTGTTGAACTGGCCCTGCCTGTAGGACTCCCATGCCACTTCCAGCGTGTTATCGGAGATTGCAAACGTACCGGTTTCAAGCGTCTGGCCTTCAACGAGCACAACCTCCCTCGTTGAATCCAGAAGGAATCCGGCGATTGCATCGTAAAGCTGTCCGCGCAGGATGTAAGTGCCTGGAGGTGCGCTGAGGGTGAACGATCCGTCACTGGCGGGATAAGCAAGTTCAGAGGTGCCGTCCAGTGAGACTACGGCAGCGGGATGGTTGATGATCGCACCGAATCCATCTGTGAGGACACCGCTGACGCTTCCTAAAGAAGAACCTCCCCCACCACATCCGGTGATGAGGGAAGAGATTAGTACTGTGATTGTAACTGCAACTGAGAAACGGGTTATTTTAAATATCATTCTACAACCATAGTTGATATCCACACCATCTCCTGGATGCGATGGACCAGGTCCTGTCTTGGATCGATCACGTTGCCAAGTGGTGTGTAAAGGTCTCGTCGTTCGAAATTAAGTGAAGCATAGAAGCCGGGAACAAGAGTCCAGGGGAAGTTACCCCTGTTGGTGCCATCAACGAACGGGGTATATCCAGCCGCGGGAATATCTGTGATGGCAACCAGGATTCCCCTGTCGATATCAATGTACACACGGCCCTGAATGATGATGTCGCCCTTGATGTTTGACTCTTTACGGTACGACTCCATGTTGCCGTACTCGTCCTCCATCATTCCCTCGTCAGCGATATCAACATCGAACTGCAGGATGCCGTGAAAATCGATCGCTGCCATACGGAACCTGTATGTTGTCCTGATATCGGCCAGCGTGAAGACCAGCGGTATTTCCATGGTTTCACCGACGTATGGACTGGTCCAGCTCATGGGAGCTCTCCAGCTTTCATTCAGGTGAACCTCGTAGTCCGGCAGTACGACAAAATGCATCGTTTCGAACAGCTGTCGAACGCTGATCGATCTTGAAGGATCCACTATTTCACCGATCAGTTCCATCCCGGTGATATCCAGAATTCGTCCCGATTCACTCATCGTGTAATTCAGGGTCGTTTCCATGATTGGGACGATGTCGAACGCACCTTCACCAGCGAGGTCATCACCGCCACCTCCGCCACCTCCGCCGCCACCGCCAGGCGGAGCTACCTGCAACGGGAACCCTTCCAACAGAGACGGGTCGAAATCGAATTGTGGTATTTCCCCGGAAGCAGGTTCATCGTAATCGGGAGGACCGAGGGGACCACCGGGATCCGAATATTCACCGGCAGCACTATCGTCAAAAGCCTGGTAGAGATTGAATCGCAGGTGCATGCCAACAAGCCCGTTACCCGACGTATTAACCTCCTCATCGAAAATTGTAAAAATCACACCACCGACGCGGTCACGACTGCCGAACGAGATTTCGTTACCGGTCATGCTGGTGATATTGGCATAATGCCAGAGCGTCCCTGGTGTCGGGTTGAATCTTAGCGTGGCATCAAAAGTATGGTCCGACTTTGCGTCCTTAGGCATAAAAACCAGAAGCGCAGCGAAAACCAGACCTATTGCCAAAATGCGATACCGTGCCATTGATATCCTCCGGTAAATGTATATTTCCTTAAATATTTAAAACAAGTAACTTCTTCGGTCAAAGAGGTAATTCTACCGGAAACAGGAGTCCCGGTCAAACTTCCACGTCTCCGGGCCACCATGGCAGGTCAGCCCAGAGGGCTTCCAGGTTGTAATACTTCCTGGTTTCGGGCCTGAACAGGTGGATGACAACATCCCAGAAATCGATCAGCATCCAGTTGGAGTCGTCCTCCCCTTCCAGACCGTACAGCTTCAGATCGTGTTCCTTGAGAGCTCCAGTTGCACTGGTTCGAGCCACAGACGCCTGTGCAGAGGACATTGCCGTCCCCAGTATCACAAAATCACAGAACGGCGTAAACCCCCTGAGGTCATACACCCTGATATCTTCTACTTTCTTGTCTCTGAGCGTTTCCACAGCGTCCCTGTACATCTCAGGAATTCTCTCCCATTTTAGAGCGGAATCGGACTCAATATGTTCAAATTCAGCCTGTTTTGCAGCGTTATCCATTGATTATTCTTCCGTTCCTCCAGAACCGGGAATTTCCTCTACTCCGGTTAAATCTTCCAGCGTTTGATCGGGCACCCTTACAGGCCATGCAGCAGGAGCACCGTCGGCAAATACTTCGTTGAGTATAGCACGAGTTCTGGAATAAATGGGCCTGAGACATGCAAGGCTTTCATACGTCACATCCTCCGTCGGGACCAGCGAAAACTGCACATCTTCGTCCTCGAGCATGGACATGAAGTTAAGCAGGCTGACGACCTGGTCGAAGCCGATTTCAGGCGGTTCCCTCTGGCTTTCAACGTTGACTGTCAGGTTCACATTTTCTTCAATGACAGAGGCGATATTCTGTAGCTGAAAGAAGGTTTTGAAGCGAATTGCCTGATCCAGAATGGCCTTCATCAGCGCCTGTTGACGCTCAATTCTGCCGAAATCACCCGCAGCATCGTGACGGAACCTCGCGAAATTCAACGCTGTTTCACCATCGAAATGATGATCCCCGGCCTCGATATGAATATGCACGTCCCCGCGCCGGTCATCGTAGTTCATGTCGCGTTCGACTGTCATGTCAACCCCGCCAAGCATATCCACGATGTCAATAAAGCCCTGGTAATTTACAGAGACAATGTAATCGATTTCTACTCCGATAAATTCCTCGATCGTCCTTTTAACGAGATCGTCACCACCAAGGGCATACGCGCTGTTTACCTTCATGAATCCGTAGCGGGGGATATTAACGAGTGTATCGCGAGGGATCGATAATATACGGACTTCCTTCGCGATAAAATCCACTGCCCCGACCATCAGGGTGTCGGACCTGTGCGCGAACTCATCGACCTCGTCATACCCGAGCAGGATAAATGTGACCTTGTCGGTGCCGAATACATCCCATACCGGGATGGGGTCCGACTGGCGGAACATCTCCCGGACCTGATCGGGGAAAATCTGCTGCCCGGTGTATCCTTCCCACCACGTGATTCCTGTAATGGCTGACACAATCAGGGTGCTGATGATAAAGCTTGCTGTTGTCCAGAATATAAGGAACCGCTGGTCCCGGAGATTGCGGATCTTGAACAGAGGATTTGGGATTTGATGCTTCTTTTCCACTCGATAACTGGCCCTGAAGCGCTCAGGCTAAGGACTTTCCATCTCCTTGACAGCCCTGTTGTAAGCAGCAACTGAATTATAGTCCAACGGTAATTTCCCGGCAACCACCCACTGGATTACTGCGGAGATGACCTCCGGAAATGCCGAAAGCAGATCCTTCCTTGCCTTCTCACGCAATTCCTCTACACCGGGGTAAACCCTCGTCGGTTCTAGCTTATCTGCAACGTAGATAAGCTTGTCCAGTACTGACATTTCCTCCGCACCAGTAGCATGAATCCTGATAGCCCCCAGCACGTCCTCGTCCTTGATCCCGATTTCCTCCCTCGCAAGCTCAGCTGACAGCTCACCGTGAAGAAGAATCGGGGCAACGTAGCCTGATGCATCCGGATCGATCCCGCGGCGTTGAAGTTCCCCGGGGATGTCGTCGGGCTGGTAAAGCCTGCCAAGGTCATGACATAACGCGGCAAGAGCGACTTTCTCAGTGTCGAGACCGAGATTCTGCAGCATGCTGATTTCAAGGGCAAGATCCCTTGTGCCAAGCAGGTGATCTTTCAGTCCGGGGATTTCCCGCCCGATATAGTCAAGTGCCTTTTTCTCAGGTTCTGTTATTTCTCTGACGGTCAAACGTCAACCCCTTCGCACACCATACAGACCATATTTTCTGATATAACGTTCAACCATCGGATGCAGGACACCGTCCGGAATCTCATTTTTTCGCATTGCCCCCCTGAGATCCGATGATGACGTGGAATTTTCAACAATCGGGAGAATTTCA
>JAUWTM010000230.1 GCA_030614715.1 Planctomycetota bacterium
AAATTACCGGACTGCCAGATATGTTGTGTGGGTGATTACTGGGACGGAACGGATGAATTCGAGGAGCAGTCGAAGAAACTCGAAACCCTCTACAATCCGGACGATCCAGATCGCGGCGGAACCAGATTCGTGAACAGTTATGTTCCAAATGAAGAAGTAGGGAAATATTTCGAGGCCTGCGACCTGTGCGTCCTGCCGTACGAGTCAGCGACACAGTCAGGGATAGTGCAGATCGCGTATGGATTTGCGAAACCGTGCATCGTGACCGATGTCGGGGGGCTTCCCGAGGTCGTTCTGGACGGTAAAACCGGTTATGTAGTCCCTCCGAAAGATCCTATCGCAATAACTGAAAAAGTCCTTGAATTCTACGAAGGCGGGGACGATCTGAAGAAGAGATTTGAAAGTGAGATCGTCGAATGGCGTAAGGTGTTCGACTGGGAACACATGGTCGGGACGATAGAAGCCCTGGTAAATGAACTAAGTAGCTGAACCGGATTTTTTTCTTCTGCGATAGCGTTCATTGCTATCTCCTCATTGACACGCGCTCCCCTTATCCAGCATACTTGAAGAGCGAACCAGCCAAGGAGATAGAAACGTATGTCAGTCGATATAAGCCCTCCCGCTCCCCTGCCCCTCGGAATCCGTGCGAAACCCCTGATCGACGGAGTGAAGGTCGTCAAGCTTCGCTGCATACCCGATGAGCGCGGGCGCCTGATGGAAATACTTCGAAGCGACTGGGAAGGCATGTTCGATAAGTTCGGGCAGTGCTACATGACCACGGGCTACCCCGGTGTCGTGAAGGCGTGGCACTTCCACGAACACCAGGACGATCATTTCTGCGTCGTGCACGGCACGATGAAGGTCGTCCTGTACGATTCACGCGACGATTCACCCACAAAGGGAGTGGTCAACGAGTTTTTCATGGGTGACAAGAATCCGATACTCGTGAAAATCCCGGCATTTGTGCATCACGGTTTCAAAACCATCAGCGAACACGAAGCGTTACTGATCAACCTGCCGACGAACACGTACAACTATTCAGAACCGGATGAGCTGAGAGAGCATCCGCATGAGAATGAGATACCGTATGACTGGACGCGTCACGATGGCTAAGCATTGAGAAGAATTGTTTAGGCTTTACTTTGTGTCTTCCTTAGTGTCCTTTGTGTCTTTGTGGTAAAAAAAATAATCACCACTAAGGCACGAAGAGCACGAAGGAAGAACACTAAGGAAGAACATTAAGGAAGAGGGATAAACATGCCGGTGCATCCATACACGACAGTTCCGGGACGGATAAAATCCCTGATGGAAAAAATCAGGAGCGTCGGTGTCCCGGAACGCGCAAACCGTAACTGGCTCATGCTGATCGGTTTCAAGTCATCGAACGATCGCACAATGCTCTCCATGCTCAAGTTTATCGAGTTCGTGAACGCCGGAGGACAGCCCACCGATGCGTGGCGCGCGTACAGGGGTCCCAATCACGGTGAAGTACTCGCGGAAGCTCTACGGCAGGCTTACAAGGGGATTTTCGAGACATTTGAGGAGCCGTGGAAACTCACAACGAACGAATTGCGTGATTACTTCGCGGTCGAAACCGGAGCAGCCGAGGGAACGGTCAGTAAAATGGTCGATACGTTTAAATCCCTCTGCAGCGTAGCGGAATTCAGGCAGAGTACAGCATCGACATTGCCATCGCTGATCGCGGAGCACACGCGAACGAACGGGCTTCAGATACCTGTTCAGCAGCAGGGAAAGTCGGTGAATATAAATATCAACGTGGAACTTCCGATCACGGACGACGAAGAGGTTTACCGTAAAATTTTCAAGGCTTTGAAGGATTACCTGATTGATTAAGCGTTATCAGACTTCGTCAATCAGATCACTAATCATCCCGAAGTAACTTCCCCACGCGCTCATTACAACAGCAATTACGGTCGCAGCAACAGCCATGAAGGTGACGAAATATAAGACCGTCGTCATTATGGTGCTCTGCGTGTCGACGTCGAGCTCGTAATACTCCGCAAGCTTCATCAGCATGTAATCGACGCCACCCGCCTTCTCTCCGGTTCCAACCATGCCGACAACCCGTCTAGGGAAAACACCCGACGCCACCATTGCGTCGCGAAGGTCCAGTCCTGAATTGATCCTTTTCTGAACTCCCGAGATCGCGCGCTCAAGAGCAGGATCCTGGAGAACTTCCTTCGAGGTCTGCAGCCCTTCCAGGATGGGGACACCGGCAGTGTACTGCAGTCCGAAAACCCTGCAGAACCTCGCGAGATTAATGTCGCGCATGAGTTTTCCGATCCATGGGAGACGGAATCCGATCTGTCGGTAGAACGCGTAGCCGGGCCGGGTCATTCCGATCAGCACCAGGAGCCCGATAACCAGCCAGATCGACATCAGGAGCCCGAACAGTTCGTTGGACACGAAACCGACCCACCTGAGGATGATCGCCGCGAGGAAACAGAAAATCAGGAGGACTGCGGGATAAACGAGTTTGCTGAGCATTTTCTGGCGGATGACGTTCTCGGACTCGTACAGCTTTGCGAGATTTTCCGCTACCTGGTCGAGTGTTCCGGAACGAAGTCCGGCTTCGATCATCTTGATGTACAGCTTCGAGAAGACCCGCGGACGTTCCGCCATGACCTCGCCGAGGTGACGTCCGAGCCCGATCTCATGCCCTACGTGGGCGCTTGCCTCGCGAAGCAGTTGGCCCTCCTCCTCTTCGCCGAGGATCTGGAATTGTTCTGCAATGGGGATGTCGGTCTTTGTAAGCTCAGCAAATTTACGCGTGTAGACTGCAAGTCGCTTCACGGACACTCCGCCGAGACCCGGTGCTGTCTGCGGTGTCCGTGGAGTTATCTCGGTGATGGATGTGGGGATGAGATGCTTATTTTTAAGCGATGTGAGCGCACCCTCGCGGGACTCCGCAAAGAGGACGCCTTTTGTCTTCTTACCGGCAGCGTTAACACTTTCGTAGCGAAAATCAGGCACGTGTTAATTATACACCGCTGCTTCAGGTAATTTAAGGTGGTTGAAGGAAAGTTTGCCTGACAAGTAATAGAGATCCTGGAGGATCAGCACTTCCAATAAACTGGCTTAGTATGTAACTATTACACCTCTGGCTTCCAGGGTGGGAATGTGCATGTTGATTGAAATAACGCTTAAAGGATTAAATTCAAGGTTTACTTTGTCACCTTGCCCAAGTCCAGAATTTCTAACCAACGGTCCGATGTCACTAATTTGATTTACATTTAGATACAGGTTCTGTAAATTAACAAGGTGTTCCAATGCACTAATATCAGAAATTTCATTCCCCATTAAGCCCAATAATGTTAAAGTGGTTAATGAAGCCAAGGGATCAATATTTCTTATATTATTACCAACCAGTGTTAATTCATCTAAATTCGATAAGTTAGATAATGGACGCAAATCCGATATTTGGTTTCCGTTGAGCATTAATCTCTCAAGACTAGTTAGATTCCTAATTGGTTTTAAATCACGTATGGAATTAAGATCTAAGCCCAATACTTTTACATTTGAACAGGATTGCAATGAATTAATGTCACGAATATCCAGGTTATTTAAGTTTAACTCCTCAACAGTTTCCAGGTAGGATTCTATCTCCAGTTCGTCAGAACTGTTAGCGAGAACCGTCAACGCCTGTTTAAGATTCTCATCATTGAGTTGCCCGGTCTGAGACTGGCAACCTAACGGTAAAATTGCGGCAATTATAGCGATTGCGATAATATGGACGAATATTTTGATCTTTGTATTGATCATATAAATCTTATCCATAGCAAATGTCCTCCATTCATCAAGTTGCCATTGGCTTTGAGCATCTTCACCCACTTGCTTACGCGCGTGGCACTGTTAGGAACACGCCCTTGGTTCTCTTGCCGGCAGCATTAACACATTCGTAGCGAAAATCAGGCACGTGTTTATTATACCGCGATGGTTCTGGGATATTAAGGTGGTTGAAGGAAAGTTTGCCTGACAAGTAATAGAGACCCTGGAGGATCAGTACTTCCAATAATACTGGCTTAGTATGTAACTATTACACCTCTGGCTTCAAGGGTGGGAATGTGTGTGTTGATTGAAATAACGCTTAAAGGATTCCCTCTAAGATATACTTCGTCACCTTGCCCAAGACCAGAATTTCT
>JAUWTM010000249.1 GCA_030614715.1 Planctomycetota bacterium
GTGGAGGACCTTGTCAGCAGACGGCCGTCACAATCAACGGAAAGCCAGGAGTAGCGGGTAGTTCCTGTCGGAAATTCAACCATCAATGAACGATCGATCGAATATTACGGGACACCTTGGAGGCATGTTCAAGTCCTGTGTGTCATGTGGCGAGCTGGTCAATTCGGACGCTCCGTATTGCAGGCATTGCGGAGCAGTTATCAACAGTACCGCATACAACGAACTGAAAACACGGGTAAGACCTTCGGTAATCGAGCAACAGACAATTCCAACTGAGCAGATAGAGTCACCACTACAGCGCTCCACAGTTACGACCCACTTCACACCGGACGGCCAGACAATCCCTCCGGAATACGGACCTGAATTCAATCCACATGTGTTCTGCTGGCCGGCATTTTTCTACCCCGAATTCTGGTACGCTGAAAAGGGTCTCAGGTCAACTGCAATAATCAATTTCTGGCTGCGATTACTGACGTCCATTGCCGGGATCATGGCTCTCATACTGTTGATCCAGGCCGAGGGATCAGGACTGGATTCGAGCAGTAAAGCGGAAATCCTGTCCGGAATTGGCATTGCAATGGGGTTAATCTGGCTTGCTGGGGTGGTTGGATCGACAGCCTATGCCGGGAGCTGCGCATTTAATGCGTACCGGCGATACACGATCCTGTACAACGCCCAGCGGGAGTGTGGTAACTTCGACAAGGCCAGGAGCGATGGTATAAGGCTTTACTGGAAACTGCTGTATGTCCCGTTCGTAATTTACCTCGTCATATTTACGATCGTGCTGGCAATGTCTCCCACATAAACAATCCAATATCCATTCGGACAGTGAATGTTTAGTGCACGTAAGTTAACCAGGCGCAAGTATCATTACGGTAATGCACCTCGATATTTCATTAAGTTTGGTTTACTATAGACGTGGACAGGGATATATTTCCATGCTTTGACCTTTGTGGATCGGCGGACGACGGAAATATAGAAAATTTAAAATAAAATCGAATTGGAGTCTGTGTTTCATGGCGGATAAGTCATCGAGTAATGTTGCTGCTTCCGGTAAAAAGGTACTCGTAGTTGAGGACCAGACTGTTATTAATCACATGCTTGCCAGTCTTCTTGAACAGAGCGGTTATGTTGTTGGCGTCGCTGAAGACGGCATGGAAGCCATAAATATGTACAACAAGGATCGTCCCGACCTTGTGCTTATGGACATCTATATGCCGCATCTCAGCGGTCTTGACGCCATGCGTGCGATATACAAGATCAACCCGGATGCCAAGATAGTCATCATCTCGTCCGATGGCCATCAGGATGTAATCTCAAAAGCTATGAAGCTGGGAGCAGTCGACTACATAGTCAAGCCCATCAAGGCTGCCCGACTCATGCAGGTGGTACATAAATACCTCGTTTAAACAATCGTTGCAGCGGTAACATGGAGATGGCGAACCCATCTGTGTGATATCATTCATAACATGGCCGAGATCGAAGGATCGGGAGTAAATTACCACGTCCCGGATATTGAGAGCTCTTTATCATCCCCGGTAACACCCGGCAGCAGGCTGGGACTCTGGATCGGGATGATCGTTCTACTCATTCCCCTTGCCGTATATTTCTACACACTTTGCCCAACCGTATTTGTAGGCGATGCGGGAGATTTCGTAACAGCAGCGTATACACTGGGCATCCCCCATCCACCCGGATATCCCCTGTACACGCTTCTTGGACACCTGTTCATCAACATGCCGATACCCGGCGGCCTGTCGGCAGCGGCATGGCGGATGAACATCATGTCGGCACTATCAGCGTGGGGTGCGGTCGTTTTCATGTTCCTCTTCCTGAGGAGAATCCTGAAGACGGAATGGACCGCACTCGCGGGAGCACTGGTCCTTGCATTCAGCCGTCAATTCTGGGAGCACGCGGAGATCGCGGAAGTCTACACGATGCAGGTCCTGTTCATGACGCTGATCTTCTATCTCGCGGTGCTCTACGTACAGGAGAAAAAGGCCGGATGGGCGCTCCTGCTTGCATTTATCATGGGGCTAGCGATCTGTCACCAGTACGCGGTCCTGATTTTCTATCCCGGAGTGCTGATCTTCATCGGAATGAACGGCGGACTTCGCCTGAAGTGGCAAACATGGGTACTGGCAATATTTCTCGCACTGATTGCACTGACCCCATACGTCTACCTGCCCCTTGTGAAGTACAAAACACCGCTGGGCGAAGTTGTTTTCGTGAAGACCCTGGAAGAAGCGGAGATGACTCCGATGGACAAGATCCCGGAGCAGGTCACACCAATCTCATACTTCTGGGACGTCTTCACACGCCGTCAGTACTCAAAGAGTCGCGAATTCACGCACACTGCTGAAGCACTTCCCGACCGCACGACAACACCGATGGTGATGAAAAAGTGGGCAGAGACTACCGAGGAGGATTTCGGCCTGCCCTTCCTGTTCTTCGGTCTGCTCGGCTGGCTCGCGATAATTATCTCAATATTCAAACGGAAGTCCGGCGGAGGAGATGGTACCGGGATTCCCGCTGCCGCATTTCTGCCGCCTGCGCTTGGGTACATCCTGTACTGGCTTATCGTGCATTTTTACCCATCCGGAGACATACTCGCGGCACCGCTCGAGAACATAGATGTCGTGATCCCACCGCTGTTGATCCCGCTTGAGGTCGGACTTGCGGCGATCATCGCACTCGGGCTTGATTCCATGCTGCGGTGGATTGCAGCATATGTCAGTTCGCAGGGAATTTCGAACGTATCTCAAAGCCAGAAATTCAAAACCTTCGCGTTCCTTCTCGCGTTAGCGGCGTTCGTGCTGATTGGCATCAACATCAACACGAACTCCGAGTACTGCGACAAGTCCGGTTCAGTTATTTCCTACTACTACGCGATGAACGTGCTGGACAGCTGCGATCAGGATTCGATCCTGCTGACAACAGGTGACGAGACGTTCCTGTTCTGGTACATGCAGAATTGTGAGCCATCGAAGGATCCCGATGACACCCGGATCGGTTACCGTCCCGACGTCTGGGCTACCAACTGGGTGCATAACCTGCCAAACCTAGAGATCCTTGAAAACGAACCGGTCGCAATGCGGACAGTCA
>JAUWTM010000254.1 GCA_030614715.1 Planctomycetota bacterium
CGAATTGTCCAAGTGCCCAGGTGTAGTTATAAATGTCGGTAACTTCGTACTCCCCGAGCATGATAATCTGGTCACTGGTAAGCAAACCGGCAGCCTCGGCCGGACTTCCCTCGTTGACACCCATGATCCAGAATCCACCTTCGGTTATGGTGTAATCCGGTACCGTACCGAAGTAGACTGTGAAGGGAAGATCATCGCCGGGACCGTGAGGAGATTCTTCATCCTCATCTTCCGGACCTGCGAAATCGAGAATCTCAGGAAGGGTTGCGACATCTTGCGAGACTGCGTATACAGTACCGATAATTGATGCCATGTCAGCATAGTGAATCAGATCAGCATCGTCGTTGGGGGTGTTATATTCATCGTGAATACCCGTGAAGAAGTTCAGCACCGGCACACCCGCTGTATAAAACGGTATGTAGTCTCCCCCGCCGTACGGGTCGTCTGATTTAAGAAGTGTAACAGCGGTGTCCGGTGTCATTTCCGGAACCAGATCGCTCAGACCGCCACCTGTTGATACTCCATGAACCAGGCAGATCGTATCACCGTTCTCGTCAGCTGCAGCACGTCCAATCATGTCCATGTTGACCATAATGCTTGTCCGGTCGAACGGGATCAGGGGATCGGCAACGTATGCACGCGCACCAAGGAGTCCCATTTCCTCTGCGCCAAAACTGATGAAGAGGACGCTCCTTGACGGCGGATTCCCAGCGAACATCCTCGCAAGTTCCAGAAGTCCAGCGACGCCCGATGCGTTGTCGTCAGCTCCGTTGAAGATATTCGTTGTCGTTTCACCGGACTCGTCCTGTACGGTCTCGAATCCGAGATGATCGTAATGGGCACCAAGAATGACGTATTCTTCGCTGAGAACCGGATCGGAGCCGGGCAGCAGTCCTATTACATTTGATGTCAATGCAGTCTCGCGGTTGAGATCGACTTCAATTGCGACAGTTATCCCGTCGATTGGCATGCCGAACGCCATTCCGTGACGGTCCATCTCAGACTGGAACATAAGCAGCGGGGCAGGCATTGTGCTCCATAACTTCATGACCGTGTCAGGCAGAATCTGGATGACCGGTATGTCAACCTGTCCATGACGGTTCCCGCTGTCTATTGCGATAAGCTCATCGGCTGCTTCGTCTGCAAGCTGAGCCGGTCCGGTCGCGATAATAAGCCCGATCGCGCCATGTTCCGCCGCCGTCCATGCCTTGGTGGCGACGTCTGCATGTGCTGACGGATAGTCCGTGTTCACAACATTGCCCGTGTCCTCAAACTCAGGATTGCCACGCAGGCAGAAGACGATTTTTCCCTCCGCGTCGATCTCCTCGTAATCGTTCCATCCAAACTGCATTGACGAAATTCCATAGCCGGCGAAGACTACCTCGCCCTCGATCCTGCCGTTTGCCGAGAACGTTAACGGTGTGAAATCCACGAACGCTTCAGCCGTGTACGCCATTTCAGGCGACACAATTTCAAGGGAGTTGTTATCACCGGGCGTTAAGCTGGTGATAATCTCGAAGGTCTGAAAATATCCATCATCGGCATTGTCGAGTGGTACAAGACCGATCTCTTCAAAGGCACTGGCGATGTAATCTGCTGCTCTTTCGGCCCCGGGAGTACCTGCAAGCCTGCCCTCGTACGAATCACCGGCAAGTTCGTATAAATCCGCCATCATCCGGTCGACATCCGGTGTTATTACGGATGAACTTTCCTGCGCGATGGAAATCGTACATATGAAGGAGACTGCCAGTACGGTTATAATTGAGAAAAGGTTTGTTAATGGTCTGATCATGGGTGGAATCCGTGTACTATTGGGGTAGAATAGGTTATTCATACTGCCTTTTTTGTGTTACAGAGAGTATAACACCATCCTGAAACCGTTGAAACGGAAACGAACCAAGATGAAAGGAGCATACTCATTACCGGCCGACTTCAGGGGCATTCTCGAGGAATGCGCCCTCCGCGCCATGGACGAGGATGTGCAGGGTGTGCCGGAATGGGAGCGTTTCAGGGTGGTATCGGATGAGGTTGGCATTTTTCTCTATATAGTGGCCCGGTCAACCGCGAGGAAGCGAATTGTAGAGATGGGCGGGGCAGGGGGAGCGGGAAGCTCGATTGTATGGCTCGCAGGCGCTGCGATAGAGGTGGACGGCCTTGTTACCGCGTGGGAGACGAACCCACGGCGTTGGGTTAAGCTCCAGAACTCACTGTCGCAGGCGCGCCTGTCACCAAGTGTCAGACTGAACTCCATCGATCCAATGTGGCCTGTCGAGGACGAGGGTGGTGTCATAGCCCCACCAACGATGGAGGAGCCTGACGATATAATGAACGGCGACATGCTTTTCGGTGAAATCGAGCTATGCGATATGGCTGTCGTCACACTCCTCGAACGCGACTGGCAGCACAGGCTTACCCGGGGATGGGAGATGCTCGATACCGGCGGGCTCCTGGTAGTTACCGATACAGTAAACATCGTTGAAGCGGAACAGGTCTGGCTCGAGGAATTCTTCGGCATGCGGACCGCTGCAGTTGCCGGTATCCAGCTTGCTGAAGGCGTGGTCCTTGCACTGAAAATATCTGATGAGGTCCTCGATTCACCCCGGTCGACCATTCCGTCGGACGACATGATCGTTGGCGAACTGGTCAACG
>JAUWTM010000235.1 GCA_030614715.1 Planctomycetota bacterium
AATTGTAATTCGGAATACTGGGAATTGAAAACGGAATAAAGGGGACAGGCATCCTTTTTGCTTTAAATAAAGTGATCTTGTGCAAAGAACTGGCAGACACAAAAAGGTGACAGTCCCCTTTATTCCATACACCTTTACAGTTGATGATAAAGGTAATTAACAAAATTTTCTATTGGCCTGATCCATGAAAAGGCAACAATTGAAATATGGTCAAAGGGTAAGCGGACAGAAAACAGGGACAGAAAACAGGGACAGGAAAACCTGTCCCCTTTTCCTGTTCCCAATGCCTTAAAACCCGTACTCCCTCAGGAATTCCTCCGTGATGCCTTCCCTCTTCGCGGGAATCCCCGACTCAAGTGCCCTCACAACGTACCTCGCCAGAACATCTGCCTCCAGGTTCACCTTCGACCCCGGCTGCATCGATCCAAGAGTGGTATGTTCGATAGTGTAGGGGATTACCCAGCATGAAAATGTATCGGATGTAACATCGACGACCGTCAGACCAACTCCCGCAATTGTTATTGAGCCTTTTTCCGCGATGAATTTCAGCAGATCCCCCGGTGGAGCAACAACCAGCTCGGCCTGATCGCCCGTACGCTTAAGCGACCGAATTTCCCCGACCCCGTCAATGTGACCGAGCACGAAATGCCCGCTGATCGATGTCGTTGGTGTCAGAGATGGCTCAAGATTTACTTTCTCTCTGACCTGCAGGTCACCCAGGGTAGTTCGTTTCAATGTTTCGAGCGTTGCATCGCATTTGAAGCCGTTTTGAGTGAGGACTGTTGCAGTAAGGTCGCAGCCGTTGATGGCGATAGAGTCACCTTCGACGATAACAGGCCTGATTACCGGGCATTCGATCTCGAGGTGCACCATGTCGGCTCCACGCCGGACCGCTTTGACCGACCCGATTTCCTTCACGATTCCGGTGAACATGCGTCAATCAGCCCCTTTGCGGACTTTACCGTGAATTAACTGATCTCCATCGATCTGCAGGTGCGTGACATCCTCGAGGTGCCATGCGTCCTTCACCAGTTCAACTCCGCCGCCGCCGACTGGTGTCAATGCTGCCATTCCACCGAAAATCTTGGGTCCGATGAACACCAGGACCTCGTCGACAATCCCCTGTTTGAGAAACGCTGCGTGGATAGAGCTTCCACCCTCTACTATAAGGCTGTGTATGTCCTTTTTAACAAGTTCGCTTAACAGGTAATCCAGTTCTATGCGTCCGCCCTTCAACGGGCATTCCAGGAAGTCGGTGTTGGCCGATACAATCCCGTCCCTCGACCTGTAATCATCCCAGATCGATTCCGGGGCGATCGCGATTAATGTCTCACTGCAGGCATCGAACACCTTGCATCCCGGTGACGTACAGGTTGCACCTAGTACGTCAAGGACGATTCGCAGCGGATCCCGGGTATCCTTTGGCGCAGCCGGGAAGATCTCCTTCGGCAGTTCTTTTGACAGGTCGACACGCGCGGTCAGGTGAGGATTGTCGGTCAGCACTGTTGAGTGACCCACGAGAATCGATTCGTAAATGTTCCTCATGTGGTGAACGATGTTCCTGCTTTCCTCGTTGCTTATCCACCTGCTGTCCCCGATACGGGTCGCGATCTTGCCGTCGAGTGTCATCGCCCACTTCTGAAGGATATACGGACGGTCCTTCTCCTTCGCTGTCACAAAGAACTTGTTCTGCTCGCGAATTTCGACCTCGAGCACGCCACCAAATACTTCAATACCAGCACTCGCAAGGGCTTCATGACCACCGCCGTTGACACGCAGGTCCGGGTCCTTCATGCCGTAAACGACCTTTGTGATACCAGCCTTATTCAGGGCATCGGTGCACGGCGGTGTCCGACCGTAATGACAGCACGGTTCCACCGAGATATACGCCGTCGCTCCCTTGGCTTTTCTGCCCGCCTTTGCAAGCGCGATCGTCTCTGCGTGGTCTACATCCGGGAAATAGTGGAATCCCTCTCCGACAATCGCACCGTCGTTGACGATCATGCAGCCGACCAGCGGGTTCGGGCTGTTACGTCCGATGCCCTGCCATCCGAGCTCGATGGCGCGTTCCATGTAAGTTGTGTCTTCAGTCATTTTACCAGTCGCGCAGTTTTGCGCCCGTCCGTTCTTTGACAAGATCAATCGCCAGATTTATCCATCCATCGACCTCTTCATCGGTCAATGTACGTTCGGGATGTCTGAATTTGAGATTAACCGCGACATTCTTACTGCCATCTTCGATCTGCTTCCCGCGGTATACATCGAACAACTCTACCTTCTCCAGCCAGTCTCCGGATACTTCCCTGATCGCTGTGTACATCTTCTGGTACGGCACCGATTCATCGAGGACGAACGCGAGGTCGCGCTCGGCAGCGGGGAATGTCGGCAGGTGACGGAATTTCAGGTGCTCGTTGGTCGCCACGTATGAATCCCGGATATTGTCCCATTCAAACGATGCCGTGAAAACGGGCCGCTCGAATGTTTCACCATCCAGCGCACCTTCCAGTAAGGCTGTAAATGCCCCGACTGTTTCGTCCCCGACCTTTACCCAGTGCTTTAGGGCATGGGGATCGGCGTCGGTATCTGCGACTATCGAATATCCGGTAATCCCGGTTATTTCAAGGATTGTTTCCACGTATCCCTTCAACCTGAGAAATGCCTTCTCGAGGTTGCGGAGTTTCTTCTTTCCGGTCCTCTCGCCAAGGCATCCGATTATCAGTTCCCTTCTCTCTCTGAAGTCAACATCATCCTGCCAGTAAACGGTACCGAGTTCGAAAACGTCATGGATCGGTGCTCCGCGTTTCAGATTTCTGATGAATGTATCGACAACGCCGTTGATCAGGTCGATTCGTAAACTGCTGGCATCCTCGTTGATGGGATTCGTTATAACTGCCGGTTTACCTTCCGGTATCAGTGGATTAGGTTTCCAGTCCGGCACCGTAGGTTGCAGTGGGAAGCTGTTAAGCTCCCATAATCCCAGTCCCGCAAGGTGTTTCTTGATCTCGAATCGCAGCCGGACGTCATCGTCGATCAGTCCCGACCGCATATGGACCATCGGAAGTTCCTCGGGAAGGTTGTCGTACCCGACATGACGGGCTATCTCCTCGATTATATCTTCCGCGATGAAAATATCCCTTCGGAAACTCGGGACGGTTACTTTCCAGTTCGGACCCGTGCCGTCGACCTCAAAACCAAGCCCCTCAAGGATCATCTCTATCTGCCCGGTCGGGATTTCGTCACCAAGTACGCGGGCTATATGAGCTTCGTTCAGCAGAATTGATATTTTTTCTTCTTTTCCTGCACTGGCAACCGCTATCTGCCTCATCGGTTCGCCGCATTTGAGTTCGGTCATCAGGAAAGCGATCCTGTGCGCCGCGCGTACGACGCCGTCTGGATCGACTCCGCGCTCGAATCGAATGGCAGCTTCCGTCCTGAGTGCATGACGCCTTGATGTTCGTCGAACGGAAATGGGATCGAACCACGCGCTTTCCAGGAGGACCCTTTTCGTGTTGCCGGTAACCTCGGACGCGTAACCGCCCATGACACCTGCGATCGCGACAGGATTTTCCTTGTCTGCAATCACAAGATCATTAACGTCCAGGTTTCGCACGACACCATCGATCGTGGCCATCGTCTCGCCCTGTTTTGCCCTCCGCACGTTGATCTCCCCGCCTTTTATCAGGGCGTAATCGAATCCATGCAATGGCTGCCCGAACTCGTAAAGCACGAGGTTCGTTATGTCGACTATATTGCTGATTGGCCTCATCCCGACCGTCAACAGCTTTTTCGCGAGCCAGAGCGGGCTTGGCGCGATACGGATATTATTGATCATGTGCCCGGCATACAGCGGGCATCCTTTCGGGTCCTTAAGGTGAATGCTGATGTCCTCGGCGTCGCCCTCAGTCTTCTCGTAGTCATCGATAAGCCCGGGAAGTACCATCTCGGTCCCGGTCACGACCTGCATCTCACGTGCAACACCGATCATGCTGTGACAGTCCGCACGGTTGCTTGTGAGATCGATCGTCACGCCCGGATCGTCGAGA
>JAUWTM010000004.1 GCA_030614715.1 Planctomycetota bacterium
ATACCGGAAATTTACGAAAATTACGAATAAACAACGGTCAAATCGGTGAATTTAATTTAGATACATGGTGAGAGTGGCTGAGATTCCACCAGGATGGCCTGGACGGATATATACAAGTCACTGAAAATTCTTTGTGAGCAGGAAGAAAGGCAGGCAATGGCAATCGTGCTGGCAAAGTTAAACGGGGCATTAATTGAAGTAACCATCGCTGGCGATGGACCTGATGCAAGAAGGGCAGGCACATGAAGGTAGAGTACATTAATCCTTTTATTGAGAGCGTATGCGAGTTGTTCACGACAATGCTGAACAGCACCGCCGAGCGCGGCGATGTCGGGGTATATTGGGAACCGCCCAACACCAGCGATATCGTTGCGATGATCGGCTTAAGCGGTACGGCGCGTGGTACAGTAGCTATTTCTTTCCCTGATTCGACCGCCCTGGCAATTGTGGGGCGTATGCTGGGCGAGGACGTTAGAATTGTCGATGATAAAGTCAGGGATGGCGTCGCGGAGCTGGTTAACATCGTAGCCGGATCAGCGAAGGGTAAACTGCAAGCAGGGGAAGGCGTGCCTATTGAGCTGAGCCTCCCAACCGTTGTTCGCGGTACGGACTACCAGGTTGATCATCCAACTCGTACGGCATGGCTGGAAGTTCCATTCAACAGTGAGTTTGGACCATTCAGCCTGCGTGTGACATTCGAGAAAGCCAACGGTGATGATGGACCCGAAAAATGAAAGTCCTCGTAGTAGATGATTCTGCCGTAATGCGTAAATTTTTAGTGGATGCTCTGCTAAAGACGGGGATTCACAACGTCGGGCAGGCTTCCAACGGTGAAGCTGCTGTTGCGGCAGTAATGGAAGGAAATTTCGACCTGGTGCTTATGGACTGGAACATGCCGAAGATGGACGGGCTTGAAGCGGTGAGGGAAATTCGTGCCAAGGGTAATAACGTACCGATCATAATGGTCACTACAGAATCAGAGAAGAGCAGGATACTGGACGCTCTGAAATCCGGCGCAAATAACTACATTGTAAAGCCCTTCACGGCAGAGCTCGTGGCTAAGAAGATCAGGGAAACAATGTCTAAGTAGGGTTGTGCCGTCAGAGTATTACGTTTCGATCGAACAGTTCCCTGAATGCCTCGTAATCCGGGTCGTACAACGTAAAGCCGTAATCGAAAAGTGCCATTGCCTGCGACCACTGTGTGTTTCTCTCGCAACCAAGCACTACTGCAATCAATGTTTTCCCGCGATAGGTGGCCGATGCCACGAGGCAGAATCCCGCACGGTCCGTGTAGCCGGTTTTTATACCGTCGCAGAGCGGGTAATCCTCAAGCAGTTGATTGGTGCTCTCGAAATCCACGTCCTCGCGCTCACCGAAGCGTTCAAAGGTTAATTCCGACGTCGAGACCCATTGCCTGAACTCTGGATGGGTCATTGCTTCACGGGCAAGGATGGCGAGGTCGAAAGCTGTTGAGTTGTGACGCTCCAGCGGACGGTCGGGCATTCCGTTAGGATTAACGAAGAAAGAGTCTAACATCCCGAGATCCTGCGCGCGCTGATTCATGAGGTTACAGAAGCCGTCGACACTGCCACCGATATGTTCTGCGACCGCCACTGCCGCGTCGTTACCGCTGCGAACGAGCATTGCCCAGGTCAGGTCATCGAGTGGAACTCTCTCACCCTCGGTAAGTCCGAGACTCGCACCATTCTCACCATCTGCGTTGTAGCTGATCGCGACCAGGTCGTCCGGGTTACCAAGTTCGATTGCCAGCAGGGCGGTCATGATTTTTGTAGTGCTCGCCGGGGCACGCTGGGCATGGATGTTACGGCCGTATATTACCTCACCGGTTTCGGGGTCCATCAGGATATAGGAGGGACAGTCGAGTGGTGGTGGTGTCGGTCCGGTTACTACCGGAAGTGAAAAAAGCAGGCAGATAAGGCCCACTGAGTACAAAGCTGGTAGGGGTCTACGCGCCCTTTTGCTGAACATTATCAGTAACTTCCGCACTCTCTTCAGTCAGGCCGAAGTCGACGGGTTTAATCTCGCCGTCGCTGGTAACCTTATCCTTCTCGCTCTCTTCCCCGGCCTTTTCCTTGCCGACAGCCTCTTCGTGCTGAATTGGATGCTTGAGTCCTTCGTTCTCGAATTCAAGCTGGGGCAGTTCGTTTACGTCACCAAGCCCGAAATGCTCCAGGAAAGTGTCACTCGTGCCGTAGATGAACGGGTTGCCAAGTGTATCCTTCTGTCCCACGACCCTGATGAGTTCACGTTCCATGAGGGTCTGGAGCGTGCCTGACGTGCCTACACCACGGACCGACTCGATTTCCGCCCTCGTGATCGGCTGGTTGTACGCGATCACTGCAAGTGTTTCGAGGGCCTGCCGTGACAGGCGCTTGCGTCGATGTAGATTATAGAACTCCTGGATTTCGCTGGCGAACGCGGGATCTGTGGTCAATTCCCACCCACCGCCTACGAACCTGATTTTCAGTCCACGGTCCAGGTATTCCGCCGTGAGCGAATCGATTGCCGCTGCAATTTCTTCGCTCGAATGCGGCAGTGTGTCCACCATCCGCTTAAGACTCAGCGGCTCCTGCGCCATGAACAGCAGGTTCTCTACCAGGTCCTTTACGCTTCTATGCGGCATTGTTTCAGCCAACTACCGCCACCTCTCTTCACAAAATTTACTTCTTACGATCGAGTGGCACTAACGAAGTCTCTCGACCGCTAACTGCTCGGACGGGTCGGTTTGAGACAACGCGATCCGTCCCGATTTCGCAAGCTCCAGCAGCGCCAGGAATGTCATCACGGCCTGGTGGAGATTGAACTGTTCGGGCAGAAGTGCCCTGAAAAACTTCCTTGCCCCTCTCGGAAGCCATCTCGAGAGGAGTTCACGTATAACTTCGCTCAACCTGAGTTGCTTAACATTGATCTCCATCGTGCGATTACTATCATGACGGAGCAGCACTCGACGGTACATGTCGAGCAGGTCGAATATGCCAAGTTCACCGAGATCGTACGTGATCACGGCTTCGTCCTCATTTTCGTTCATTCGGGAGAAACTTGCAAGGCTTTCCGTTTCCTTCGATCGGAGTATTGGTGCGACGTTCCTTATGGCAAGAAGACGTTCGCGGTCCATGAGCTCCCTTATCAATTGCATCTTGGGGTCTTCAACGTCCGACCAGAGGCTCTCGTTCCCGGGTGCTTCGTCGAGATACCGTCCCGGCAGAAGTGTGCAACTCTTAATATAGATAAGACGGGCAGCCATCGCGAGCCATTCACTCGTGAGGGTAACATCCACTTTCTCACATGCCTTGATGAAAGTCAGGTATTCACGACAGATTGGTGCGATGGAAAGGTTGCGGATGTCCAGCTCCCGGGTCCGGACAAAATGGAGCAGCAGGTCAAGTGGTCCTTCAAAGGACGGCAATTGAAGAATGTACTCTTTCAAGCCTCTGTCACACTAACACTCAACCAGTCTTCTTCCTCGTTTCCCAAAGCCATGCTATCACTCTCCAGATGCAGGGTCAAGAGGGAAATGCATGATATTGACTGTTATTCTGATTGATTTTATTGAGAGGGTTTCAGTAAGACCCGTCCGGCAGGATCACGTTGACAAATCCGTCGGGATCGCCCACCGGATTCCTGATATTTTCACCGGAACCGGGATTGAAATCTACAGACGCATCGAAGCTGCCCACGACATATGAATATCCATTCGCACCATGAGTGATACCGGTTGCCAGCGTTGACGCATCCTCGCCGCCCCACGACACCGCCCAGTTGTAGCCGGTGACGGGATTGTGGCTGAGTACATACGTATCCACCAGGCCTGATGTGAAATGTGGATCAGTTCCATCCGATGGATCGAGGTCTGCGTCGCTGTGAATATTACCGCAGATCAGAATGTCTCCGGATGCATTCACGGTCATCTCGAGTACGTTGTCGATATCGACTCCACCCCAGATCCAGGACTCAATGTAGGTGTCATCAACCTCAAAGGCATTCAGGTATCCATCTGTCTGACCAAGAGATGATTTCTCATCTTCTTCATAGATGCTGGGGTTGAAGTCCACAGTGTTCGAGAATTCACCCGACGTGAATATTCTGTCAGCTATGGCGCAGACATCCGATCCCTGGTCGACCGATGTTCCACCCCATGCGTTTACCCAGTTGTACGTGAGATCGGTGTTGAAACTAAGCAGGTAGGCGTCTGAACCACCGTTGGAGCCTTCCCAGTCGTTACCGGCTCCGGGCTCGAAATCGACAGTGCCCCCGAAGTATCCTGTTATCAGGACAGCATCGAGTTCCTCCGATATCTCGATATTCAGCGCTGACTCGAAATCTTCAGCCCCCCACGTGATGGCGTTCTGGAAAATCCCTGCGGAATTGAATTTCGAGAACCATGCGTCGGTTCCACCGTGACAAAACCGAAGGGCATCGGCGGGGCCGGGATCAAAATCGAGGGCGGTAATCCCGCTGAATCTGCCGCAGACGTAGATATTCCCGTCGTTGTCCGCGGCAAGACCGAGTCCGATGGTGGCATCCCACGTAAGTGTGTTGATGTAGTTGCCGTCGGGAGTGTAATTAGCGAGGTACGTCCCTGAGTAATCGTGGAAATCCTCACCGGGACCGGGATTGAAATCTGTAACTGCCTCGAAGGACCCGGTGACAAATATTGTGCCGTCAGGCGCGATCAGCACGTCGTTGGCGGTATCGTTCTGGTAACTTCCCCATGAGTGCGACCACATTAGCATACCGTCGGGATCGAGTTTCAGAATGAACGAGTCCTGGATACCGTTGCTTGTGTGCTGGGTGACGCTGGGACCCGGGCTGAGATCGACTGTCTCCTGAAACCCCCCGACTATGTACAAATTTCCCTGGTCATCGACCTCGACCGCCTGTGGATTGCATTTCCCGTTCGCACCGCCGAACGTCCTCGCCCATCCGTGCTCGGGTAGGACTGTTAACGGAACGACTTGGTACATCGTGAGGTTCAGCCATGGTGGCGACCATGAGTTGTCGTGGTCCTCGACAGATATCAGGAGTTTGTAGTCACCTGCTGGTGCAAGTAGTTCGTTTATGATCGTTACGTTGAACTGGCTGAACCCCATTCCGTCCTGTACGTACTCAGCCATCTTGAAACCGTTAAAGAGCTGCTCGCACTCGACCCTTGGCGGACTGTATGAGTCCTTCCCCTGGTGGTCGGCGACAAAAATTTCCAGCGTTACCTGACCGCCCTCGTAATCGAGTCCCTCGAAGAGCGGTACGACGTTATATGAAATAAACCTTGGCTCGGAACAGTTTGCGTTTGGCGGGAAATCGACCTGCGGATCGGTTACGGGAGTGACAGACGGTGGTGCCCAGCATGCATCGATTGCGTAACCGAAAATAAACTGTCCGGTCGGGAAATAAAGGTCGTAGGTCCTTGTCTCGGACGTCTCAGGATAGAACGCGAATCGGTCGTTACCGGGCCCGGGATTGTTGAATCGAATGAAGCCGTTTAGCGAAGCGTTCGGTGTGATTACGGCCGCGAAATTCCCTTTCGTATAACCCTCTAATCCTCCAGGTCCGCTTCCCTCGGTATACATGTTGTACAGGGTTGTGAATCCCTCGGGATTGATTAGTTCTCCCGTACCCATGTTGTGATCTGGGATCCCCAGCACGGAGTTGGAGAACACCCAGCTGGAATTGAACATCGCGATTCCGCGAACATCGAATCCTGTCAGGTTTAGGCTTGAGAACGGATGATTGATCTGCAGATCGACCAGTTTTGTTCCGTAACCCGAGTTGGAAATGCCTGTCACCTGTACGCAGTCGTAACACGGTCCCGTTTCCAGAAAGGAGAGGATATTGTAGTGCCCGGAGACATCCCGTACGGGGATCATTTCAATACTGTTAGCCGATGAGTCGTAATATGCGTTGAAATATCCCCACAGGTAGTGATTTTCAACAGGTGACGATGCTGAACTTATGGCCTGCAGGTCGGTCGTAACGGGATTTCCACGACCTGTGCCCCTCGACGAGCAGGATGTGATCAATAATACGACCGCAATTGTAATCAGTATCGATATTGTTCGGCGTAACACCCTGGTTTGCCTCCTGTGTGATTCGGGGGATTACAGCCCGGGGATTCTCTACGGGTATATTGTATAACGCGGACGCGTTATTAATCCAGTCCCAATGTCTCAAGGTCGACATCCGGATGGCTTTCGAGGTATGCGGGATAATCGCACCGGAAGAGGTAGGTCATCTGGTCCGAAAACACTATCTCCAGTCCGCCTGTCTCGACCATCTCGCGGAAGTCACGTACAAACGCATACTGTGCATATTTTTCCGGGTCGGCAAGAATATCCAGACGGTTTGCCACGTAATAATTTATCCCGTCGACATTCTCGATCGGGTAAACCTCTTTCTCGATCTCCCTCGGGAGCCAGTAATGCGTGAAGTGTCTTGCCCGATGTCCGAACGGCTCACCATCGAAGCTGTACCAGAGTTCCTGCAGCAGGAAATTAACCCTGTTTTCTTCGGGATGCTCGCGAAGGTACTCGATTCTCTCTTCCGGTGTCGCACCGGGTACGTCCCATCCGTGCGCATGGACCACGTTGTAATAAAGCAGCGCCTTGACCATCACATCGTCACCGAGAAGGATGTGTGTGAAGCCTCCGCGATACCAGATCGCGACATTCTCAGCGGGTGTCGTGGGCACGGTGTCCTCTTTCAGTCCGAACCATGTGACCCAGTCCGCTTTAAGCCTGTAAAGCCGGGGTTCAAGGGCCAGGACGCGCATGTTCTCCCAGTCCATCAGGTTGTTTATGTGGGTGATTACCCCGTAATTAAACGGAGAGGACCGGAGCATGTACGAATCCTCGGATTCAAGGTTCAACACGACCTCACGACGGTATCCGAACTCATCATAGTCCGGTTGAATATCGAGCGTAAGTGAGCCTGCGCCGATTACGAATAGCAGAATTGTGATCAGTATAATTCGGGCTCTCTGCGAGCGCACGAAAATCATGCAGATCGAAATGACCGCGATAATATTTATCGTCCAGAGTACGACATTTGTATATTCGTGATGGATCACGCTGATGTAATACGCCACGACCGCTGATCCGATGAGCAGCGCGATTCCACCGATGCGTTCAAATCCGAACGTGATCCATTGTGTGATCAGTATTCCCAGGACAAGTGCGGCGGTTGCGACAAACGGCAGGTGGTAACGGGTTTCCACGGCAATTAGTCCATAGAGGATTACTATTGAAATTACGGAAAGGATTGAGAGAAACCGTCCCGTGGGTTTGAGTTTTGGCACCAGTGCGAGAAGCGGAAGCAGCACGGGGAATGCCATCGAGTAGTTGCGTCCGAGTGCATGCCCGACTGTCGGTGTGAAAGTCAGGTAGAGCCAGTACGTTATGAATCCGGTCAGGGACCTTTCGTAATCTGGACGGACCCACGATGCCGACGTAAACGGCGGTTGAGCGGGTGTCGGGAGTCCGAATACCCCGAACGGATAAAACGGATTCCCGGTGAACCACGCTGACCTGATATACCACGGCAGAACGATCAGTAGCGAAATTCCGATGAACGCGAACAGGTGCTTCCAGTTCGGACGGTTCGTTGCGTCAACTTTGGCGTTAAAAATAACCCAGATCAGGTACACGACGAATCCCGGAAAAATGATCAGTGCGAGATGTTTCGTCGCAAGCGCCGCGCCCGTAAAGAGTCCCGCCAGCATTATGTTTCGCCACGTTGGACAAGACTTGTACTCAAACAGAAAGTCGATAGTTAACAGCACCCAGCATGCGAGTGGCAGATCGACATATCCTCCCGACGTCTGCACTCCGACGCCCGGGAACAGTGTGAACAGGAACGCCGCGACGATCCCCGCGAACCGTCCGGCATTGAAACCGGGTTTGTCAGCCTTTGATATGAGCTCTCCCCCGTGACGCGCTCCAATACCGATAAGTATCAGTGCCGCAAGCGGTCCGAAGATCCAGCCGTAGAGGTTCGCCAGGAAATCGGTCCCGAGAGCCATCGATCCGGTCATGCCCATCTCGGCCAGCGACGGATAGTACGAGAAAATTACGCTTGGAAGGTCACTCAGACGTCCGGTTGAGAGCCAGACCGACGGTACAAGGTAATGATGGCTTGTCGCGTCCCATGATATGTTCGGTGCGAGTGCGTTGAAAGCTCGAAGTAGATTAATGCCGATTATCACAACAATAAAAACCACTTCAATTAGTGTGAATCGTACCGATGGCTTCCATGTTGCTTTTTTAAAAAATGTTATTACATCCCTGAGCCAGACTTTCCAGAATATCAGTGCCGGAAGTGCGGTCACGACCGCGGCAATTGTTGGCGTGAGAAGGTGCACGAACCCGAGGAGGGTCATCAACAGTCCATGCGCGAGAATCCCTAATCCAAGCGCACGTGCAATTCTGCCTGCAGAGAATTCCGATTCACCCAGAATTCTGAATCGCAGCCATTCACCCATCCCGTAAAGGCTGAAAAAGAGGAGAGGAAAAAGGAGGATCGCATACTTCATTCGACCACGTCCTCCTCGGTTTGAGTCACATCAGGATAGCCGGTGATATCGTATAGCCTTCCTGTACGATCGGAAATAATCGGATCACCAAACCAGTTCAGTGCGCCATACTTTATCCAATGCATTGAGTTGACATCGAAGTCCAAGTCACGCTCATCTGATTCAGGGAGTAGCAAAAAGAAATTGCCATTGTTTAAGATTGATCCCGGTTCATTGTAATAAGCCAATCTGCAGACCCATTCAGGAATATCCTCAAAGAACGCCGACTCGAAACTGAATGAAGCCCCCTGTGTAATCGCCAACGCGCGGTAGTTCGGACCGTACGTAAGCAAAAGGTACTTGTACATTCCATGTTCCTTGTTGGCATCAAGAACTTCATCAAATTTTAAATTCCAATCGGCAGTTTCCGGCGTCGGGAACGGATACCAGATTATGTATGGCCGTTGGATATAAAAAATCCTCGGTTCCACAAGTATTACGCCGTCCGCAGGACCGCCGTCCGCAGGTCCGGTCTCCTCGTTGATGTACTTCACGAGCGGCCAGATGTCGAGGCTCTTCTCGAAGTAGTCCTCAACCGAAGCTGCTCCTATGATTGTCGGCACACGATTATTCAATTCCTGCGTTCGATCAACCAGCGAAAATCCTATTGGAAGTATTAGAAGCATCGGTAACACAATTTTCAAAACCCACGGAGCTCTCGCAAACAATCTGAACAGCCCCCATGCCCCAAGCCCCGCATAAAGTCCCCACGCTGCGAGCATGTACCTCGGTTCTCCCGGTGCAAGAAGGTAGATGAGCAGGATCAATACCCATGTGATCAGGCCTATTGTGCGTCCGTTGCCCTTCCGGACACTCCACCATATTGTTAAAGGTATGAGAGGTACGAAATACCAGCTCAGCAGCCTGAAACTGAACTGTGTGAGCGATACGTCCAATGTGAGCCGGGGTATGTACGTAATGAATCCCGTTACCGACCTCTCCACATTGGGATTCGACCAGTACATTATTTCCGGGAGTCCATCGCCAATGCCAAGTGCCTGGTATACGAAGGGCCACATGGGATCGCCCGTGTGCATGAAGCTTTTTATGTACCAGGGTAGGGGAAACAGGAGTGCGAGTAGAACCGCAATTCCTAATGCTTTCCAGAGTTCCTTCTGTTTCGATCCAGCAAGCCAGACAACCAGTATCACCAGTACTATTGCATTCAGGAACAGGCTTGTATGCTTCGACGCGAGCAGTCCGCCCGCCAGTATCCCTATCACTGTAATAAATCTGCCATCCTTATTCTCTTTAAAATGAAGGAGGCAGATGAGCATCACAATCGAGAAAAAGACGAGGAAATTCTCGATGTACCCGCCCTCCATTTCCTCAACATACACGATCGGCAGGCTTAAATAAGCCACCGCTGCCACCAGCCCGGGAGTCCATGAATCCCAGAATGAACCTGCTTCAACGGGTTTACTGAATCTCCTGGTAATGGAAATAATCGCGAGAATGGAGAACAGTCCTGCAAACCATGTCACGTGGTTAGCCGCTAGATGACCGATCCCGAGATTCGCTGAATTCAGTCCCCCCAGCGCGAATGCCCATCCGAACAGCATCTCCGATCCGTGTGGAAGTTCCGAGTAACAGATATCGAGTCGTTCGATGAATCCACCCGCACGCAGCCATATCGCAGGCATCGGATAATGGTACGTGAGTGCGTCCCACGCAGTTGTCGGGACACACGTCAGCAGGAAATCCATGGCGAGTGCGATAATTACTACCGCAAACAGGACTGCATTGAATGGGACTTTTCTTGATTCACGCCAGGGTTCCCCGAATCCTGAAAGCGATGTCGCAAGTGCTCGCCGTCCCTGGAAAAATGCGCTTGCCACGAGCGCGATGAAAAGTAGCCACAGTATCGGCGTTCTCATGAGGAACGTGAGACCGAGGAAAGCCATGAGAAATCCGATCAGGATAAACCCGGATGCGATTTTTACCAGCACGTCATCCAGCCGGGATTCGAACGGATTCTCGATTCCGAAAATTCGAAGCAGAAGCCGTCCCGCCTCGTGACATGCCACGATAATCAGTATTGCCAGCGGTATGGAGATAAATAGTTCCAGCACGGTATTCAATTACTCAGGATCGCTTGTCGGCCTAAGATCCTGCGGACGCGGGAGGATTCTGTAAATCACATGCTTGAGCCCGGGATGGAGCTCGTCCACATAGATTCGCTCCAGCCCCTGATATGGCGGGTTGTTGGTACTGAAAAGATATTCAATTTCAGGTCGCCTGTTGCCGCGAAGGACGTAAAATTCATCGAGCGAAATAAGATCGACGTCGTATTCCCTCGCGATCCGGGTTAAATCATCAAGGTCACCGTCAGGTATCAGAATGCTCTGTGCTCCAGAATAAAAACTGACCGAATGCGCGTACTCCATGATTCGTTCAGGCTGATATCCGGACCTTTCGAGCCATGTGGCCGCCTCAGCCCTCGGATTATATGAGATCATCGGGTCGTTCCAGTTCGTGACCTTATATAGCAGCTTCGGCATCGCGAGCAGGATGAAAATTGCGAGTATCAGTGTGATAGCAGGACCGTTCAGCGGTTTAGTGAACCATCCCGTAGAACCTGTGAAACGTGTGACGGCCCACTCGGCGATCTCTATCACTCCACGCGCCATGAACGGTATCAGTAACGGTATTACAGGGATGTAATACCGGACCTCGACAAAGATCAGCGGGATTCCGAACAGAAACGGGCAGAGCCAGTACAAAATAAAGCGATCCGAGTGACGCTCCGTCCACCGTCCGGGTCCCGAGAAAAATCCAACACTCATCAGTATTACCGGGAATAAATAAAACAATAGGACGTTATTCGGATAGGTCGGTGCAAACGGAAAATCCTGGTATATACGCACGAGCTTCTGTACGTATTTCTTCAGGTAATTCGTCGTGAATATAAATGGTGTCAGATCTTCCGGTGTGAGAGCCGATGGATCGACGTTTATCAGAAAATCGGAGCCGTCCGATGTGAGTTCACCCGTGTACCTCGGATCGATATGCTCATCTGTCAGGTTGGCGGCAAACACACGCGACGCCTGTCCCGTGCCCTTCCCGTCGATGGTCCATTCACCCGTGGCCTGGTGAATAATTATCCAGTACGGTACCGCCAGAACGAGAAATCCAAGCAGCGCGAGTCCCGCCATCTGCATCGGTTTATTCTTTGAATGCCCGCCCCGGCCGAACATGTAGCTGAGTAACAGGAATGGAAGCAGGAAAATGCCGAATGTTTTAGTCAGGAATGCCAGCCCGAGCCAGAATCCCGACCAGAATGCCTGAACCGGTTTACCGTCCTTAGCAAATGCCCGTGCGATCAGCACCAGTGCCATCAGTACGAACGCCGCGAACAGGTTCTCCGTCAGTATCACGACCGAGTAATCCACAAGTATCGGGTAGAATGCCGCAATGACTGTCGCGATTCGTGCTGTCAGCTCCCCGTGGAAGTGACGGGTAAGCCAGTAGATCGGCAGCAGTAAAAAAGTTCCTGCGACCACAGTTGCCAGATGCCCGGACCATTCAAGACCAAATCCGATGAGCCTGAATATCGCGATTAACAGGGGCAGGGCAGGAGGGAGGATCCAGCGTCCACCGGTCGTATTCCACGTGTCGAAGCTCTTCAGATGGGCTATGTTATCGCCCATGAGGATGTAATGGACGCTGTCGACACCGACCTCGGTCTCGAAAAAAGCCAACAGGAGCCTGATCGCGAATGCCACCAGGAGGACCAGGATAAGTCGCTGGACCTCGAACTTCTGCTGGACTTGTCTGAATGTCGGAATTTTAAGTTTCAAAGCCGATTTGATCTTATTTATAGTATCCGTAAAGCACTAACCGGTTATTCACCAGCTAAACTATAACAGATGACCGGCATTGAGGGGTAATATCTGGAGGATGTACAGCCAGATCCAGAAAAGGACGGCGACATACGTGGCGAGTGTGTGCACGATTGTCTTCCACCACGCCAGCCTGTGAAGACCCCCGACAATCCATGCGTAATACCATCCGGCTATAAATATCGTGAAAATCGTGGCCATACGCTCACCGTATTGGACCAGCGTCATGACCTCAACCGGGTTGTAAAGCCTCTCGAGGATCAATTCAATATTACGGGTGTTGGCAATCGCGATGTAACCGAGCACGAACCTGAAAATCCCGATTATCAACAAAATGATCAACCCGCCGGAGAGAGCCCGGACGGTTCGACTGAACGAGGCGTGTCCCCCAAGCATCCGTGCGACCATGTACGCTAGTCCGGCAGACAGGAACACGAGAATCGGGATGCCAAGGACGTACATCGGTATTGCGATAAGCGATGGCTCAATCGGAATATCATACGCTGTCCGGTATAACCAGACACTCGCGCGTGAAAAAGGAAGGGCTATGACGAAGAAAGCCGCGAAAATTCCCGGGTAGAGCACAGGCTGGAGGTTACCGCCCTTGATCGGGTATGGCAGGTTAACCGCGTAGTGCCTTGGAGCGAGGATCAGATGAAGTGAGTTACGGAGTACAAGCCAGATATAAGGGTCCTGGTCGGTCCGGGTCGGCAGTGTGTCACCGCAGGTCTGGCACATGGTGCCGATCTCCGCGACGGTACCGCACATCGAACATCTGAACCGTTCATCATCGTCAGTTTCGGTTGAAGCCTTCTCCTCCCCCGACACATACGAGACCACGGGAGGATTCTCAGGGTCGGTTGTTTCTACCTCAGGTTTGCCGATTATACGTTCCGCCCAGCCCATAGCGGCATCTGCTTCTTCACGGATGCGTTTGCGGATGCGGTCGAGCGGGAAGCCGCAGGACGGGCAGAATTTATCATTATCCTGTGACTCTCGACCGCAGTCAGGGCAGAACAATGAGCTAGTCCTCCTCTTTCATAATTTCTATCAGGCGGAAGGTGACATCGGAAAATGTTATCTCGTCCCCGGGATGCACGCGTATGCGGGTATGCGCCGGGACAGGTTTCTGGTTTACGAAACTGCCGTTGGATGAACCGAGGTCGGTCAGGTAGAGGAAATTCAATCCCGATGGGGCCAGCTCGAGTGACAGAACCGCGTGCTCGCGAGCCACGTAGGGGCAGTCTTCAAGCGTGACAGTGTTGAGCGGAAGACGGCCGACAGTATTATCTCCCTGCCTCAGCCGTGATTTTGTGCCTTCCTCGTCGACAAGGTAAAGACCCGGCGATTCCTCGCCCTCCTTGTCCAGACCCTTGAATTCCACCTTCAACGCACTGTCGCCGGCGGTTATCACATCTCCCGTTGAAAGCAGGTACCTGCGTCCCGGCGGGATTTTTACCCCGTTCAGAAGCGTTCCGTTGGAGCTCCTGAGGTCCTCTACGTAGAGTCCGCCGTTTTCAGCGACCAGGGCAAGCTGGATTCGGCTGATGTTCAGGTCGTCCGGTATCTGGATGTCGCCGAACTCGCGTCCGATCACGGTCCTTATTTTTTTCAGACCTACGCTTCCTCTCTCGGGAAGTATCAAAAACGCCTTGAAATCGAGTTCATCGTCGATGTTACCCTCATCCTGAACCGATGATCCCGGTGCTTTCTGGCTCAGCAGCCAACCGCATTCGTTGCACCAGTCCTCGGATTCAGCGTTCTGGACCTTGCAGATCGGGCAGGTGAGTGTCATGACTCATCACCACCCTCATCGTCGTCTTCGTCCACGACAGGGGCATCTTCCGAGGTTCGCTTGCCCCGTTCCAGTGTGAAGGTCGACTGCGCCAGCTTCTTGCTGGCATCCTCCTCTTCACCGCGTGCAAGCTGCTGGATCGCTTCACCAAGCTCCCTGGCTTCCCTTGTGTCACCAGACAGGATTAGCGTACGCTGGTAGTCCCTGAGCTGCTCCTGGGCTGATTCCTTGCTGAGAACCCTTGTCCTGATGCCCCTGATGGTGCTTATAAGGTCGCTTTTTACATTCCGACGGAGGAGTGCCTTATCGACCCGTGGATTTTTACCTCGTTTAATGATCGTGGGATCGTCGACAAACCTTCCGGCAGCCCATCCGGACACCTCTCCCTCGACTCCCGTACCGACATGATGGTACCGGGCCTTCACGTCGATCAGCCTGAAGACCCCCGACGGGTGCGGTTCGTACTGGATTGTGCAGAGGACTGTCTGTTCGGTGTACTTTTCGAGGTCCGGCAGCTGAATTACATGTTTACCATTCTCGTACTTGTGCGGCAGACCGAAGATCTCCTTTATCTTGACCAGCTTGCGCGGGATGACCTGTAATTCCAGCGCTCGATGGCTTACGTTCAGAAAATGTGCGATTTCCTTCTTGAATATCTTTTTGATCTCGCGGGGACGGGCCGAGTGGTAAAATCCGCCGCCTGACAGGCGTGCGATCGAGCTCAGGAGGTCCTCGTTGTAATCCAGTCCGATGCCGACCGCGCTCACGCTGCCGCCTTTATCGCGAATTGTCTCCGACAGGTTGAAAAATTTTACGTCCTCCGATTCACCGTGTGTCGGACGGCCGTCGGTGAGAAGGACCATTTTATCGATCGTGTTGTCGCCTGAAAATTCCCTCAGTTCCTTCAGTCCCATTTTCAGTGCAGCGTATATGTCCGTCGAGCCACCTGCTACTTCAACCGAACTCAGACGGCGCTTGGCCTCGTCCTTGTTGAGGACCCTCCGGCTTGAGAGTATTACAGATGCCTCATGGTCGAAAGCTATCACTGTCAGGCTGTCCCGACCCGTCAACTGGTCGATGACAACCCGTCCCGCCTTGAGAACCTCGGTGAACGGACCGCCGAACATGGAATGTGACCGGTCGAGGAGAAGGCAGAGATTCAAAGGTGACTCACGTCCCGCCTTCGGTTTTTCCTTGGATAAAAGCTCGACAAGCAGGAACGTTTCACCGGCCGACTGGTGCAGTATGAAGCTGTTGAACAGGGCGACGTTCATGTCGAGAGCATGGACTTCACGTGAGAACTGGTACTCACGCCTGAGATACTCATCGTAGAGATCATCCGGTACTTTCGGGCTTGGAGCGGCTATTTCATCTAAGGGATTCATTTCGTGGATTCAGAGCGTGACGGCAGGTCCTCACCGCAGTACTGGCATCTCGCATATCTCAGTGTATTCGATGCGCCGCAGGACGCACACAGGACGTCCTCAATATCGCTTCCGTGAAACCTGCCGCAGTTATAACAGAAACGTCCCGTTCCCCTGACCTCGGTTCCGCACCTCGGGCAGGATTCCGCACCGGGCACGGTTTCAGCATGATCGATGCCCTGTTCATCTGTTGATTCTACAGGATCGGCAGGTGCTGGTTCCTGTACATCACCAGCAACACTTGTTCCGCATGTTGGGCAGTACTGGGTTCCATCCGGTACCTGGTTCCCGCACCGGAAGCATTTTCTTCCGGCATTTTCCTGGCCGATGCCGGTCAGGTGATCCGGAATTCTCGCCTTGGCGGGTTTCTTGACATTGGAACCGCAACGGTTGCAGAATCGTGCATCGAGCCCCATGCGTGCGCCACATATCTGGCAGACAATGGATTCGTCAAGTTCATTGCCGCATTCGAGACAGTGGATAGCGCCTTCGGGAATATATGCGTTACATACTTTACAGCGCATCGTGCCTATATTAAATGAACCGGGGGGAACTGTCGAGGTTCATAATTACTTAATTTGTATTTCAGGTCCGGTTGCAGGAAGGAGCCGGCCTAGAAGAAGTGATTGAATCCGAAGGATGTTTCCTCACCGTATTCTCCCCAGGCGTAGTCAAACCTGAAAAGCAGGTTGTACGGGATGAATGGTGCGGTGTAAAGCCGGATTCCTGCACCGTAGCCGTATTCCATGTCGTTCAGGCTGAGATCGTGACCGTCCCAGCTGCGTCCGAAGTCCGCGAACAGCACTCCCTGAAATATATCGGGTTCCGCGATGAAACGGTACTCGAAATTAAAGCACAGCATGCTTTTTCCGCGATGCGTTCCGCCTGTGTAGCCTCGAACCTGCCAGTCGAAGGGTATCAGCTCGTAATTCGGCGGATCTCCAGTCAGGTATGAGTAGATCATCCGTCCGGCCAGCACGTGCTCACCTGCGTAAAGGTCATGGAAAGTCGCCGCTGTGATGGTATGACGGGTGAAGGCGAAGTCGCTGAGTGTGAAAGACTGGGACAATTCATTGTAAAAATCCCAGTAATAGCCTTCGGACGGGAAGAACCGTGAGTTCAGTGAACCACTCGACAACTGCAGACTCATGACTCCGACAGTTCCGTCGGTGATGTCGGTCCCGGAGTAGAAGAACCTGTCCTCGGTCCCGAAATCCCTGAACGGATCGCCGAATTTTTCAGCTTCGACCAGTTCGAGCTTGAAACCGACACCTACGGAGATATTCTGCATCCATCGCGTGCGGTAAATAATGGACCCACCGGTACGGTCTACGAGGTAGGACTCCCTTGTTGAATAAATGGTATCAGTCCTGATGGTGTGGTTGGTATCAAGAATATGACCCTCGACCAGTAGCGAGTTATGGCCCCCGAGGAACTGCGGGTCCTGCCACATCACGGTGTAATAGTAATCGTTCTCAGCGATAAAGATTCCAATCGACGCCAGATCGGCGGTTCCGAGGAAATTCCTGTCACCGATCGATCCACCAACCTGCGACGGAGACAAAAACCATGTGCGTCGTGCCCTGAGGTCGATTGTTACAATAATGTAACCCTCTTCCTCGGCGGGTTCGTGCGTGATATCAGCCTGCCAGTAGATACCGTTGAAACCAAGCAGCCGCGAACGGCAGACGTCGATATCCCTCTGCGAGATTTCGTCACCGATTTCGAAGGTCATCTGCCTGAGAACTGCGCCGCGGGATGTAACCAGGACACCAGTCAGGATAATTTCGTCCACTATGCCTATTGGTGTCATGTCCTCCGACACCAGTACTTCCTCGGTTTCATCATCTTCCGCCGGGACTCCGGTTGTCGTGGCCTCCTGACGTATCGTTCCGGACTCGGTAGCCTGCGCTGACACAGGGGTTACGCTGATACCCAGGTATAAGAGTAGACACAGCACCAGCAGTATTGCCGGCACAAAAAGAATTGGTATAGGTCTTGCCATTTGTGGGTCTCCCCGCGGCGATTCGGTGACTCTGGTAAATTAACCAGAGTATAACAGGCTTTAAGCCTCTGGAATACTGTATCCAGATGAATACTTGGTTAATTTTCTTTTAACCCAGCCCCATTTTTTTTACATTAATCCAAAGAAAACGGGTCCGGACTGCATCAAGTCTTATTAGAAGGACGTGTACCCATCTATTGAGATCGGAGCTTAATTATGGATCTCCCCAAACCGCTGAAATGCTCCGAGGTGGGCAAGCCTGACGTGCTGGAAGCGCTTATCGCGCACAAGCTGTCCCCTGAGGACGAGGATCGCGTACTGGCCCATCTCAAAACCTGTCCCGACTGCCTGTCTATTATGGCCGTGGTGCTCTTTGATTCGAAATTTAAGGAATCCGGCCAGACGATCTAGCGATCCTCTCCGCTTCATGGCAATCATTAATTCTTAATTTCTTACTTCGTGTCTTTCTTTGTGTCCTTAGTGCCTTAGTGGTGATCTCCTTATTTTTCCCTTCGTGTCTTAGTGGTGATCGATTTATTTCTTATCAGAAGAAGAACCTCTGACCCTGGAAGTTCCCACTTTCATCTATTAACAGAATCGACGTAGCTATCTGACGCCCCCCTGACGGTAGGCCGTTTTCCGGTACTGTATAACCCAGTGCCATTCCAGTGGATGATCCACCATCGAGGTTTATAGCCCACGTTGCACCGAGGTCCAGCATGGTCCATGCGAGCTCCTGAAGTGTCGCGCCGATGCTTCGCCCTGTTCCCGAACCATCGACACAGACAAGGTATAATCGACCAAAATCATCGTAACCGATCGCCGTACGTGCGGCACGTCCGTGTGCGATATCCCTGCCGATGTCATCTTCCTCGATAGTTACATCCACAACACCGTTCTTCAGCAGGAACGGACCACCCTGGATCGCCGTGTAGATCCTGCTTAATCCGTCTTCAACATAATATGAAATTTCGACCGCCTCACCGGGGTAGAAGTAATCGAATGCAGGGAATGTTTCCTTCGACCAGATCACGTACCTGTCTGAAAAATCCTCAATCTCACCGTCGCCAATATATTCGATCACGTTATCCTTAATTACACAGTATCGACCCGTCATCTGATCGCGAAGCCGCGACGGATGCCCCGGCGTCAACAATGCGGATTCCCTCGACCGCGGTACCTGGTTAACAAGATCAATATCTATTCTCTGTCCTGATTCCGACGTAACAACTCCACGCACAGGTGGATAATCCATCGAGTACGTCCCGTTTTCCAGGATCATGAAAGCCGGACGGTGAAGCATGGGTGGCGCGGCGATTACACCCTCCTGGATCACCAGCGACAGGCTGATTCCCGGCCACATGTAATAACCGCCGTTGATTCCTGCTGCGGCACCGGTGCTGTTTACGAAATTAGTTATCGTTGTCAGGTGGCTCGAACCGATGTCACCGGCCTTGTACACAAATGGCCTGAGCCTCGACGCTGACGGATCTGAAATTACCGCGTGCGTGTATCTTTGCCCCGATGGCGAGACATAACGCCGTGCGACATACACCGTGCCCGTATCAAGCGCGATCTCCTCGACTGTCTGCCTGAATCGTAGATATACAAGGACGTCGAGACCGAGTTCATCGCTGGTTACTATTTCCCAATACAATTGGTACCGGGATTCAAGCACTATCCGTACGCCTTCGGACGTGCAGCTTGCCCTCAACTCCCTGATCAGCGACATCCCGGGAAAGGTCACTGCTTCATAAACTGGGTTGTCCTCCTCGCAAACGAGGTAGGGGACATCAAGTACGATTCTCGATGGTCCGGCGATTTCAAAGATTTCAAAGTTCCCCGGACGGAGCCCGTCGAAGCGTAGCAGCAACGTATCTTCGTCCCATCCGCAGTAAACCCACGGAAACATCTCTAGCTGGAAGCTTCCCTCGTTGGCGCGGGTAGGGGGGGAGTAGAGCAGGAATCCGCCTGTGATAACAAGGAAGATCAGCAGAGATGCAAAAGACCCGTTGACGGGTCGCTTTACTGATGAGGAAGTTGGTGCACGCATGGTTGACACTGGAGTATCAGCTTGATACTTCAGAATGGGAGTGTTTTTCGCTGGCGTCCTTGATCTTGACGCCGAGTCCGGTCAGTTTCTCGATCGGACGCTCGTAGCCTCGATAGAAATGTTCGAGACCTTTCAGTCGTGTAGTACCCTCCGCCCAGATTCCCGCGATCATCAGGGCTGCTGCGGCACGGATGTCGGTCGCCTGTACCTCGCATCCGGTCAGACGTTTGCCGCCGTTAATGAGCGCGCAGTTTTCAAGCACGCGGATATCCGCGCCCATCCGAATCAGGTCATCGGCTGCGAGAAAACGTCGCTCGAATATTTTCTCGACGAACAGGCTCTCGCCCGCCGCTTTTACCATCAGGGCCATGAATTGAGGCTGCACGTCGGTCGGAAAGCCGGGATACGGGAGGGTCCGGACGTCTGTTGGACGGATCACGTCCGGTGCGTCTATTGTAATTCTGTCGGGTTCGGTCGTTATTTTGCATCCGGTCGAGGCAAGCTGGTTCAGAAGCGTTGTCATGTGATCCGGACGGGTGTCAAGCAGCGTAATTTTTCCGCCTGAGATCGCTCCGGCTACAAGGTACGTCCCCGCTTCGATGCGGTCCGGTATTACCCTGTGACCTGTCGCTCTCAGCGTCTCGGTTCCCACGACAGTGATCGTGTGATCGCCTGCACCCAGCACCTTTGCGCCCATTTCGCTGATGAAATCGGCGAGGTCGATGATCTCAGGCTCTCTCGCGGCGTTCTCGATGATCGTCACGCCGTCCGCAAGCGCGCTGGCCATCATGATGTTCTCTGTCGCGCCGACCGACGGGAAATGCAGCTTGATATTTGTCGCGACCGGCCGCGTTCCCGATGAAAGCTTCACCATCACCGAGTCGGGCTTCTCCACGACCGTTCCGCCAAGCATCTGCATACCTGTCAGGTGAAGGTCGATTGGACGCTTCCCGAGACTGCATCCGCCGGGTAGCGGGATCATCGCCTGCCCGAACCGCGCGAACAGTGGTCCCATCACGAGCACACTTGCCCGCATCTTCTTGACCAGCTCGGGATCGGGTTCGAGGCATGATACGTCCGACGTGTCGACCGAAAGACTGCTGTCCCCGGTCCATTTCACCTTCGCTCCAAGCGACCGCAGCACGTCGGCAAGCGTGTAAACGTCCTTCAGCTTCGGGACATTTTCGATGTGGCTGGTGCCCTTGGCCAGCAGCGTGGCGGCCAGTATGGGCAGGCAGGCGTTCTTCGAGCCGGAAATTACCACTTCTCCGGCGAGACTGGCCCCGCCCTGGATATCCAGATAATTCTCTGTGTCAGGCATGATACGTAGAGCAGCGCAAGTCGACATACTACCACATCCATCAGGTTCTTTGATCGTTTTTCGGCCCGAAATCAAGCTTGTCCGCACCATTTCAGTACTATCTGAGACCCTATTCAGGTCCATCCTCACGTACCATCGCACTTAACGTGCCACACCCCGATTCCCAGCCGTTCCATTAATATAATCCTGATTATTTAAGTTTGTTTAACCCTTATTAAGAGGTTATTTGAGTAATAATCTAAGTTAGACCTTCTGTTCAATCCATCTTCGATCGTATGTCGTCGTCGCACGACCCGAAACACGGATCGTTTGACGTGTATGTTCTTATCATTTCCGACACATTCGATATGGTACTTGGCGAGGTTTCGAACTTTCAGCTCAGTCATAATTTTTAATCATGACCCTAATGGCTTCGGGCCAATCTCCAAAAGAAACATTTCTACCTATAATATGATGATAGTCACCAACTACGACATAGATAAAAGATTCTGCAGATTCAAATATTGTAGGAAGTTCGACATTATCGGTCTTGATGGTGCTTAAAAATTTAAGCCACCAAAGTCTTTGTTTTTGCTCTACATTATAACTAAATAATTGTTCTTCCCATGGGATCCTGTTATTGAAATTGCATATTGAATATTCGAATCCAAAATGAATATCATTAAGCATAATTTCCAATAATTCGCAAAATGAATTGTTTTTATTAGGATTATATGCTATTGCCAGGTTTTTATACTGGCTAGTATAATATGTGGCTCTATCTTGGTTGTTTGAAAATATATCAAAATTGAGCCAGTCCTGTGTGATTACGATTAATACGCTGGTAAAGTCCAAGGATGATGGCAGTAGAGCAGTAGCCATTGTTTCCCTGTTTACTGAATTGTACAGACTATTAATATCTTCTGCATACAATAACAATTTTCCTGATGGCGATAAGGCTTTACCACCTTCTAAGTACATATAATGCGTATCTGTCGTATCATCAATGATTTTATAAGTGTTATTGATAGTTTTTTCCATATTTGATACTCCTGTACTTAGTTTCTCGAAATGTATATATAAATTTATTTGTCTAATATTAAAAACTTCAATTTATCAGACCAACCGCCATATTTTTTCTTCCTTCCAATTGTAATAGAAATTCCAGGTGCGTCCAGCTCAAACTCAATGAAAGCTTCACATATATTTGAAATATATCGACTGTCGAATTCATCTATTGTACCATACAAGAAGTCATGCCATTTTGTTCTAGTTTTTCCCTGTCTTTGGGATATTGACGTTGAAGCTATACTCTTCCAATCCACTCCATCTTTAAAGCAGTAAATAGCAAAGTTAAATAATAATCCCTTCAGCCTGTGATTCATAAGGTCCAAGTAATCCGACAAGCAATTAATTCCGATGTTTTTAGTGTATATTATGGTTTTGCCTAATATTATTTCAGTAATGTAATTCTGCACCAGTTCTTGATCCAATTTATCAATTGTAAAATCAAAACTTAGAACAGCTAGTACGCATCGATTATCTAATTGTTGGTCAAATATGGATAAAATGAGATCCGTATAATGCCTATTACCTATATATTCCGAGAAATCCGATGTGGTCAGAATATATTTTTCTTCACTAAGAAATTCAAATAGATCATAATCAATATGATCTTTATCAAACTGTTCACTATCAAACTCATGAAAATGTTTTTTAAACTTGACAATCATTTAATAATCGCCACCAGCCCATATCCTGAATGTTAATCAATAATTCCTCGTTCCTTTAACTTATTTATGCCACCTCGCCTGTCAACAGCTTCTTTAACCTTTCAATATATCCGTTTATAATCTCCTCAAGTTTATCGTCACCAAAATATATACCGAGATCTCTCCTTCTTACTTCTTCGATGGCATTATAGTATTCAAGGTCATCACTTATCTGCACACAAATTTCTCCAAATCCCCTGATGATAGGATCAGGATGTTTTGGAATATAAATCTCATCGGGGTAGTTTTCAACTGTTTCATCAATTAGCTTAGCTACCATCCACCACCTTAACTCAGAATCAGGCTCTGCTAGAATACAGCGCAATTCAGCAATCATATGTTCTATTTCGCTCTTGTACTTCATTGTTAACTCCCCAGCTATATTTTATATTCCCATCCGGGATACTGCAAGTCGCTTTTACCTCACCGATCCAGACTAAACTCTGGTGATTACCATAGACCTACGTGCCCCACCCATATAAAAATCCCCCAAAATCCCCCTTTTATCTTTGCCAATACTTGACAAAATAGCAATATTGTGCTATGTTTAACCTCGGAGGTTCTCTATTAACTCCTGCAGGACGTTCCCTCCATCATGAATATTTGGCAATACCAGAGACGGATCCTGGCGCTTGATGATCAGTATGAGACACTCAAACGCCACCTGAGGCGCCTCCTTAAGCAGACCCGCTTCCACAGGGGTACGCTCAATAAGCTGGCAGTCAGGACACAGCTTGACACCATCAAGGCCCAAACCAGGGTCATAAAGGAAGAAGCCGCCTTCCTTGTCAGGCTGGGGCGGTTGTACGATCTCTCTAAGTTACACACGGATCTTGCTGAAATACTCTCGCGCCGGGATCCCGATCTGTTTAAGGAAGTTCTTCTGGAAATAAACGCCAAATGGAAGGATGAAGCACCAAAACTTAGAAACAGAAACGAAAAGTTCCGCACAATCGGCCTTGACATGGACTAGTTAGCGTATAACCGGTCAAGTCCATCAAAAAAAAGACAGGCCCGAAAGCCTGTCCATCGCGAAAATCGCGTATCTGAAGTGACGTTTAATCCATTGATTTTGGCTTGATGTCGCAGATTTCGCACACCTTTATGCGGTTCAGGGCTCTCCTGTACGCCGCACGTGCGCGCTCGACATCGATATCCGGATCGGTGCCAGCCTCCGCAAGGTGCGCCTTCGCACGTTCAAGGGCAAGCTGCGCCCGGTCGATGTCGATACCCTCCGCTGCCTCCGCCGAGTCTGCGATAATTGTCGCTACGTTTTCCGATACCTCGAGGAACCCGTCGCTGATGGCAAGGTTATGTTCGTAGCAGTTTTCGTAGCGATACATCATCGTGCCGATGCCGATTGCCGTCATCAGCGGCGCGTGATTTGCGAGTATCCCGAGATACCCGTCTACACCCGGTAGCACGAGATATTCCGCATCGTCACTCGCGACCCATCCGGCGGGTGTGGCAAGCATCAGTTTGAAAATTTTTGTTGCCATTTTTTTTCTTGGTCGATAGTTTTGCCCTCACGCAGTGAGTTGCTTGTTCTTTTCAACTGCCTCCTCGATATTCCCCACGTACGTAAACGCGGCCTCCTGAAGGTCATCGTATTTGCCCTCGATAATCTCCTTGAATCCCCTGACCGTGTCCTTGAGAGGAACGTAACGGCCCGGTGTCATCAGGAACGATTCCGCGACAAAGAACGGCTGTGAGAAGAACTGCTGTATACGTCTCGCGCGTCCGACTGTCACCTTGTCATCGTCCGAAAGCTCGTCCATTCCAAGGATTGCGATGATATCCTGGAGGTCCTTGTATCGCTGGAGTATCTCCTGCACGTCACGTGCTACCTGGTAGTGCTCACGTCCGACCACGTTCGGATCGAGAATCCGGCTCGTTGAGTCGAGTGGGTCTACCGCGGGATAGATACCGAGCTCGACGATACGCCTTGAAAGAACTACGGTCGCGTCGAGGTGCGCGAAGGTCGTCGCGACCGCCGGGTCGGTCAGGTCGTCCGCGGGCACGTAGATGGCCTGCATCGATGTGATCGATCCGGTCTTTGTCGATGTAATCCGCTCCTGTAATGCGCCCATCTCGGTCGCGAGGGTTGGCTGGTAACCGACAGCGGACGGCATTCGTCCGAGAAGTGCCGAAACCTCGCTGCCCGCCTGTACGAACCGGAAGATGTTGTCGATAAACAGAAGGATATCGCGTCCCTGGTCACGGAAATACTCCGCGTGGGTAAGTCCGGAAAGCCCGACTCTCAGACGTGCGCCGGGAGGCTCGTTCCTCTGGCCGTACACAAGTACTGTTTTATCAAGGACTCGCTCAAACTCCGCAATTTTATATCTTTCACCGTCTATGTCTGTCTCGTCGTCGAGTGTTACCGGTTGGCCGTCCATTCGAAGCTCGAATACCCGGGCGCGCATGTCGTAATTGAATTCGAACTTGTGCTCGCCGAACTGTGAACTGCCCACGGGAATTGTCAGCCTGCGAAGCCCTTTGGACTCATCGAGGGGCATCAACTGGAAGGTTGGCTGCTTTGCGCGCTGTGTTGTCGTCTTTCGTCGCTCACGTTCTTCGGGCGGCCACGTTGGTGTGATCAGGGCGTCCTGGAAGTCAAGCCAGAGGTCGTTACCTTCACGGGGTCTCTCACCGACACCGGAGAACACCGACTGTCCGCCGTGAACCTTCGCGATGTTGTTGATTAACTCCATGATAAGGATAGTTTTGCCGACTCCGGCGCCGCCGAACAGGCCGACCTTGCCGCCCTTGGGTATCGGTGCGAGAAGGTCAACGACCTTCAGGCCGGTTTCGAAAACCTCGGTTTTTGTTTCCTGGTCGGCAAGTGCTGGAGCTGAGCGGTGGATGGGGTAGCTTTCCTCTGTGTCGGGTGGGAGGTCCGGGTAATCGACTGGCCTTCCCGTGACGTTGAAAATCCGTCCGAGGCAGTCCTCTCCGACCGGCACCTTTATGGGTTCACCAAGGTCTTCCGCCTGCATCCCGCGCCTTAATCCGTCAGTGGAGTCCATCGAGATGCATCGTGTTGTTGAATTACCCAGATGCTGGGCTACTTCGACTATAAGGTCGATGTTTCGGGCCGGGTCCTCTATCCTGAGGGCGTTCAGGAGTTCCGGTAATGACTCCGGTGGAAATTCGATGTCCACCGTGGGACCTATGACCTGTGTGATAATTCCTGTAGCCACTTTATCTGCTCCTTATCAAATCAGCTAACCACTAATTGCTTCCGCTCCGCCGACGATCTCACTGAGTTCCTTTGTGATGGCGGCCTGCCTGGCCTTGTTACGCTGGAGGGTTAGGGTCTTTATCATGTCTCCTGCGTTATCTGTCGCGTTATGCATCGCGTTCATACGTCCGCCGTGCTCGCTTGCAAGGCTGTCGGCAAGCATCCGGAAAATAACCGTTCTCGCATACTTCGGTATCAGGATGGTGAACAACTTGCCCGGGTCGGGCTCGAAGATGTAATCGTGGGGTGTTTTCCCACGGTCCTCTTCCTCATCCGTGGTCGGCTCAAGTCCGACAATCGGGAGGAATTGACGTTTGACTATTTTATGAGATATTGCGCTCTTGAATTCCGTGTAAACAAGGTCTACCTGGTCGACATCTCCATCCAGGAAGGCGTCGGTGCAGATGTTTGTCATCTCCTGCAGCAGGCTGATTGGGAGATTCTCGTCGATTGCTGCATATTCCCGCGAATTTTTGTGCAGCTGCCAGTTACGCCTGTTGTAGAAGTCGAATAATTTCTTTCCAACCAGGAATAGCGTCACGTTCTGATTGGACTCCATTGCTTCTCTCGCATGTTGTCCGACCGTGCGAATTATGTTCGAGTTAAAACTTCCGCAGAGACCCTTTGTGGATGCCACACCTATGATCCACAGGTTCCTGACCTCCTCGCGAGGCTCTAATAGGGGATGATGCACTATACCGGCCTGTATCGCAGTTGAGAGATGAGCGAGAATTTCATCCATCTTACCTGTATACGGCCGTCCGGCTTCGATACGCTGCTGCGCGCGTCGGAGCTTGGTGGCTGCCACCATCTCCATAGCCCGTGTGATCTGACGGATACCGTCGACGGACTTGATTCGGCGTTTTAAATCTCTGAGATTCGCCATAATTTATCAGCCGGTCACTCTGCATCCTCTTCGGGAAGCGGTACGCGTCCACGAACCTCGTGGGCTTCTGCTGACTCCGCTTCCTCGGCGATGTCCTGTAACCGTTCTTCACGTGTCTGGGGATCGATCGGACTGAAGTCCTTCTCTCCCGTGTATAAAATTCCATTCTGTGCATAGACCATACGCGCCGCCATGCGTCGCTCACCCTGTGAGTTCTGGCCGTTGACGAAGAACGTCATGACAAGGCGGTCACGTGCGTCGAGTGGATCGTAATTACTGTATGAGTTTGATATCTGGCTCAGGTCGATTGAATAAACGAATCGGCCATCGTCCAGTTCGCGTTCGGTCTGCTCGATCACCGCTCCGTTGAAAGTCGCAGAGACGTGTACCGTGCCGGTCAGGATATCCGGCTCTGTCAGGTCGCCCGATAGAACGAGCAGGTCCGAGGTGGTGTCGATCGGTGACTGGAACGGCAGGTGGAACTCGATTGGACTGTCGTTACCGGGATTGATTACGTAGAACTCCCACGGATCTTCAAATCCGACCCCGAGAATTCCCCCGGTTTCTGCACCCTGAATCAGGGTCGAAGTTACGGTCCATACTCCCTGCCTGTCGAGTTCGAACCTCTCCCCCATGTCACACGCGTAACCCGAGTTACCGGTGACAATATTCACCGTGAGTGTGTCACCGCCGGGAGGAGTAACCTTGAACTCGACCGTGGACTGTGGAGGCAGGGGCAGGAAATATGCGCCAGCTGTGAACGAATCACCCTCGCCAACGATGGATCCGGGACGTACTGCAAGGTTATGGAGCAGCAGGTTGCGAACTCCCCAGCCGTCGCTGACAAGGCCGTCACCAGCCCGGTGGGCTCGCATTGTTGGAACTGAATCGCTCAGAACAATGCCGGATGAGTAATAACCATACCTTGTACTGTTGGCGGTGACGTCGCGATAGACCATTGACGACCAGAAGTGATAGATGTCACCTGCAGCATCGACAGCCAGTTCCGACGGGTTCCATGGGTAATTGGGGAAGGGCAGGTGAGTGTACGGTGATCCTTCCGTGATTTTTACCTGGTGGTATGAATCTGCACGTGCAGCGATCGAACAAATGTATCCGCGACGGTCTATATCTTCGCTGTAAGCGAATGGGAATAAACCCGTTGAGCTTGCGAAGGCCGGTGCCACAAACGTGCCGGTGGCTCCGCTATCGATTTCCTGCAGAGCTGCGTCATCTGTCCGGAATCCGATCTGATCGCCAACGAAGAATCCAACCGGGAACGTGTAGTAGGTCGGCAGGTTCGCAGTAGTGTTGACAGGCAGTATGACTGTATCACCGGTATCCGATGGTGCCGGGACGTACCGTGCATCGGATGTGATCGAAAAAGAACCGGCCGCTGGTGGACGGCTTGCCATCACGATTGGATCGTCCGGCAGGACAATTCCTGTGAGTACCTTCTCACCCATCCAGAGAGTGCCGTCCTGCTCGCGATAAGTCGCCTGGAAGGTGACCTTGTACTCTCCCGGCTGTCCGAACTGCACCTGCGTTGCCCTCGCGAACCTGTCACGACCCGCAAGGATTGGAGGTGTGTAGTAACCCCACCTGTTAGCCCTGACATCGAATGACTCTATCGTCGGTGCAAGTTGGGATTGTTCGTCCAGCTCCCAGGTGATTTTTACATCGGCGGGAACCGGTGGATAAAGCTGGAAACCGGGATCGAAGTACTCATTCTTGGTGTACGGTGTACCCGGCAGGACATTTGTGTCTATTGTGATCGGCTGGGCGACGTAAATATCGTAAACGCCCCCGCCGACATATGTCTGGTTGGATGTATCCTTGATCCAGCCTGTAAGCTCGATCCTGTGAAGACCGTAGGATGAAAAACTGTACGCAAACCGGTCCTGGAGAGTTGTAGCACCGATCCCCCTCGGTCCGCTGAACGGTGCACCGCCAAGATCGACAATAGTGCCGTCAGGATTTTCAATCCGGACATCAATCGTGCCGGAGTTATAGTCAAGATCGATCGATGATCCCGATGCACGCATGAACGGATTCCAGATCATCGGAAAATCAGGTTCAAGCAGGTACCTGATCTGTCCTCCGCTGGGTGAATTCATTGGCAGTACCGGGGTATTTGCGTAACCGAGACCCCGGGAGATGCCCAGGTGTCCCTTGTCCTCTACCGCGACTACTCCACCGGTTGGGATGCTCGATGAGAACAATGTCCAGATCATTTTCGGCTGATTCGTGGTGCCGATTGCCAGTGGAGCTGTTATCGCGTATGTCTGCTGGTCCTCGGTGACATTGGGTGAGCCGGGATCGACACCCCAGAGAGTCACCACGTCGGTCTCTGTGATCTGAAGTCCAAGATCAATGCGCAGCTGGTACCAGCCCGGAGGTATCTCCCGATCGAGCTGGATTCCGTGGACGATTGTTCCGCTGATCGTGCCGGCGTGAGTGTCTACATCCAGTTCCGCCGATGGTGTCAGCTGGTACGAGTCGATGGGGTGGTGGAAGTCACCGCCGAACCGGTCGGTGGCAGACCGTACGATTCCCCCTCGATCGGCAGGCCGACACCGTTCAGGATGGTGCTCGCCATTGCATGAGATCCGCCTATGGTGTCACCGTTACCATCAAACATCCGCTGGCCGGTAACGAGGGTGTATATTCCGTTTACACGGCTGATATTGTGAGCCAGGCCAATAGAGTTCACCGTGAACTCAACCGCGATTGTTAGACCGTCACCTGGAGTGAATTCTCGTCCCGAGGCGGTTACCCGCATTTCCCACGATCCGCCTTCGGTGACAAGCCCGGAGAAGTTCCAGTAAACCTGGCCTGTTATATCCTGGGCCGCGGCACCCGGACCCAGAAGTAGAAGTGTTAAAACCACGATGGCAGTTAATCTTGGTTTCATGATCTCATCGTCCCCTCATTCAGTTCTACCAACGGTCTGCGAGCCACCCCAGCCTGCAGACCGGTACATCGATCGCTTATTCTGTATCCTTCGTTTCCTTCATCTTGTCTTCTGCACCCTCATCTTCGGTGGGAGCAGTGATCTCGCCAGCCTTGAATGCAGGTGTGAATGCCTCAAGCGCCTTCGTGAGCAGCTGGTCCGTTTCATCGTCCATTGCCTGTGTAGTTTTCAATGTATGGAGTACCTGCGGGTACTCGGCCTTCAGCCAGGGAATGAATGTATGCTCGAATTTGTCTATATCAGATAGTTCGACCTCGTCAAGGAAGCCTCGGACAGCGGCAAATATGATCGCGACCTGCTCCTCGACCGGCATCGGTACGTACTGCGGTTGTTTCAGGACCTCTGTCAGACGTTCACCGCGCCTCAGGCGCTGTAGGGTCGCTTTATCGAGATCGCTTCCGAATTGTGCGAAACTGGCAAGCTCGCGGAACTGTGCAAGGTCGATTCGAAGGCGTCCCGCGACATCCTTCATCATTTTTGTCTGTGCTTTTCCACCGACACGGCTGACTGACAGTCCAACGTTGATAGCAGGACGGATACCGGCGTAGAAAAGGTCGCTTTCAAGATAGATCTGACCGTCGGTGATGCTGATTACGTTGGTCGGGATGTATGCCGACACGTCACCGGCCTGCGTCTCGATGATTGGCACGGCTGTCAGGCTGCCTCCGCCGAGTTCATCATTGAATTTCAACGCCCTTTCTAACAGCCTTGAATGAAGGTAGAAGACGTCGCCGGGGTACGCCTCACGTCCCGGAGGTCGCCTGATCAGCAGTGACAGCTCGCGATACGCGACCGCGTGCTTGGAAAGGTCGTCGTAGAATATAGCGGCGTGCTGACCGTTCTCGGCGAAGTACTCACCCATTGCACATCCCGCGTACGGAGCGATAAACTGCATCGGTGCCGGATCGCTTGCCGTCGCTGAGACCACGGTGGTATATGCCATTGCTCCGAAATTCTCAAGGGTCTGAATCACATTGGCCACAGTCGACTGCTTCTGCCCGATTGCTACATAAATGCATTGGACCGGAGGATCGGCGTCACGCTGGTTAATGATCGTATCCACCAGCAAGGCAGTTTTTCCGGTCTGGCGGTCTCCAATGACAAGCTCCCTCTGACCTCGACCGATCGGGATCATGCTGTCGATCGATTTCAGGCCCGTCTGAAGCGGTTCCTTTACCGGCTGACGTTTGACAACGCCGGGTGCGATCCTCTCGATTGGCCGGGTCTCGGTGAACGAGATCGGACCCTTTCCGTCGAGCGGCTGTCCTACTGCGTTCACGACACGTCCGATTACCGCTGTGCCGACCGGCACCTCTGCAATTCGTGCCGTCCGCTTGACCGAGTCTCCCTCCCTGATGTGTCCGCTGGGTGATAAAAGCGCCGACGCTACGTTGTCTTCCTCAAGGTTGAGAACGACTCCGTAGACGGCGTCACCCGACGGGAGCGGGGGGAATTCGAGAAGCTCACCCATCATCGCTTCATGGAGCCCGTAGATACGTGCAATGCCGTCCCCGATCTGGAGGATAGTGCCCTCGGATTCCAGCTTCAACGGCTGTGTGAAGCTCTGAAGTTGAGTCTGTATTACGGAAGCAACCTCTTCTGGTCTGAGTGATGAAGTCACGGTCGATCAGATCCTTCCGTGTCATGGGACTAAGTAATCATGCAGCGAATGTCCCATGACCGTTTATTGATTATTCAGCCGAAGCAAGCACGAAATTAAGCGCGGTACCCTGAGGTAAGTTCTGCAGGTCCGGGTGTGCGAGCATTGCTCCGGCAGATGCCACGGCTGCGGTGTGGTCGATATAGTATTTCCGATCGGAATCGTAACAGGCGATCCGACCGTTCTCGTATCTCAGGACAACGGTCTGTGTAAGGTCCCAGTCGACCCACACAAGCCTCGTGTCGTCCCATTGCATGGTGTCTGACGTACTGGCGTATTGAAAATTGTTCCAGTCGCGGTACTCCTCGGGAACCGAGGGAGCGTCCGCCTGGTACGGCACTGTCATCAGCACCGGACCCTGGATCAGTTTGAAGTACAGGCGTTGAAGAAGGCGCTCGAGATATTCCTCCTGGTCGTATCTTACAGCGATCAGTCCGGGACTGTGCACGCTGACCTCACTCGGTGTGAGCTCGAACGGCTTTAACTCAATGGGTTCGGGTATGGCGTCACTGTATTGCTCTAATAGGGCATTGAGGACGTCGACCGCGAACGGTGCAAACCTGTAGTAGCCGTCTGAGTGCTCCTCGACCAGCCTGCGCTGAAGTTCGAGCTGCTCGGGTGACGCATGTCCGTCGAAAATCTGCCCGAGAGCACGGTTCAACGCTGCGGCGGCACCTAAGGACGGGTCGAACTCACCGAATGGGTCGGATGTTGTCCAGGATGTCTCTACGACATAGCCGGAATCTGCAACCGCGGTCACATCGTCTGAACCTGCAATGAGATCAATGGGTTCATCGGCGGATGCGATTCCGCAAAAGATGAATGTAATCAGGATTGTCAGAAGTATCTTACGTGTCATAGTTTCCGTTCCAATAATTTTGTATTCCATCCCACCTCAAATATCTGTATTCCTGTCAGGTACAAACTTTGGAAGCCTTGCAGCCAGCATTGTACGTCTGAGTTCCCTGAACCTGTGACGCAGGCTGCCGTCGATAACCTTGTCACCCATCCTGATCTGTACTCCGCCGATGATCGACGGATCGATCCTGAGGGCTACCTCGACCTCCCTGGTGCTGAATCTCTGGATGGCGTCAACCAGACGCTTCTCAAGGTCCGGTGGCATGGGGATCGCAACGGTAATTTCCGCGTGTTCGACACCCCTTACCGCGTCGGTATGCTCTGTGTAACGCTCGGCAATATCCGGGATTATGTCCTGACGTCGCTTTTCAATGAGCAGTGACAGGAGTTTCATCATCACGGGACTGAGTTTGTCAGACAGGGCAGCATCAAGGACCTTGATTTTCATCTGGGGAGGTATCTTGGGATTCTGGAGAAAACTTCGTGTCTCAGCCGACGCTTCCCATGTCCTGTGCATAAGGACGATCTCGTCCTTAACGCGCTCGATAGTCGCGAGATCGGGGCAGCTGTTAAGCAGCGCCCTGGCATAACGATCTGCTACGACGTTAGCGAACATGCGTCAGTTCCTCCACGAATCGCTCGACAAGCCTCTTGTGCTTTTCCTCGTCCAGGACTTCCATGGCGGCCTGCTGGCCTGCCTTGACGCCTACATCGATCACGAAATCCTTGAGTTCGAGACGGGCGTCCTCGAGAATCCTGTCGGTGTCTGCCCTGGCCTTGGCGAGAATCCCCTGTGCTCTTGCCCTGGATTCATCCTCGATCTGACGGGCAGCGTCCTGCCCCTCCTTGATCGCTTCCTGGATCTTCCTTGTAGCTTCCTCGTTGATCCGGTCGAGATGGCCTTCGTACTCGGCTTTCAGTTTGTCGAGGTCGGCCTTCTCTTCCTCGATCTTCCTGAAGTTACCGGCGATCTCCTCGCGACGCTGGTCCATGAAGTCGAGAATGGGATTCCATGCGAACTTCCGCATCAGCCAGAGAAAGATCGCGAAACCAATAAAATTGGTTAAGATCTGGTTCCCATCAATGCCAAGGGCTTCTAGTGCTTCCATACGTTTCGCCCTCCATTCAAAGGGTAAGTCGGGAGGTTAATAATCGTTAGCCTCCTGATCCGACTACCTTGGCAGCCTCGATTGTTGCATTAAGGGCTCCCTGGCCCGCGAAAAATACTACGAGAGCGTAGATCGTTAGAGCCTCGATAAGGGCGCATCCGATTACAAAGGGCACGAACAGCTTTCCGGCAGCTTCCGGCTGCCGTCCGATTGCATTCATCGCACCTTCGACAGCCTTACCCAGTCCGAGTCCGCTGCCCAGTGCAGCCAGACCCAGTGCCATGGGTAGTGCAAAGCCGATTCCGAAACTGAGGTCCATTGTTGATCCTCCTTGAGGTTATGTCTTTCATAGTTCTGTTTACTGATATTAGAGCCGGCAAAGCCGGATAATTCCTTTAATGCTCCTCCTCATGAGGACTCATCAGGAGAAGGTAAACGGTTGAGAGCAATGCGAAAACAAGTGCCTGGATGAAACTGCCCAGTAGTGCTATCGGATACACCGCCACTTGCGTAGGCAGGAACCAGACTGGTGTGGCTGCAAGTAACATGACAAACACCGCGATCAGGACATCTTCACCGGTGATATTGCCGAAAAGACGCAGCGACAGGCTGACGGGCTTGGCAAGTTCGCCTATCAGGTGCAGTAAGAACATCAGGGGAGCCATAATAATCTGAGCCTTGTGAGGGTTCTTTTCAGGAACGTCGCAGAAGTGCAGGAAATAGCCCTTTAAGCCGAGGCTCTTCATTCCATGGTACTGAACCGTCAGGAACACGAACAAAGCCAGTGACAATGTAATGTTCAGACTGCTTGACGGTGAATGTCCGATGAACGGCACGAGCCCGAACAGGTTCATGAAGAGTATGTATATGAACAGCGTGCCTACCAGCGGCACGTATTTCCGTCCCTGTGGACCGAGAACGTCCTGCACAAAGCTGTCCAGTCCGCCGAAGATAAGCTCCACGAAGTTCTGGCGGCGTCCGGGGTGTTTTTTCATACTTCGGGCAACTATCGCGAAAAATGAGATGATTATGATCATTATCGCGAAGCTGTAAATAACATTAACATTCGTGGTGATCAGGTCCGACCAGTATTCGTTTGGAATCCTGTCCCCGATCCATGCGACGATGTTTTGAAGATGCGGTAAGCCTTCATGGCCGCCGTTCTCTGCAGCATGCTCCGCACCATGTTCAACGACTTCTTCAGCAGCATGCTCTACCGCTTCGTTACCATGCTGGAATATCAGGTGAAGGAGAGTCAGACGGCATCATCTCCCTGTTGACCTGCATGCATATGTTTTGCATTGAGAATCACGGCATAGACGAGCAATGTTACGAGGAAAACCTGCAGTCCAACTGCGAAACCGACCAGGTTAACCAGCTTCAGGTAAAACGAAAGAATAAGAACACCATAAACGATGGGAATCTTGGCGAAGAAGACAAGTGCTGCAATAATAATGTTTTGCCTGGATGGATCGAGGACCGACCGGACAAGCAGCACTATCAGCCATGTGTTAACAACGCCAAACAGTCCACCGTACACGATTCCGTAAGCAAGGCTCGCACCGAAGAAAATGTATGCAAACAACGTAACCAGACCCGTCACGATCGCGCAGATGGGAAAAATCTTCTTAAGTATGGCGTAGTCCAGCCCGTTCACATCCTCTTCTTCAACCCATCCTGACTGGCAGGAGCTTCTCGGGAGTTGCCGCACCAGGCAATTTGCAATTCATTAATAACGATTGGCTATAATTAAGGCCAATTGAAGCAAATTAAATACCACGTCAGCGCACGTAAGTCAATTGGTAAAACAAAGAAGATTCTCACATCTTTGAGACTGGAATTCTCAGGGTGAATTCGGCACCGCCATCGGGGTGGTTACGGGCGGATAATTCACCACCGTGGTTCTTGGCAATCGAGAAGCTGACGGACAACCCGAGGCCCGTTCCCTCGCCGGGCGGCTTGGTGGTGTAGAAGGGATCGAAGATCTTTTTCAGGCTGTCCTCCTGGATTCCGGGTCCCGTGTCCCTGATTCGGATTTCGATCCATTTATCGCCCCCCGTTTTTGACAGGGACGTCATGTGGGTGCTGATTTGAAGCGTGCCGCCGGTGTCCTTCATGGCCTGGGCTGCATTCATCGCGAGATTATGGAAAATCTGCTGAATCTGCTTCGGATCGACGAATATCTCTGGAAGGTCTTCTGCGATGTCCCACTCGACCGTCACACGCTGGTATATCGGGTGGAATTTGAAAAAATCCAGCACCTGTACCAGGAGTGCATTGATGTCTGAATTCCGGGGCTGGATCTGCGTCGGGTTGGCAAATTCGAGGGTCCTGCGGATGATATCCTCGATCCTGTCTATATTAGTCAGGATTCGCTGGTACGGTTCCTCGTTACCGCCCTCACGTCGCACCCGTTTTGCCAGGACATCGATTACCGTGTATATCCCTGCGATTGGATTACGTATCTCGTGAGCGATTCCTGCAGCGAGGAAGCCCGTGCTTGCCAGCTTGTCGGCCTGCAGCATCTGTTCCTCGACTCTCATGAGCTCGGTCCGGTCCTCGATGATCGCTACAACGCCTTCGACCTTCCCGTCGGGGTTCATCTGCGGGATGACGGTCAGGCTGACGGTGAGATCCTCGGGACCTTCACCGCGAAGGGGTTTATTCGTGATTAATGCTTCCTTGTTGTCGAAGCCTGATTCGATTGCCTCAACCAGTTCAGGATTCATCTCGCCTGATACCCTGTCGAAACTCTGATCGATCAGCGATACAGGGCTCCTGATATTTAGAAGGCTGGTGAAAGCCCTGTTCACGGCCTTGAAAGTGCGGTCCTTGTCGAGTGAGAAAATCCCAATCGGTGCGGTCCTGATTATCGAGCTTGCGAGCTCGGCACGTTTACGGATTTCCTCCTCCAGTTTCTTGCGCTGAGTGATGTCGTGCGCGATTACGAGGACGCACTCGACCTCATCGTTATCGTCCTGAATTGGGCTTGCTGACACGTAAGCCGGGAAGACATCCCCCCCTGAGCGCACGAGAAGAATTTCCCCGTGCCATTCGATCCTGTTCAAAGTCTGGTTGAAAAGGTCCTCGACCAGCGACCGTGAATATTCTTCTACACCAAGCAGCAGGTCGCGTCCGATCAACCTTTCGGCTTCGATACCGATTTCACTGCTTGCGGATTGATTGACGTAGGTAATCCGACGCGAAGGGTCGCAGACAAACACCATGTCGTGAGCTTCTGCCAGGTACCTGGAGAGACTGTCGGGGGAAACCGTCATAAGCTCTATTAGTATCTGATTAACCGGTCAGGATTAGTACGAAGAGGCTGGATTGCCATCATAAAGATGATGAAAATTACCCATTTGCAGTGAAAAGGTCGTTGATTTCACTTCTTCTTTTTCTTCTTTCCCTTTGCGTCCCTGCGCTGAGTGAAGGGCCGGCGGATTCCGTGCTTCATCTTGCTCGCAGATTCAGCGACCGCGCCACCGATGCTTTTGGCCCTCGATCTCGCCATATCCAGGTTGGCCTCCGCCTGTTCGTTGTCGGGATCGAATTCAAGTGCCCTGCGGAATTCGTGTATCGCCTGCGTGTAAAGCGCCTCACGGAAGTAGTAACCGCCAAGCGCATTGTGAGCGTCGGGTGAATTCGGAGCGGTGGCGACAGCAAGCTCATACTCCTCACGGGCTTTGTCCCTGTTGCCGCGTTCGTAGAGTATATCCGCCAACCTGACGTGACCATCGGCGAAGCCGGGGAACAGGTCGAGTGATTTCATTGCATGCCGCAGCGCGAGTTCAAGCTGCCCCTTTTCCTTGAATGCCAGGGCGAGCTGGAAGTTGACCGAGAAGCTGTCGGGCTTGATTTCAAGGCCTTTCTGGAACTCCGAGATGGCCTTGTCCCACATGCCCTCATCGAGGTACGTCGTGCCCTTGGTGACGTAGTGATGAATGACAGGGGCGATGGGGAACCGTCCCGGTGTGATTCTCTGGGCTTCAATCAGGTCACCGAACTGGATTACATTAACAGCCATTCCTTCCTTGAGTGTGGATCCGGTCCCCTTGAAACGTGAGCTGGCAAGGGAGATGATCCGCTCGCACGCTTCCTGCGTATCGATCGTGCTGGTTACGCAGTTACGGATTTCCACATCCGAGAGAATCCGTCCTAGGTCGGAAGTGCCAAGTATCAGGATGTCGCCGGCCCTTAGATGTCTTTCCGCAGTCTCGACCTGCACGGTGAGGTCCCGACCAAGCATGCGCTTCTCGTCGGGACGTCGCATGAATTGCCGTATGGTGGAACCCCTGAGCAGATAAGCGAAGCCTGATCCGACCCTGGCCAGGAAGAGCCGATTCTGGCTGATCGTTGCGATCATCATATCCGCTCCGATTGTGCCGACCTTGTTAAGACTGAATGAGAATTGGTTTACAAGCCCGTTTGCGCGCTGCATTGCTGAGACTGCAAGCTGGTTGGGGTCATCAAGGATATCGAGACGGCTCAACGATGAGTATGAAAATACGCTCTCTGCTTCCCTGAGAGCCTTGTCGGCGCACAGCATCGCTTCGTCGAGGTTGGATGAGACTCCCGATGCAACCCCGAACGCGCCTCGTATACCGAGATTCGACGGGGGATAACGCATCGCGAACGTCATCTGGACTTTGTCAGCCAGGAGTTCCTCTCCATCGGTCGAGCTTACGGACTGGTAACTTGCATTACCGGGGATGAACGAGAGGATTTTCTCTTCGGTATCAGCGGCGGCTGCTGTGGCGGCGTAATCATCGAGATCCTCGATCAGCTCCTGCCAGCTTGAATACCTTGCGGAATAGTCCTTCCTGAGAGCCCTGTCGAGGATTCTCTTAAGATCGGGCGAGACTGACGCTGCTTCCAGACGGTCCTTCGGGTCCTGGTATACATGCATCCCCGCAATCTCGTGGGGTTCACCCTGGAAGAGGTCCTCACCTGTCAGGAGGTAATAGACCAGGAGGCCCCATGAGTAGATATCTGACGCCCCGGTTATTTCCCCGAGACCTGTAACCTGCTCGGGGCTCAAATACTCAGAGCGATTCAGCTTCATCGGAGTGTCGTAGAAAATATCCCTTTCGAATCCTGATATCTTGGCCTTGATCACAGGCTTGGGAACGAGGAATACGCTCTCCGGTGAGAGTCTGCCGAATACGTCGAACCCGGACGCCCTTAGATAGCTGAGTGCATCGGCAACCTGGTGCCCGATGGTCACAGCCTGGCCTTCACTCAGGACACCGTAATCCGCGATGTAATCCGCGATAGTGTGCGTCCTCAGCTCACTGACAAAGAAATAAGCACCCTTGTCACGGCCGTGATCGAGGATGCGTATCAGCCCGGGATGGTCGTATTCCGACGCCTGGAGCATCCTTTCCCCCCAGGCATCGTCGAGAGCCCTCGTTTTCGGAATTCGATAAAACCAGAGCATCACGGGTGTATCGGTCCCGAGGTGAGTGCCCGAGTAAAGGTCGAGGTCTTTTTCCGGCGATGCTCCGAAAGCACCCCCGATATTCAGCAGGCGCTCCTCGAGTCGGTACTTGCCCTTGATGGTTGTGCCCTGATCGATCAGGTGGATGTTAATTCCGCTGTCGGCACCGCCGATTAACTGGTCGATGTCCTCTGCGAGGTTGTCGTATGTCTGGTACCGGTTCGCTGGATCCTTCTCCAGCATTTTGATCATGATGTCGTGGAAGACCAGCGGGATCTCGTATTTCTCCTGGATTTTCGGAAGCGCCTCGGTGTTCATGTGGGCTTCCATGACATCCTGTGGAAGGTCATCGAAGAGGTACTCACCAGTGACAAACCTGTAAAGTATGCATCCGAGCGAGTAAATATCGGCGCGATCGTCTATCGGTACATCCGGCTCGTCCATCCAGACTTCCGGAGATGCGTAATGGTACCCGGCCGGTGGAACGCCGTATGTCGTGCGAGAAAATCTGTCGACCTCCGGCAGTCTGAAATCACGCAGGAAAATGTCCTCTCCACGAGGGTTGATGAGTAAGTGTTCAGGTTTGAGTGCACCATGTGCCTTCAGGAGGCCCTTGACCTTCAGATAGGAGAGTATGGCGATCACCTTGCGTACGATCTTCAACGACTGTTCGGGAGAGAGCTTGCCGCGATCCTCAAGGACGCTTGTCATTGAAGACGGCACGTAGGTTTCCACGATGTAATACTGGTTTTTGTGCCATCCCTGTGCGATCAGGTCGCATACGTGCGGATGCTTGAGCTGCGCACGGTAATAGAGGTCCTTGTTCATCGAGCGGATGAAGCCTTCTTCGCGCGATAATTTTTCATCGAAGAATTTGATGGTGACAAACTTGTCGCGTCCACGTTCAATCGCCTTGTAGAGGCTTGAAAACTGTCCGCTGCCGAGCTCTTCGAGAACCTCGTACTTGTCATCGATTGTTTCGCCGACGAGACTTCCCTCGGGCTTTGCCTTCTTGAAACTGACTGCAGCGAGTGCGTATGCGACGGCTTCCTTGAATTCATCGAGTGTCTGGTATCGCTTCGATGGGTCCTTCTGAAGCGCTGTGATAAGGATTTCCTTGACCGCTGACGGAATCTGCTTGTAATACTCGATATGGGGACTGGCGTCGATATAGACTTGCTGGTAACGGACCTTCTGAATGTCGGTGTCGTGGAAAAGAGGGAATCCTGTCAGCATTTGATACAGGATCATGCCCAGTGAATAGATATCCGATGCCTGGGTCATCTCACCGATCCTGTGGATCTGCTCGGGTGATAGGTAGCGGGGATCCTCCCATCGCTTGCGATCGGCCTCATCTACCATTTCCATCGCGCGGCCTACATACCAATCCGAAAGTTTGATCTCATTCAGCTCATCGTTGACAAGGATATTACTGGGCTTGATGGCAAGGTGAGGGGGAAGCCCGATGTTATATCCCACCTCGAGCGCCTCGATCATTTTCAGGGTGGTGGACAATGCACCCGTAAGATCGACCTGCTCTACATCGGTCATGTACTCCTTCAGGCTGAGCGGCATGAGCTCTGTTACGATTTTCATGCGGTCGGAGTGACGTCCGACCTCCCAGACCGCGATCAGGTTGGGGTGCTTGACGGTGCGGAGCATGTTAGCGACGTTCTCGCACTCATTTATGAATCCCTCATGCTCACCGTATGGTTCCTTGAATATCTTTACACACGCGACTCTCGGGTCCTTGGGGTCTTTTCCCTTGTAAACTAAAGCGGCTTCGCTTCCACGAATGCGGTCAACGGGTTCGAAAGGCATAAGAAGCTCCTGATGATCATTAATCCACACCCAGCCTATCAATTATACCATTTGGACGAATTTCATATGCATATTGTTCAGTGGTTGCGGAATAGTTGAGTGAAAACTATGAGTAAGATGAGTGATCAACATTATTGTGGAACGTGGATAATATTAAGATGGCAAAAAAGCCGACAATTCTGTTCCTGGCAATAATCCCCCCGGACTATTCGCCATACCTTGCGGCATCGTACGGCATGGAGCGTTCGTTCGACCTTCTCCCGCACAAACACTCGGTGCTGTCACTGGTAGCATGGCTGAGAGACAACGGCTGCGAGGGCCAGTATGTCTGGATCGATGCTCCTGATGAGAAGGGATTTATGGTGCTGGATGACGCCATCGCCATTGCAGAGCCGGACGCGATAGGTCTCAGCCTTGTTTCCGAGGAAATGGTGTCACATTACAAGCTCATCAGATTCCTCAAGAAGCATTATCCCAAGATACAGATTATTGTCGGCGGACCGCACGTAACGGCACTGCCTGAACATACACTTCTCAATTTCCCGGATATCGATTTCGTCGCGATAGGCGAAGGTGAGAGAACCCTCCTGGAATGGATAATGAGGATCGCAGCAGGGCAGCGGGGCTTCGAGCTTGGGGATATCAATGGACTGGCATTTACACACATCGACGGCAAGGTGATTGTCACGCCACCACGCGAGAGCATCAAGGATATAAATATCCTTCCAGATCCCGCCTTCGACCTGATACACGATTCGGAAGCACCGCCTGACAAGAGGTCTGCATACCCGCTGGTTTGCTCATACGGCTGCTACTTCAACTGTACTTTCTGCTCTGTGGAACATGGAAATTACAGGTGCCTTACCCCGGTACGTGTTGTCGACAGGATGGAACGCGCAAAGCGCAAGTTCGGTGTGGAATATTTCGCAATACGCGACAGCTTCTGGCCGCCGAAACGCGACTGGCTTGATGAGTTCTGCGATGAGGTGGAGAAGCGTAATTTAAAGGTCAAATTCCATTTCCAGACTCGCGCCGGTGTTCTTACAAAGGAGCAAGTTGTAAGGCTGAAAAAAATAGGCGCACAGGTGATAGCGATTGGCGTTGAGGCGGGTGATCCTGAAATTCTCAAGGCGATTAAAAAGGGAATCACGGTCGATATGGCACGTGAGACAGTCGAAATGCTGAACGACGCGGGTATTTTTTCGATAGCGTTCTTTATCTTCGGTAACCAGTTCGAAAACAACCGCACGATCCAGGCATCGATAGACCTGTCGCACGAGTTGAACGCTTCAATTGCATTTTTTCACGTGCTCTTCCCGCTTCCTGGTGCCGAAGCGTTTGGTTTCCTGAAGGACGACGAAAAACTGTGGTGGATGGGCAGGGGCGACGGGCTTCCGTCGATCTGCGACCTGTCAACGGCTGACCTTGAGAAACTGGCAACCCATGCGTTTATCCATTATCCCTTACGCTGGGACTGGTACAAACAGCACGTTCTTGGCGGGAAGCTTCCCGCAGAATTCAGGAACATCGCTAGGAAAATACACGCGATCCACACGAGAAAATCCATTCTCGGTACGCTCGAAAGGTACTGGCCGTTCAACATGATGATTCGCGGAACGAAGTCCATGTTGAAACGCTAATTCCCCCTTCTACGTGATATAATCCCCCGAATGGTTACCATGCCGTTTTGCTTAAATACGTCTTGAGGTGAAGAAGTGGAAATATCATACCCGGTTGCTTTTCTTGCGGGACTTCTCAGTTTCATAACCCCCTGTGTCCTGCCCCTTGTACCGGTCTACCTGAGCATTTTATCTGGCTCGTCGTTCGACGAGATGACCAGCAGAGGTGCTGACATGACCGATAAGGAGAAGGCGGATATACACAAGAGGGTGATAACCAATGCGCTGGCGTTCATCACGGGATTCACGATCATCTTTATGATAGCTGGAGTCGCTGCGGGGAGTGCAGGGGACTTGCTGATTGTCGTGCAGTCGAAATACGGCTCCAGCCTGACGAACTGGCTGCTCGTTGTGTTTGCAATCGTGATGGTCTTCCTCGGGATGAACATGGCGGGATTCTACAAGCCCATGTTCCTGAACACTGAGGCAAGGTTCCAGCTGCAGAAAGGGAAATGGGGATTAGTTTCATCAGGTGTTGTTGGTGCGGCTTTTGCATTCGGATGGACACCATGTATCGGTCCGATCCTCGCGCCGATCCTCGCGATCGCGGCGGAGTCCGGCAGTCGCGGGCAGGGCGCACTGCTGCTGTTTGTGTACTCGCTCGGTCTGGCAATACCATTCTTCCTGTCCGCTCTTTCGGTGAATGGTCTTATCGCTTTCACAAACAAGATGAAGCATCACTTCCACACGATGGAAGTAATTGTGGGCTCCCTTCTCCTGCTGATCGGGATTACCCTCGGTATTCTTGGTGCGTACGGTCTGACAATTAATAAATCCGGGCTCGATGTGGTCAGGGAGAAAATGGGCTGGCTGACAGAGGTCACGACAGAGCTTGAGGAGAGCCTGATGCAGGAAGAGGAAGTGGTTGATGATAGTGGATCGATAGTATCAACACCCGATGGCGAGTTTGATGTGACAATTGATGAAGATGATAACCTTGAAGGGATAACCGATATGGGTGGCGAGGATTCCGAAGATGTTGCAAGACCTGATGACACTGAATAGATGCAATTGCGGGGACTGGCGGACGGATTTGGCGAAACGATCAACTTGACTTATTTATGGAAGTAATAGAGCCAAATCCGGGTGCCTGTCACCGCTGACTAAAAGAACCAGCCCGGGACAGTCTCCCGGGCTTTTTCATATCCTTTACAAAACCGTGTGGGTTACTTCGTTGAATTCCTGACGCTATTCCGGCATCAACTCGATATCGATCACTGTGAACTGGTCGGGGAAGACCGGCACGGGTCCTTCATGCACCCATGGAAGGAATCCGGGGGCGCCACAGTCGAGATGATACTGTCCGGGGATAACCGGATCGAATCTGTAGAATCCCATCGGATTGGTGAACTCCCACCTGATGAACGGCTCATTATCGTTCCCAGGATTCGGATGTATCAACCTTACCAGCGCGTGCGGGACCGGATCGCCGTCGGGATTAGTAACCTGACCCTCGACTCCACCGCATCCTGCCGGTTCGAGATGGAAATTAACGAGGTTCCGTCCGATGTGGATGTGTCGGACCTGGAATCCTGTGTTAAAGGAGGGAGCGTTGGCAGTTAGCTGGTAGTTCCCGGGTGGAACCGGTACGAACCTGTAGATTCCGAACTTGTTTGTGAAGGTTTCGACTTTCGGTGCGTTCGGATCGTTCAGCGGCTGAATCTCGACCTTCGCGTGCGGAATCGGCCTCATGTGACCGATTGGTCCCGTCACGACCTGTCCTCCAACGATACCGAAATCTATCTTTTTGGGAAGGAACAGGTTCTTCTGGATCTCGCCGTCAGGAATTACGAACAAGTGATCTATTGCCATTGCATGCTCGGGTGCGAAAGCAATGACCACACCGGGTCCTGCTGGTGCGTCGAGAATCTCGTAGAAACCATTTTCATCGGTAAAATCGATCCCGAAATTTTCCGATTGGTTGGTCACGATCACAAGAGCGTGATCCACGGGTCCGAACTGGTCGTGGACGAATCCCCAGACCATGCCCCGATCGATCTCAGGATCGGGATCGCCATACACCTGTCCGGTCCGGTTGTAAGGCGTGACGGAAGTCGAATAGACCACCTCATCCTCGATACGGGCCTCGAAAGAGTACTCTTCCTCCTCCTCGACTCCGTAGATCATGAAGGACCCATCCTCCTCGGTCCATCCGGCGAGTTCGCCATCAAGATACAGCTCGGTCCATGCCAGCGGATCGCCGTTTGAATCGGTCAGAACGCCGCTGAATGTACCGTCAGCAGCCTCTCTTTCACCCTCATTGGGGGTGTCACCGGTGTTAGCCGCCGCCAGGTAATCAGTTGTACCGGCCGGGGCCACCGGACTGTCGCCTCCCGAGCATCCCAGGGCTGCCAGAAGAGCCCAGAGTCCCATTATCAGGAGGGTCAGCGTAGCGGTATTACGTAACATAAAGGGTACCTCTCCGTTCGTTAGTTTTGTGTATAACGGGGTTCCGATTAAAGGAACCAGTACCCACATCCTTGGTGTCAGGGTTTCAGACGAACCGACTTAAAGAATGTTCCCGGTAACCTGTGGATATCTAAATGAGCTTCATCATTCCATGTAAATTTCAGTTTTTACCCTGATTTGTACACATAAACCATTTGTCTTGACCAATAACCGATACTATATATACTGCTGCTACCATGTTGGGAGGGTCACCATGAAGCGCATATTATTTACAATCACGGTTATCAGTCTGCTGGCAATAAATAGTTGTGGAGGTGGTAGTACAACACCTACTGTATTCGATCTGGCTGGTATTGCCGGGCTGTGGAACTACACAATTAATGCCGAGGGCACACTCAGCGGACTGGGAGGATCTTTTCCTCTTTCTAATACATACACAGGCTCCTTCTCTATTACGTCTGACTCAGTTATCGATGACGGGATTTCATGCTTTTGGAGCTATGATGGATCAACTCTGATACTTTCAGAAGCTGTGACTGAAGCTATTGACTGGGATCCGGTTTTTGGGAATAGTACAGGGACGTTTAATATAGATATGATAATCCCGGTTATAGCAGGTGAGACTGTTGCTGGTATTACGGGCAATATGCAGATGATATATCTCACCGAATATATAGGTGAAATTGCTGGTGTAATGCAGTTGACAGGCAATATGGCTAAACAATAACCGCTAAAAAGACCTCCCGGCCGTCAGGCCGGGATGGTTAGAGAGGAGGCATCAAATGCTCTTGTTTGGGTACTTCTCTTTGTACGTTTATTTATGAGTTCCGAAAACCAAGGCTAAATTATTTCGAGTTCCGCCTGCAGTGCGCCCGATGCTTCGAGCGCCTGAAATATAGCTACAATATCCGTTGGAGTCGCGCCAAGTGCATTCAGCGCTGCCACAAGATCCTCAGATGTAATGCGTACGAAATTAGCGGGACTTTCCTCTATCACGGTTCCCGCACGGGGCAGGGCAAGCGAGTAACCACCGCTGATGGGCGGACCTCCCTCGCCGTAGATATTCGCTACGGTGATTGACAGGGCTCCGTGTGCAATGGCAACTGGAATGATCTGCACCCCGGCACCCATCACGATCGTACCCGTTCGTTCATTGATAATAACCTTGTTGGGTATATCAGGTACCACGGTCAGATTTTCCACTTCCGAAATGAACCTGACGATATCGTTTTCATAATTGCGCGGTACGTAGATCTCGATACTTGCAGCGTCGACAGCCATTACGTCGGTGACCGATGGAAAAGACCTTGCGATCTGGTCTCTCAGTCGTATGGCGGTTGTGAAATCAGGAGGCATCAGTACAAGGGTGAGAATGTTGTCCTGGGTGAGCTCAAAATCGACCTCACGCTCCACGTAAGCACCGTTGGGTATCCGTCCGACGGTCAGGAAGTTGGTCTGGCTCCTTGTGCCACCGGAGCCACCGCCCGCACCGAATCCTGCAAGGCTCACGGGTCCCTGCGCGACCGCATATATCTCTCCGTTTGCAGCCTTCAGTGGCGTCATGATCAGGACGCCACCCTGGAGGCTCTCGCAGTCGCCCATCGCCGCGACGGTTACGTCAATTGAATCGCCCTCGCGTGCAAACGCAGGAAGGTCGCACAGGATCATTACTAGAGCGAAGTTCTCGACCTTGATCTCATTCGGGTCGGTTGGAAAACCGGCCCTGTTGAGCATATTGGCTATCGCCTGGGCAGTAAAGTCGACCGACGATGAGTTATCTCCTGTGCCGGCTAGGCCGGTAACCAGCCCTATCCCTAACAGCTGGTTTCCCCGGACCCCGAGGATACGCGCGATATCCTTCACACGGACTTCGGGGTATCTCGATTCGTAGTCGTCAGGTCCGAATTCCCAGAATTCCATCTGGTCTTCCTCGGAATTTTCCGCGTCCGTTCCGGTATCCGTGTCCGTTCCGTTATCCATGTCCTGATCGACAGCAGCGGTGACGTCCGGGCCTAAGTCGGGCTCCTCACCGTTACCGAAAGCCGCTGCAGGGAACAGTCCCAGCAGGATTATCAGGGTGATACGGATAAATGAACTCAGTAATTGCTTTTGAATGCTGGCCATTGTTTTTCCGATCAGAAGAAGAAGTTAAATATCCTCGACAGGATTCCGTCATGCTGGCGGTCGGCGATAATGCCCTCGCCCTCGTACAGGATTTCCATTTCAGCCATCAGGTTGGACGTGATGGTGTTATCGCCTGTTATGTCGGATGGATCTATTACCCCGCGAATGGTCAGTTCTGCCGTATCCTCGGCTATCGTGATCTCCCTGACGCCCTCAACGATCATGTTTCCGTTAGGGAGAATGTCTACGACGGTAGCTGTAAGGCGTGTTGTGAATGTGCCGGATGTGCTTACGCGTCCTTCGCCCTCAAAACTCTCCGATGGGGTAAAGGTAATATCTTCTACAGGTGCAATGGTATCCGGAAGCCCGGCTACCCATTGGAGAAAACCCGAGACGGATAACTGACCGTCGGTGTTGAGTTTCTTGTCGGTTTCGGTTGTGGCGCGATTGGATGCCGAAACCGATTCGGAAATGATGATCGTGACCAGGTCTCCCAGCTCCGCTGCACGGTCGGCTGTGAAGAGATCGCAGCCGTCCTCATCGAAGAGACTGGTTGCTCCGGCTGGAATCGCGATTAATAGTCCCGTTAACAGCAGGATTGACAGTATTATTCTACGCATCTTTCTTCCTCTGCGAATTATTCGCCTGATCAAAGGAGAAATATCCGGGCTTGAGACGGACCGGTTACGGTCGCGGTGATTATCATGCTTGAATCGGGATTCCTGACCCTGATTTCATCGCCAACAGCTCCTGAATCCAGTGCGGTTCCGTGAAGTGATATCCTGGCGGACGTAAGCTCTATAAAGACGATTACAGTTTCGCCCCTGACCACCATTGTCGGTGGTTCGAGCATTCCATCGGTGAGAATCCGCCCGGCCTGGAGGTTCACTCTCGCGGCCATGCCGACGATGTCCTCAATATTCTGGTAAAGATCGCCCGAAGGCAGGTTTCTGACGTCGGTCGGGACCTCAGAAACGTTTATTGAGTTTATAATTTGTCCGCGATCGAGATCGGTCGCGGTTGTGTAAACAGGTACGGTGACGAGCAGGTAAGGGGACGGGTCGAATCTCATGTAAAGCTCCCCGCCGGCGTAAACGTCAACACCTACAGCCCCGATATCTCTGAGGCTGTTAGGCACGCGTTCGAGATAAGCCTCCACATCGATTCGTCCGGAGTGATAGATCGTGATATCAGATGGAGTGCCGTTGACCTCTACCGAACAGCCTTCTACTGCCCATGGATCGCTTGTCAGGATGACATTACGTGCGGATTCGAGCAGCCATCCGATATTCAGCGTCTGTGTTTCGGTTGCCTGTGCGCGTGAGAATCCAGAAACGCCCGAAAGCAGGCAGAATGCGATTACTGCAATTGCGAATCTTATGTGGGGTTTAGTGATCATGTCAATTCAGAGTAAACCTCCGGACGTCGTCCGGAGTGTTTGTTTAAAAAAGGGAAAGGGAAAGAATTCAGGTTAGATGTTATTTTGGTGACGTGGGCTCCGGGAGCTGGGAGACGGGATCGTATCAGGCCCCTCCTCGATAATCGATCTGTTTTGCGTCTCTCAGTGCCGGGCCTCATCGCCCTCTTTGTCTAATATTCTCTCCCCCCCCTTAAGTGTCAGTAGTTAGCTCCTCTTGAAATTCACCTCCACCTCAGAGATGTTATCTAGCCAGGTTGTTTGAAATGTTCAATAACTGGTCAGCAACATCCACAGCGCGCGAATTGGTCTCAAACGCACGCTGGGCAATAATGAGCTGGATTAGTTCTTCAACGATGGAGACGTTCGATGCTTCGAGATAGCCCTGTGCTATCTGTCCGTAGCCCTCTTCTCCGGGTGTCCCGGTGATGGGATCGCCCGATGCGTCGGTTTCCTTGTATAAATTCTGACCGATAGTTTCCAGTCCTGCCGGATTCTGGAATCGTACGAGTTGGATCTGTCCGACCTGCGTAAGCGTTGTATCGCCACCGATCAGCACGCTTACTGTGCCATCACTGGCGATCTCAATGCTTATCGCATCGGCCGGTATTGTGATCGCAGGCTCCATGAATAAGCCGTCCGCGGTGGTCACGTTTCCCTCGGAATCGATCTTGAACGTTCCGTCTCGCGTATATGCGGTGTTACCGTCGGCAAGTGTGACCTGGAAGAATCCGTCACCCGAGACCATGAGGTCGAGGGGATTTCCCGTCGGTTGTGCCGCGCCGAGAAGGAATAATTTCTGGGTTGCGATGGGCCTTACACCGTGTCCTACACGTAAACTGGTTGGGACCATCGAGCCTGTTAAAGTCGACTGACCCGCTCTGCGGAATGTCTGGTAGAGGAGGTCCTGGAAATTGAGACGGTCCCGTTTGAAACCGGGCGTGTTCGCGTTTGCGATGTTGTTCGCGATTACATCGGTGTTCATCTGCTGGGCATGTAGCCCTGTTGCCGCCGTAAATAACGCTCGAATCATTTCTTTCCTCGATTACTGCCTGTGCGACGCTACTTATATTCCGAGAGGTATCGTCGCGAGGTATAGAAGCAGCAGAACAGTCCCGATAAAAATGTCCTCTAGGTTGTTCTGCAATCGTCGGAATTTCAACATCGGGCTCCTCCCCGGATCAAAGCCACCCTTCGAATCCTCCTCCCGATATTGCCGACTTCATCTACTGATTTATTTAGACAGAATTATCGTTTCTAGCCTGGCAGGCTTCCGAGTTCAGTACAGACCCTCTGGAGGCTCTGATTAAACATATCGACAGCTCTGGCCGCAGCTTCATAGGATCTTTGCGCAGAAATTAACCTTACCAGTGCACGGATAGTGTCGACATTGCTGCCTTCGATCACTCCCTGTTCCACGGTCGACTCCTGTGCCCTGTAAGGCTGCGGGAGCGTGTTGTCGATCATCCTGAAATTATTCCCGCCATCCTTTTCAATTACCCTGATGTCAGGGAACTCGACAATCCTAAGTTGGCCTATGGGCAGGCCGTTCTGGACTATCTCACCATTGCTGTTAACGCTGAAGGGAGCGGTGTCTATGATCCTGAGTTCTCCGCCAGTCGTGCCCTGTACGGTATTCCCAACGTTCGTTACGATTTTTCCCTCGTTGTCGAGCATGAAATTGCCATTTCTCGTGAAGCGTTCACCTTGATCGGTTTCAACGACGAAAAATCCCGGTCCCTGGATGTAAATGTCGAGTGGATTACCGGTCGTTCTGGGTGTGCCGGGTGAGAAATCGACGAACTCGCTCTCGGCGATGGGTCCACCGAGGTTCATGACACCGATGCATGGTGGGACCTGGGTGTCATCGGAGATATTTTCAGGATGCCTTTCGATGCGTGACATCAGCATGTCGCCGAATGACCGCATGGCGATGCGGTCACGCTTGTATCCATCGGTGGAGACATTCGCGAGATTGTTCGCGATGGTCTCAACCTCGTGGACCCTGTAGCGCATTGCGTTTGCTGCTGAATAAAGACCTCTAAGCATATAAAAGCACCAGATGGGGTATTGATTTATACCCAATGGTATTTATCGGTCGAATTCCGGGGCGCTAAACAGCGCGGGGGTCGATAAAATGGGGGTTATTTTAACGTTTCCTCCTGCGACCCCTTTCATCGGGGGGTGGAGGTTGTTCCTTGATAGCGTCCGCCCAGGTTGCGGTTTGCGGACGGTCAGCGAATTTTTCCTGCCTGCCATCCTGCCAGTATTTATTAGATGCCGAGACGTACCAGATGACAAGATAATATATTGGAATACTGTAGAAGTGCAATATTGAGAATAGCAGCCACCAGAGGTACATGAATCCGATTTTTCTGCCGGGTGTCTCGGCCAGATACCTGGTGATAAAAAAATAGCATGTGATACCGAAGATAGAGATTGCCAGCCAGTGGGCGTTGTCCAGGTCCAGTGGCTCGTACTGCATGGCCTTGTTGGCAAGGTACACAACCGGGTGGGTCATTACTACATAATGCCAGATATAATGCATCATGAAACGGGCTTGCACCTCCTTTAGTCCATTATATACCATTTTATCGGCAGGATAGAGTAAAAAAAAACGGGCTCCACCGGAACCCGTTGCAGATTACGATTTTTTTGTGTTATTCAACGCTGACGTTGATTGTAATCTCCGCCGTGTCACTGCCCGACCTGTTGTCCTCGACAATACAGGTCACTTTCGCCGTGACTGCCTCAGCCGGTGCACGCCATACCGCGACATTTTCATTCACCATGTTAAAAGTGCCAGAGTCAGCGGTCCAGTTGTACTCAAGTGGATCACCATCGATATCATCAGCGTTGATCGTGATGGTAACAAGCTCGTTTACGAGAACCGAATTGCCCGGATCGAGATCCCATCCCTGTATGATTGGATTATGGTTCTCCTGAACAACGATGGGAAGGTCCCTTGAAACGGTGCCTCCAAGCTGATCTTCCACAATCACCGTTAATACATAGTTTCCGGAGGTCGGGCTGATCCAGCGCGCTTCACCATCGCTCTCGAACGTGAAATAACCGCCATCAGCCTGCCATGAGTACATGAGGGGAGTATTACCGTCAGGGTCCTCAGCCTCAACTGTGATTGTGATCTCAGCATTGACGAACGGCTGAGTGTCGGAGATTACAATCTGGGTTATGACCGGCTGCTTGTTGGCGTTTACCTCGACAACGATGGTTTCCTGCGACGGTGTTCCGTAGCGGTCCCGGACCTCCACGAGGAACCTGTAGTACCCTGTGACATCAGGAGCCTTCCAGATGCAGGGATTCTCATCGAAAACGATGAAGGATTCGTTCGGGTTGAATGTGCTGATGCCGCCACCAACCCTCTCGACCACCCATGTCGCCGAGTACCAGTTCGGATCGGGATCGTCACCGGCATCGGGATCTATGTAGTCGACAAGTATGTTCAATATGCTGCCGGGCTCGATCTGCAGCGTTCCCGCGGGTGTAACCACGTCACCATTCTCGTACAGCGTGAAACCCTGAATTAACACGGGCTTGTTGGTGTCCTCGGCTGTCTTGTTACATCCGGTAAGGGGGTAAACGAACATAAGCAGAGCTATCCCCGCAATAACCCATCTCAGGACAGACGTACGCATATCGTCTCTCTCCTCCAGGCATATGTTTGAAAAGTACACATCAGGCGAATCTATCCAACGTTAGTAACTTCAGAATCCGCAGTATCCCCGGATTCATCGGAAATTTCAGTTTCATCTTCTGTCTCGGAATCAGAACCTCGTTCTTCCGGTTCCTCTGCGTCAGAAGCATCGGAATCCTCAACTTCGTCTTCCTCGAACGGTTCTCCGGTTACGAGATCGATCATGGTCGGTCCCTCGATGGTTTCCTCTTCCTCCGGGAACTCGAAAAGCGAGATCGGATCGGAAGCAGGCTGCTGATCGAACCACCGGATCGTCTCGGCAAGCCCTGTCAGAAGCGGATTGGCTCTGGTTTCGGCAAGGTAATTAATCGTGTGCCATGTGAGCTCAGGTGTATCGAAGCCCTCTTCAGGGATCGGGAACGCGGGAACGAGAAGACGTCGACCGGCCTGTATATCATCAGGCTGAAGTGAATTAAGGTGTCGCAGATAAGCAATCAGGAAAGCTTCAGCGTGATAACGGGCAGAGACTGCATCCATGTCAGGTGGAATTTCAATTTCAGACATCATTCGAAGATTATCGACAAGCTGGAGCTTACGTATGAGGTGGAGAAGCGTCAGCATTACCGGATCGTTCGCTGAGAAGGGTACTATCTGGTCCAGCGGGACCTCAGGTCGACCTGTTGTAAGATCGATTCCTCTCAGGTCGACTTCCTTGATGATGTATTCACCCGGGAAAAGGACGTTATCGAGGTTGTCCAGAACCGATGAACCAAGCGGTACGAGGTAAGGATCCATGATCTGGTACGGATTTTCAGTATCTGCATCCGGACGCGGCTCCACTTCCTCTGCCACATGCGGTGTCAGGACAATGATGATCTCAGTCCTGTCCCTGATTTCGCTGGTGCGCCGGAATAATGCACCGATCAATGGAAGGTCGCCAAGGATCGGCACCTTGTATGTCCTTGTCTCAAGCTCTGTGGAGATCAGTCCACCGAGAATGAGGGAGTGATGGTTGGGTATCCTGACGGTTGTCGATATCTCACGTGTATTAAGCTCGGGTGCGACAAGGCTTAACTCGCTTACAACGTTATTTAATGTCTCCACGTTCGATACAACCGCGTTGACCTGCATCTGGACCTCTTCACCGCCGCGTCCAATTCGAGGTTTAATATTCAGGGTGATTCCAGTCGGTACGAAGTTGATATCGTAGGTGCTCCTGCCGTCGCTGGAGACGGTTTCCTGAACGACCGGGACCTGTCGACCGATAGTGATGATAGCCTGCCTGCCATCGACTGTTACAACCTTCGGACGCGCACGTATGGTCGCCCTGCCGTCGAGGATCAGGGCTGCAAGTGCAGCTGAGAACGAGCCTGCAGGCTCTCCGGCGTCGTCATAGACAAAGAAATTGCCACCCGATGTAGTCGATGTTCCGCTTTGGCCGGGAAATACGGGATTGACCGTTCCGCCGAGGATATCGTCCTGACCCGATATCTCCCTTAGGCCGAGGTCTGTAAGGTCGTCGATGTTAAGCTCTATGACCTGTGCCTCGATGAGTATCTGACGGGCTGGAATGTCGATCATCGAGAGGAACTGTTCGACAGAGGCTATCTCGGACTCGGTGCCAAACACGATCAGTTTGTATATATCTGTTGTTGCTACCGGGTTGTCGAATGAAAGGACGGAGAACTGCGTTCCGCCAATATCACCACCTGTGTCTGAAAGACGGGTGGAAAGTTCCGACGATGTCGACATGACCTGTGGAGCTGCATAGATGATCGGCCCGATTCCGGATTCAAGCGCGGTTACTACGGTTTCGTCAACGCCGGATGTCGTATTAACCGCCTGGAATCCTGCTGCTCTGAGACTGTTAATCGCCTCGGTGACCTCGACGTAGTAAAGGTTGATCACCTGGAATGTACGGGCTGAAACCGGCTGATCGATAGTGGCAACAAGGCCTTTTATCGAGTTGATCAGCCCCTGCTCGTTGGATGTCGCACGGATGTACACCTCGTAGCCCTGGTAGCCAAGCGGCTGGACATTAAACGCTTCGACAGCTGATTCCAGGTTGGGTATGTAGAAGTTTATCTGGCCGGCGCCCTCAGCGTTACGTGCATAGATGATGAAATTATCGGATGACGGGTCCAGAAGCACCATTCCGATGAAATTGTTCATGATCTCATCGAGTTTAACCGCGAAATCACTGGGAGAAAGGTTGCGTACGGTAATCGAGTCTATTACCTCGGCGGGTGGCGGTGCCGGCGGTTCCGGAGGTGGATCGATCGTCCGCAGGATTTCCTTGGCGATATCGATGAGGTCGGCGGGACCCTGTATTACCAGCCTGTCAGGGACGGAAGCAAGGGTTGTTATGACAAGGTCGTCACGTGTAATCCCGATTAATTCGAGGTTCGAGTAGAGTTGGAGAATCGCCTCCTCCTGCCCCACGTTGTAGAGCGGGACAAATTCCATGTCCCTGGTGGATTCATCCTGTGCCGAGGCTGTTCCTACTCCAATGAAAAAAAACAGGCACAGGCACACCATAATTGTGCGCCGATATCGGGCGATCGACTGCTTCATCGCCATCATTCCTTGCCTCTTGTATTTACCAGGTTTTTCAGCTGCGAACTTCTCAGAATCCCGACCATCTATTAATATCATGGCAATTCGGCTTCCTTTGAACTATTTATCTTAATTTTTTTGTAAAAATTTTGACCTGTTTTTTCAAAGCCTGTATTATCGCCGTCATGGAACGGAATGTAAAAGACAGGAAACTGACAGGATATCCTGTCCTTTATCTCGCAAGGCACGGCGAGACGGATTATAACCTAAATAAGATTTTTCAGGGCGCCAGCGACATCCCTTTAAACAAGACGGGTCTGCGTCAGGCGGAAGCTCTCAGGCAGATTCTCAGGGATGTTCCTCTCACGCGCGCTTTCATCTCCCCATTACAAAGGGCCCGGAAAACAGCCGGTATTGTCTTAAAAGACCGCCATCTGCCCGAAAAGGTTGAATCGAGACTGATCGAAATCAACTTCGGTGCATGGGAGGGTACACCCGAAGCCCAGGTTAAAAAAGTGTGGATGGAAGACTACATGGATTACAGAAACAACATGTCGGAGTTCCATCCGGAGAACGGTGAAGCCGCGATCGATGCCCAGAAACGCGCAGGTGAATGGTGGGAAGAGGTGTCGGGAGAGCACAATATCGAGGGAGAGCACATTCTCGTAGTCGCGCACCAGTCATTGAACGCAGTTCTGGCCTGTTATGTAACTGGAATACGTCTCGAGATGGCCTGGGAGAACTTCAAGACGAAACCTGGAGAGGTAATCAGGATCGTACCGGGACCATTACCACAGGTAACAAGACTTCTGCCTGAAATAGATTGAGGATCATCCGATTCCGATCCATGGAAAGTCGGTTGGACGGAAAGTAGACACTTCAGAATTTATCAATCCGGGTCGAGAATGTTCCTGTGGGTGGTCTGTATGCCCCGGATTTGGAATTTTAGTGGTTTATGACGTACAATGATGGGGTTATACGGCGAGGAGTTGATCCATCGCCGGGTTTTATGCATCTTAAATAATGCAAGGCTGATGCGCTTGCCTGATTTGCTTATTTTTATAACCTGTCAATTATCGTATTATCATATCATTCAAAGGAGCGCACAATGGGTCTCAGATTCATGAAGCTGGTTATGATGTTTCTTGGCGCCGTAGTCGGCTATGCGATCGCGCTCATACTTGATCCGTACCTCACCGAACAACCCGGGGGCGTAGGCCCCTTCATTCCGAACCTGCCGGGGATTATCATCGTCTTCGCACTCATCGGGCTGATGGTTGCGACAATTGCCTACAGGTGGCTTCTGAAATTCAATGAATGGTTCCTGAAGCTGATCCTGCAATCGAACGGGCCCAAACTGGTAAACGGAATAATCGGCGGAGGACTGGGTTTTGTTATAGCGTTGCTGATCAACACATATCTCATCGAAGCAATTTTCATGAGCCAGCTCCCACTCTATTACGGGCTGAAAATCCTCGCATTTATCGGTACTATCATCATCCTTGTTTACCTGGGCGCATTCTTCATGGCATCGGTGAAGATCGGTATCGGAGGCGACGATGAAGGCGGCGTTGCAGCGTTAAGTCCTAAGGTTCTGGACACGAACATAATCATCGACGGTCGAATATCGGATATCATCCGCTCGAAGTTCCTCGAGGGGCTGATCATCGTCCCGCAGAGCGTTCTCAAGGAACTCCACAAGCTTTCCGACTCGACCGACACACTCAAGCGTAACCGCGGGCGTCTGGGCCTCGATCATCTGAACAAGATGCAGGAGGACGGCGAGCTGAATATCGAGATCTACGACGATTTCTCGGAGCCTGACAACGACACGCTTGAGGTCGACAGCCACCTTGTGAGTATCGCGAAAAAGATCGGTGGCAGCATTGTCACAAACGATTACAACCTGAATAAGGTCGCGGTGCTGCAGGGAGTCGATGTCCTGAATATCAACGAACTGGCGAACGCTCTCAAGCCTGTCTTCCTGCCCGGTGAGAACCTCCAGGTGCAGATTATCAAGCATGGGAAGGAATCCGGTCAGGGCGTTGCGTATCTCGATGATGGCACGATGATCGTTGTCGAGGGCGGTGACGGGTATATCGGCAGTAACATCCAGGTATCGGTGACCAGTATCCTGCAGACGGTCGCGGGGAGGTTGATTTTCGCCAAACCTGCCAAGGAACTGAATACTATAAAGTCAACCTGACAACAACATCGGCCCCGGAAATCGGGGTCGTTTTTTTTTTGAAATTCAATCAAAGCTTCCCCGTTAATGCACTTGATACTCTCTACGTGATACAATCCAACCGCTATGAAGATTGCATGCTGCATTGTCGCCGCAGGAAAGGGACTACGTCTCGGTAAAGAGTACGCCAATGTCCCGAAGGCGCTCGTACCGATACTTGGCCGTCCGATGCTCTATTACGCGCTGAACGCGCTTGATAACTACGGTGGACTGACCGAGGGCTCAGGGATAGAAAGGTTCGTTGTGACCGCACCTCCGGATTCTGTGGAGGATTTCACTGAGCACATTAAAGTCTGGGGATTTTCTGCACCCGTACAGGTGGAGGCGGGGGGAGAGACAAGGTCTGCGAGTGTTTATAAGGCGTTGAATGCCTTAAGAAGCGATCCGCCGGACTGGGTGTTGATCACAGACTGCGCACGTGTCTGCCTTACAGATGAAATGATCGGGCAGCTGCTCGACATCGCATTAAAAACCAGCCAGGCGGCTACGCTTGCACATCAGGCTGTCGATACTCTCAGGATTATTAACGATAACAGGATAAAAGATGAGGTCGACAGGTCGGTGGTGGCGTGTATCGAGACACCACAGATCTTCCCGTTCGAACGACTGCTCGATCTTCACGACCAGGCGGACCATGAAGGTATCCTTCCGGACGACACAACTCTTTTCACTCGCGCAGGAGAGACCGTGCATATCGTGTATCACGAACGCAGCAACATGAAAATAACTTATCCCGAGGATATCGGGGCAGTTGAGGGGATACTTTTCAGCAGGGGATGGCAGGACGCTGAAGAGGGAGAGGATTGATGGTCCGCAGGAAGCCTGAACCCGTCGAAACAATGTACCGGACAGGCATCGGATACGATGTCCATAAGCTCGCTAGGGGTCGGAAGCTGATCCTCGGCGGGGTCAGGATCAAGCACGGCAAGGGACTTCTCGGACATTCCGATGCCGACGTTCTCACTCATGCCGTGATGAGCGCTTTACTCGGTGCGATGGCAGCGGGAAGTCTAGGCGATCACTTTCCGGACGACGATCCTCAGTACAAGGATATTTCCTCGATGGATCTCCTCGAACGCGTCAGGATACTGATGGAGGAAGGCGGTTACGTTACTGAAAATATCGATACGATGGTCATCTGCGACGCTCCGAAACTGGCTCCGTTCTTTGAGCATATGAGATTGAACCTTTCGGTGGCGTTACGTGTTCCAATAGAGTGCGTGTCGATCAAAGCGACCAGCACCGAGGGACTGGGATTCACTGGAACGGGAGACGGCATCGCCGCACAGGCGATATGCCTTCTGAAAATACCCGGCGAGGAGACTGAACAGCCTGCAAAGACGAAAAAAACCGTAAAAAAGAAGAAAAAAGAGAAGGTCCCGCCTCTACCGGAAATTCAGCCCGGCGAGATCACTAAATGCATCGTCAGAACTGACGGCGCATGTATTGGAAATCCCGGTCCGTGCGGTATCGGAATTGTCTTCGAAAGGCCTGACGGAACTGCGATCGGGCGATTGTCGGAGGCGATCGGGGAGCATACCAGCAACCAGGCTGAATACCTAGCCGCGATCAGGGCTGCAGAGATATGTATTAAATGGGGTGTTGAGGAAATTCTGCTTTACACTGACAGTGAGCTTATGGCAAAGCAGGTAAATGGTTCATACAGAGTGAAGAACCCGGGGATATTAAAATTATACCGGAAGCTTATTGTCCGATTAAGTAAGTTTAAGGAGTTCAGAATGCGGTCCGTACCGCGTCTGGAAAATATCGAAGCGGACAAGCTGAGTAAGTTGGCCTTGAAAAAGTAGGGCGGATTCATATACTAGATAATGTTGGGGGAGCAGGCAAGGCGATCGCCTTCGTATGCTCTTATGAGCGTGCGGGGGAGGAAAGTCCGAGCACCGAAGGGCAGGACGCTGGGTAATACCCAGGCGGCGCGAGCCGATGGAAAGTGCAAAGAAACCAGACCGCCCGGATCTCGGTCCGGGTAAGGGTGTGAAGGTGAGTTAAGAGCTCACCGGCGGCCTGGCGACCGGTCCGTGTCTAGTAAACCCCGTCCGGTGCAAGTCAAATCGGGAATATAGAGCGGCCCGTTCTTTCCCGAGGTAGACGCAAGAGGCAGGCGGTAACGTCTGTCCCAGATAGATGATCGTCACCCGAAAGGGACACAGAACTCGGCTTATGGTCGGCTCCCCCACGTCGATACGCCGATAAAAAAACAAGACGAGTGAGTAACTCGTCGGATTCGGGATGAATAAACCGATGCATAAAAATTTCCTAAACATTACTGCGTTACTCGCAGCGATTCTAACACTGTCAATCCTGGTCTCGTGCGGTGGTGTTGCCTCCAACCCGACCGCACCACCATTCACACCACCCGGTCAGGGGACCGGTGGAACATCCGGTACCGAGGACGGTGGTCAATTGTCCGGTGGTGGTGCCGAGATGGGAGAGCAGGTGATCCAGGGGAATTTCGAACAGCTATGGCCCCAGGGGCTTGAAGCGATGGAGCATGGGCAGCTTGTTTCCGCTGCGCAGTTCTTCATGAGCGCATTCGCAGCGGATCCACAGTCTGTCGATGCTGCGCTTGCTTACGCCATCTCGGACCTGATGAGAGATCACAGGAAGTTCGCGGTGTTAATGCATCCGGGTATCGACAAGCTGGTGATGAACACACCGCTTATCGGTCATCCCGAGCTGTTCCCGAATCCCTACCTGACAGAAGACTCATACTTCCTGAGACTGTCAGCGCTTGGTTACCGGACGGGATTAATCACAGGTGCACAGGGCTTCCCAATTCTGGCGCCCGTGGATACCGAGCTTATTTTTAATCCGAACACGTTACTGAGCCTGATGGGGCCGCAGCATGTAGAGACAGGCGAGGAAGGCGGCACTACGTCACCACCGGTGGGTGAGGGTACAGTCGATCCGGCAGGTAACACGAACACGGCACCGTCAGGACCACCGCCAGTATCGCCTGAAAATCCGGCACCACCGGAGGATAATCCTGTACATCCGGATGACTCAGGTCAGATGGGCCTGAGCCGTCTCGAACAGGATCAGTCCAAGCAGGGGGGGGCATCACTGATAGGCGAGGATCCGGGTGATGGCGGAGGCGACAATCCTGATGAAGAGAACAGGGAGCAGGGTGGAGAACTCGGTTATACCGGTGGAGGACTCGGTGGGGTGCCTGCACCGATACTCGGTGCTCTTCCCGAACGCGAGGAAGCGTTGACCGAGGACGAGTGGATTACAATTATCCGTGAATACCGGGAAGCTGCCGGACGTGAAGGCGCAGACATTTTCCCGTCGCATAATTTCTACGAGAACCTTCAGAGGTTCCACGACGGCATCAAGGAGCACATCGATAACCTTGAGTCGGTACGATCGTATATCGAGCAGGAGGAAGGATACCTCCTCAGCCTCGGATTTAACGTAACTGATGGTACAGCGAAGGTCACGATGACCTTTGACCTCGAGGATTTCAATCTGATAATTGACCATTACAAGCTGATCGATTCACTTCTCAGTTACGTCGATGCTTACAACCATGAAATTAACTACCTGATCCCGGGAAGCGAGATCGAGGATGCGAACGGGGACTCTGTCCTCAGCCCGGATGAGTACATTCCAGCTGCACCGTTTGGGACACTCTCAGATGAACAGCGGGATTACCTTTCCAGCCAGCATTCGGCATTCATAAATGCTCTGAATACACTGACAGTTGATATCAGGCCGTCCCTTGAAATCGCGAGGGAAGTACAGGCCGGAGACCCTGAGAAGAAGGAGCTTTTCTACCTGTCCAGTTTCCACAGAAATTTCGTAATGATCGAGGACTGGGTCATACTGCTGGAGGACATCGCCCAGACATCGTCATCGGGTATGGCAATCAAGCTGAGCAGCGGAGCAGAAGTTACAGAGGTCGTAACAGTTTACGATGCACTGTATTCTAATCCCCTTCTCGACATCCGTGGTCCGCTGCCATCGTTCGATTTCGCGTCGCGGACCGTGATAACAGATGAAGATGGTAACTGGTCGACTGATCCTACGTTCAACGGGCTCTTCTCCGAGGGCCTTGAAACGACGGCATCATATGTGTCGACCGGGAGATTTACAGCGGTAGTCTACAGCGAGGAAATGTCCAAGGCGGAAGGATTCATATTAAGCATTGGAAGCCAGAACGGTGAGACCGGAGAGGACGGCATTGTTAAAATCGACAACGTCTATATTAACGAACTTGCCGGGAATCAATTCACGATAAATGACGCGTCCGGTACCGAGGTCGGCTCCGGAACAATTCGTACACACTACGAAATAATCCCTCTGTTCGACATTAACCGTATCGCGATGCTGTTCGCCCCGTTACAGGAAGAAGACATGGGTGATCCGGTACTGAGCGGTGCTGGAGGTGCCGGAATGGCCGGCGACGGCACGTCGGGACTTGGCACGATTGTAATGGGAACGGATGGTACGTCCGGCACAATGACCCCGGGTGCAGATTCCGGTGAAGAGGAAACAGGTGATGACTCAGGTGAAGGCACCGAGGGTCAAGAGGATGGTGTAGGAACCGGCGACGAGGGCGAAACCGGTGAAGGTGAAGAAGGAGAAGAGGAAGAGGAAGAAGAAGAGGAAAAAGAGGAAAGTGACGAGGGTACCGGTGAAGAAACCCCGTCAGAGGACGAGAAAACCGACGAGACCGGAGACCAGGGCGATAACGGTTAATTTCATTGTGTCAGCCCTGTAGACCGGAAACTGATCGCTCCGACCGCCGGTCTTCCGGTGGTCGTTTACATTATGGTAGTCGATACACATTGCCATCTTACCCTTCGATTCGAGCCAGATGAGCTTGCAGGAGTGCTCCATAACGCCGTTGATGCGGGAGTTGAGGGTGTACTGCTGGTCGGGTACTGCCCGGTTCATTACCGTCGGACTGCGGATATCCTTGACCAGTTTGGTTCAGGCGGTGGATCACTTCCGGCACTGGCTGGTACGATCGGGATTCATCCTCACGAAGCTGATAATTACGGGCCTTCCGATATCGAATTTTTTGGTGGTGAATTGGAGCGCCAGGATATTGTGGCGATCGGTGAAACAGGGCTGGATTTCTTCCGGGATTACGCGGACAGGACACGTCAGGAGGATTTATTTAATGCGCAGGTCGCCCTCGCCGCTGAATCCGGATACCCGCTTGTAATCCATTCGAGGAATGCATTCGATCGGACAATTGAAATTCTTGAGAACTATGATCTGCCCGATAAACCGGGTGTTTTTCACTGTTACGGTTACGGTCCGGATGAGATCGATAAGGTTACCGGCATGGGTTTTTACGTATCATTCGCCGGTAACCTGACATACCCGAAAGCAACCGAGCTTCACAGCGCGGCACGTAAAGCTCCGGAAGACAGAATACTTACTGAGACAGACAGTCCCTTCCTGATTCCCAACAAGGCGAAAAATCGGAAGGTGCGAAGGTGTGAACCTGCCAACGTGATCGAAACAGCGGAGAAGCTGAGTGAGTTCAGGGGATGGACACTTGAGAAGACAAGTAATATTGTGAGTGTAAACACGCTGAATTGTTTTCCATTGCTCAGAAATATAGAGCCATGGGCTGAGATCGGTCGGGGGGTGGATGCCTGATGGCAACGCGCTACTTCGTACTTCTCTCGGTAATTCTTGCCGGCACCGACCAGCTTACCAAATGGCTCGCACGTGAATACCTGCCTGAAAGAATCCAGCACGAAATTATCCCGGAATTTTTCCGGGTCACGCTGAACTATAACGAGGGAATCGCATGGGGCATGCTGCCTGAGTGGAGCGAGTACTTTACATACTTCGCAATCATCATGGTACTCGTGATCCTCATGATCCTCCGTAAGCTTGACAAGGACGAGGTCTGGCTCAAGACGGCACTCGCCTTCCAGATGGCTGGGGCAATCGGCAACATGGCCGACCGCCTGATGTACCACAAGGTGACCGACTTCCTTGATGTCACGCTGTTTCCCGGAACGGGCTGGGAATACGACTGGCCGATATTTAATCTCGCCGACAGTTTTGTCGTTGTCGGAACAATCGTGCTGGTGCTGGTATTGCTTCTCGCGCGCGAACAGGTTGATGATCCGAAACCTGCTTCCGAAAAAGTGCATGGTAGTCTCACCGGGCTGCCCGACGAACGCGGTGGATGGGAAGAATCCGAACGGCTGCCGGGAAGTATCGCAATGGATGAGGGGCTCCGGGAAATACCTGTCGAGGAACCGAGTGAAATGCTGGTGCCTTTTGAAGAGGTGGACGGTACTCAACCCGAGGAACTTGACGAACCCCTTGGTAATGAACCGGATACGATAAAAGAGCCTGTCGATAAACCTGTTCTTGAGGACAAAGGGGGCGGCCTCAGCGAACTCAGCAGGCGTCCGGAACCCAACGATTAAAGAAAATGACTTCGCCGGTTTTCCAGTACGAGGAAAAGGTGGATAAATCAAGGGCTGAACAGCGCCTTGACACATTCCTGCTTGACTTTCCGTTCGATGAATTCGACGAAGCATTGTCGCCGTCGCGCACCACGATCCAGAAATGGATCGAGGATGAGTGCGTGGTGGTCAACAATGCTGTTATGACGTCAAAATCCTACAAGGTCCGTCCCGGCGATCTTATAAGGCTCGAAGTAGTTATCGAATCGGAGATCGAGACGCCCCCTCCGGAAGACCTCGATATCCCAGTCGTATATCAGGACGATCACATACTCGTAATCGATAAACCTCCGGGAATCAGCAGCCATCCGACACTGAACGCGATGACTGGATCGGTAGTCAACTTCCTTTATTACAAGGGGATCTCGCTGCCACCGACATCGCATCCACTCCGACCGGGGATAGTGCACCGTCTCGATAAATATACCAGCGGACTTATGGTTATCGCTCGCACCGATCAGGCGATGTCGCGTCTGATCGAGATGATCAAGGACCGGGATATTCAGCGAATTTACCTTGCGTTAGTCTTTGGAAGTCCGCCGCTGGATTCAGGAACCGTTGAAAAACCGATCGGACGTCACCCGACATACCGAAAACGTATGACTGTAACACGTGAGTCTGCGGGAAAACCCGCGAAGACCCATTTCCGTGTACTAACCAGGTATCCTGGGTTCAGCCTTGTCGGATGCAAGCTGGATACGGGTCGGACGCACCAGATAAGGGTGCATATGTCCAATCTCGGGTATCCTGTTGCGGCGGATCAGATATACGGTGGTAAGAAGGCTGCCGATAAGGTTGCGCGCACGCTGAAGAGTATGTCTAAGAAGGATCGGGAATTTGCGAAAATTGAGAAGGTGTTGGAGAGGATCACAGCAATTCTGGAATCAAGTAACGTCCACTTGTTACACGCAACGCGTCTGAAATTTCCGCATCCAGATTCCGGTGATCTGATGTCCTTCGCCAGTGAGCCGTCCGGGAAATTCGGCAAGGTGCTTGAACTCCTGGACACACTTCCCAAAGAGGAGACAAGTCATGCGCTTTGGGATTGAAAAAACCGACGGCAGCGCACGTGCGGGTACTCTTGAAACGCAACATGGGAGCGTCGAGACTCCGGCGTTCATGCCGTGCGGGACAATCGGTGCCGTAAAAGCAGTTCGGTGGAACGAGCTTGAGGATCTTGGTTATAAACTAATCCTGATGAATGCGCTTCACCTGTACCTGCGTCCCGGTGCCGAAACAATCGAGCAGTTCAATGGTGTTCACGGCTGGTCCAGCTGGACCGGATCAGTGCTGACTGACTCCGGGGGCTACCAGTTTTTCAGTCTGTAGGGACTTTTCGAGGTCGATGATAGTGGCGTGACGTTCCAGTCACCGTACGATGGCAGCAGGCATACATTTACACCTGAAAGCGTCATGGATCTCCAGGTAAAGCTGGGAAGCGATATCATTATGCCTCTCGACCACTGCGCCCCGGGTGATTCCAGCAGGGATGTGTTAAGGAAAGCCGGTGACAGGACTGTAGAATGGCTGACGCAGGCATTGACGCAATTTAATAAGATCGGAGATCCGGATAAACAGGCGTTGTTCGGAATTTTGCAGGGTGGAACGCACATTGATCTGAGGATGGAATACCTTGAGAGGTCGGTTGAACTCGATCTCCAGGGTTACGCTATCGGGGGAATCAGTGTTGGGGAGGACCGGGAGGAAGGAGAAGGCGTTGTTAATGAGGTCGCACCGTTACTGCCATCCGACAAACCCCGCTATTTAATGGGTGTTGGCCTGCCAGACCAGATCCTGGAGGGAATCAGGGCGGGAATCGATATGTTCGACTGCGTCCTCCCGACGAGAATGGCTAGAAACGGCACCCTGTTCACCAGCCGGGGACGTGTGAACCTGAGAAATGCTCCGTATAAAACAGACGAAGCACCTCTTGATCCTGAATGTGCCTGTCCTACATGTATAAGATACTCGCGTGCGTATCTCCATCATCTCTACAAGGCCGGGGAACCGGGTGTACTGGGGTTGTTATCCCTTCACAATCTCGCGTATTACCGTCAGCTGGTCAACGATGCACGTAATGCGATAATCAGCAACAACTTTGATAAATGGAAGTCTGAAACCGAGTCAAAGTGGGAAGAGAATTGAATAAAACGTTACTAATAACTGCATGCTATACTTTAATCGATTGATTAATGCTGAAAATCTCCGAACATACAGGTTATGTTGAATTTGAGGTCATAGCGAAGCCCAAAGCCAGCCGTAACGGGGTCGACGGCATCCACGACGGTGCATTGAAAATCTCCGTTACAGCTCCCCCGGACAAGGGCAAGGCAAACGAAGCGATTACAAAGCTCCTCGCCGGCAATTTGAAGATTTCAAAATCATCGATCTCAATTACCAGGGGTGCGACATCACGCAGGAAAACCGTACGGATTGAAGGAATCTCACAAGCGTCGATTCTCAGGCTCGTGGAGGCATCGCGATGAGTCCCGACATGCGCATAAATGCCGGTAAGTACAAGGGGCGTAAGATTGCATCTGTGGATAGTGGTGATTATCGTCCCACAACGGGAATTATAAAAAAATGCCTGTTTGATATGATCGGGGAGGACATTACCGACTCACGGTTTCTGGATTTATTCTGCGGAACCGGGCCGGTTGGAATCGAGGCCCTGAGCCGGGGATCTGGATTTGTCGCTTTTCTGGATTCAGATCATTCACGCACGTGGACACTTGAAAAAAATCTTGATAAATTGGGGATCGACCGGGATAGTATCAAGGTGATCACTAACGATTTCGCCGACGGTCTTCAGAAACTGATGGATCAGGAGTACAGTTTCGACCTGATATATATCGATCCGCCGTATAATTCGATCTCCCCCGGACGCATACTGGGCGCAATCGTTCAGTCGAGGGTTCTGGAGAAATCGGGTTTGATTATTTACGAAGCCGGTCGAAATGAAGTAAAGGAACTGCTTGGCGAGACACCCTCGGAGCTGTATCCATTGAAGGAGAGGGTGCATGGTGGGACGGCACTGGTATTTTTCAGATGGCGCGACGAGGAAATCCGCGATATGATGCAGTAGTCGATATTCACGTCAGGAGCATTAAGATGATAGGGATTTACCCAGGAACATTTGACCCAATCACACTCGGCCACCTCGACATAATCAAGAGGGCCAAGAAGGTTGTCGATACACTCATCGTGGCTGTCGGCAATAACCCGTCCAAGAAGACCACGTTCGATCTTGAGACGCGAATGAATATGATTCGCGACAGTATCGGGACGTGCAAAAATATCGAGGTGATCAGCTTCAGCGGCCTGCTGGTCGATGCTGCGAAGGACAACGGGGCTGATATCATCATAAGGGGTCTGAGGGCGATCAGCGATTATGAGTCTGAGAGCCAGATGGCGATAGTGAACAGGGCGTTGAATCCGGATGTTGATACCATGATCCTCGTTTCCGGGCACGAATATTCGTTCATTTCAAGCTCACTAATCAAGGAAATTGCGATCTTCGGTGGAGATATCAGTGAATTTGTGCCGGAACCGGTATTGAAACAGATAGAACTGGCTGAGTCGAAAAAGAAAAAAGGCTGAAAGAAAGTCGATGATTGAATCTCCGGATATTATCGAGCGGCTGAAAATCCTCATCGAAGCAGGTGGGGGATTCATGGCTTTATTCGATAAGGCCCTGGTCTCCCGGTCGAGAGCACTTGAATTAATCGAGGTTCTCGAGGAATCGCTGCCTGAAGAGATGGACATGGCCAAGGATGTCCTCGAACGCCAGGAGGAGATCCTGGAGCAGGCCCGTCAGCAGGCCGGGGAAATAGTGGATGAGGCCGTACGCAAGGCTGAAAAGCTTGTGGACGCTGACGTGATCACTGCTGAAGCCCGGGAGGTGGCGGAATCCATCAGGGCTGACAGCGATACGTACGTCGGGGACCGCCTGGTTCAGCTCGAGGTCGAGTTGAGCCGGATCCTGAGCGAAGTCAGGGCCGGGATCAGGTCGATGGGAGTAAATCCGGATAAGACGGGCGCAGAAGGCAATCCGGTCGATTTATCACTTGACAGGGACTGAATGCGCGATTATACTACGCCAGCCTTCGTTTAAGGCGAAGGAGATTGCTATGGCTTTACCAAAATGGAAACAATCTAAATCCAACACGCGGACCCGCCGCAGGACGTGGAAAGCAAAGGCCCCTGAACTGGGGACCTGTCCCTCCTGCGGGAAAGCAAGGCCGGCTCACACAGTGTGCCAGCATTGCGGATTTTACAAAGGGCGGCAATTTAAACCACGGCGTCGTGAGAAACGGGAAGAGTAAAGCGCCAAGGAGAGACCATGAACGATGAAGTATATAAGAAGCTCAAGGAGATAATCGTTGAGCAACTGGGCGTAAAAGATGGCGAGATCAACCTCGAGGCTCATTTCGCTGACGATCTTGGCGCGGACAGCCTGGACATCGTTGAGATGATCATGGCGGTCGAAGAAGAATTCAATATCCAGGTTTCCGACGAGGAAGCCGAAGGCCTGGCTCGCGTCAAGGACGTAGTCAAGTTCGTCGAGAGCCATAAGGTATAGGTCCTTCGTCCCAATCGGAACAGGGGAATCCCAGGAGGATTATTTCATCCTCCTTTTTTTCATGCTGAAATTCAAACTGGAAGGTATCAGGAATGTTCCTTTGGAGCAGGAACGGTGGATTGTCCAATTTCCTTTGCGTAGAGGCGCCTTGAGTAGCGGTAATAACCCATACCGACGAGGGTCATAGCACATCCGAGATATATCGCAGTGGCGGGTTCGATTGCTGTGTTACCGAGCAGTGCCGGGTCCATGTACCACCTGAGAAAGTACACGGTCAGCCCTGCGCCGGCTGCTCCGCTTGCCACAGCGAAGGTTTGCTTGGCGGCAAGCATGAGGGATTTCCTCTCGGTATAGATCCCGAAAAACAGGGTCATAAGGCCGAGAATCGGTGCAAGAGGAAACAACATTGTGATGCAGATGTTAGCGCAGCCGAGTGCGATCAGAACACCCGACACCATCCTCATCAGCTGTGAACGTGTCATACCACGCTCACGCGACGCCACCAGGTGGGTTATCAGTACCCCTGCGGTTGCTATACAGCCGACACTGACAGCGGTAACGGACATATCTGTGAAGCCGAACCTATACAGGAACACCGCGGCATTCGCCAGAAGGACCACTACGATCACCCAAAGGGCCATCGATATCCTCAGGGAATGCGCTTTGATCAGGTCGGCTTCCAGAAGTGCGTAGCCCGCAAGTTTGATGTAGCCCACGAACCTGCTGACAACCAGGATGCTGGTTGCGAGGATAATGAGGATCCTGCGGTCTTCCTCCATCGTCACGAGCATGATGTTGGGGATACCGGCAATCAACGCTATGACAGCGTAGATCATCAGGAACAGCGCGCTGCGTGTCCGGTAGCGCTCAAATGGTCTTGTCGGTGTCTCCATGACAAAATACCCGGGGTTCACCCTGAAGTCCCGGGGGCGATGAGAATAGTAGCATTTCCGTACTGAAACGCCAATAGCCGAAGATTTTTATTCGGGGAATAAAATGAACGCATTCAACAATCCGCATTGTTGTGGGGCCAGCACCTTTGCTCATCTGATCCTCACTATTAAGATCGTTTAAATCACATTAATTGTACACAATCGGGATGGTAATAACTATAACTGTCAATGCGCGACGCTGGAGCTCACCGACGTCCACACTGATATCTGACGAGGTCTCTGTCGATCCCAGGACAAGGTATGCCTGTGTCGGGCGGTCTGTTTCGTGGTCACGTGTATAGTCCTGGGCGCGGTTTACGGCAACTGACACTGCAAAATCCCAGAACGTGCCCAGCGCGTAGCCGAACTCATCCTCAGGATCAAATGGGTTGGGAGATCTCAGGTCGACGGTATCCTCCATGTCGCGATCGGGGAACAGGTCCTGGTGACGGTAGATATCCTTAGGATCACCGATGTTCTCATCGAGATGGACATCGGTCCCGAGTGGGCCGATCTCCTTTCCGATCCACAAATTTCGTCCGTTTGCTATCAATCGTCCGTGAGTTCCGTCGAATGGAAGTGATGCGTCGAGTGTCAGGTGCGCAGTTTCAGGTCCCAGTTCAAGCAATCCGGATGCCCTGACCTCGGGAGCGGACCTTCGAAGCTCAAATGTCCTCGAGCCATACTGGCCGCTGTTATTGTAAAAAATTGTCTCCAGGGAAAGGTCACGAAGGCTGATGCCGGGGGATTCATCGATTGTGATCGATCCGTAGGGCCAGTCCGACATAATGACCAGTTCATCGAGAAGTGCCTGTTCGTAATCCCATGTAATTGTCCTCGTCAGGGGTGACCTGGAGCTGTATCCATAGCTTGCGTAAAGGTGTGACGGTCCGATGTCCGCAGCGTCTGTATCTTCAGGAGGCAGGGCTTCACACCAGAAAAGCGATGCCTCGTTGAACTGGATTTCCTCTGAAACAGTTTTCTCTGTCCTGACAAGCATGATCATGGTGAAAAGTACCGACCAGAGTATGAACATGATCAGGATCAGCTGTCCCCGTCCACGGGCAATCAAAGCGAGTAACGGCAGGACGAGCAGGTAAATGAGGGCTGGGCCGAGTGCGTCGAGCCACCTCATAACGACGTTCGTACTGCCGGTCGTTCCCAGCAGGAAGAAGTTCTGGATGTGGGGATCGTAGTAATTTTTAAAAGATTGTGTAGTGTTGTGGATGAATTCCCTTGTTGGATTGAATGGATCGAGGAGTCCCTTCGATGCGATGAGGTCGATGGGCATGTCACGCGCTCCGGGACCTCCCTCAAACGGGTTGAACGCCGCAAAAGCCGAACGTCCCCCACCGAAGTTCCTGACCACGAGCAGTGGACTGTCGGATTCCGGAGCGTTTGTGATGTCGCAGTCAGTGGTTGGATTGACATCAAGCAGAGTCCATGAATCAGGCTGGTCCCAGGAATCTGCGACGTATTCCTCATCGATATAAATAAACTCCGGAACCACTAACCCGTCCGACAATCCTGTGTCGGTTGGAACACGCTCACCTTGACCGGGCGGTACACGCATCTGTGACCTG